>JAXDGC010000129.1:0-8347 GCA_034665245.1 Solirubrobacteraceae bacterium | reverse complement strand
GTAGAGACCCATCAGCGCGCGGCAACCGGCCTGGCGGCGCGCGTAGCGGCGCAGCTCGTCCGTGATTCCGGCGGACTGGCTGTCGAGCGCGTCGATCATCGCCAGCGCGACCGTGACCTGTTCGCGTGCCGCATCCGGCAACGCCCGACCCAGAAGCCACTCGCGGTTCGCGGCGGTCAACAGTCCCGCCTTCTGCGGGTGCCCGTGGTGATAGAGCACCGCGTGGATGCGTTGCTGCCACTCCCCGCGCTGATCGACCAACGCGTGCCGCAACCGCACCCGGGCGCGGAGATCGAGCAGGTGCTCGGGCGCGATGTAGGACTCCGGCAACCGGCCGGTCATCAGCAGCTCGCGCAGATGCCGCGCGTCGCCGCGGTCGGTCTTGGCGCGCCGCTTGTTGCCCTTCAGCGCGCTCGCTTCGGCCGGCTCGGCCAGATGCGGTTCGGCGCCGATCGCGCGCAGCTCCTCGACGACGAACCGCCACCCCGTCGTGGCCTCCAACGCCACCTCGAGCCGCCGGCCGACAAACCGCGCCAAGAACCGCCGGACACCGGCACGGTCAGCCGGCGTCACCCGCGCGCGCGAGACCTCGCCGGTCTCGGTGTCCAGCCACTCCGCGGTGATCTGCGCGCGGTGCTGATCCAAACCCATCACGATCGTCACGGCAGCCTCCTCGAACTCGCGACGCAGCGGATCCGCGCCCGAGCACGTGGCCTACACACCGGTCAGGACGACACCCGGCTCATGCCATCTTTGCGCGATGAGGAGCAGCGGCGCCGTTCAGGGCGCGAGTGGCAGGCGCCGCTCGAAGACCAGTTCCAGTCCGTCGATCTCGTCGATCTGGTCGCCGACATGCCGGAATCCGAACGAGCGGATGAGGGAGAGGGAGGGCGCGTTGTGCGGACTGACGGAGGCGACGCAGGTCCCCACGCGTCCAGTCGCCCACGCCCAGTCGAGCAGCGCCCGGATCCCCTCACGGGCATACCCTTTTCGGCGCTCGGACGCCACGATGTCGTAGCCGATCTCCACGCGGCCGTCGTCATCTGGCGGCGCGTGGAAGCCGACGCATCCGACCACCCGCCGAGGCGTCGAGGCGACCATGGCGCGAACCAGCCATGGCTGCTCCAACGGGTCGGCTGCGAGCTGTTCGAGTCGTAGCTTTGCCGGCACGCCCTCCTCCCACCCCTTCCCCACACGAGCGCCGAGTTGCCGCTCGACCTCAGCCAGATCGCCGCCGGCCACGGCGCGCAGCAACGACGGCGTCAGCGGGAGGAGTCTGAGGTGAGGCGCGGCAATCGAGTCAGCCACAGGCCATCCATACCACGCTTGATCGCGGCGAGCGCAAGCGACGAAGCGCGGCGGGCGCGGCACCTACCGCTAAGCACGCGAACGAAGAGGCGACCGAGCCGCACGGCTGAGTGCCACTTTGCGCGAAAAGCAGCACGAGCACCAGCCCCGCTCGCCCCTGGGTGCGACAACGCCCGTCTGACTAGAGTCGGGCTGTGCGGCTGCTAGTCGATCGCCGAGCGCTGTGCCCTTCGTCAGCGACGCGCTGCCTTATCGCCCGCGATGGCGTCCGCGCCGGCGCGTGGGCTGGGCTCGGCATCCCCCTCGGCCCCTGACGTCGCGGTGAGCGGCCGGTATAGCTCCGGGCGCCGGTCGCCGAGGGCGTCGCACAGGTCGGTCAGCCGTTTGTCTCGGGCCAGCGCGAGGTCGATCTCGGCCCGTGCGGGACCCTCCGCCGTCTGGGTCGCGATGACCCAGCCCGATTCGTCGATGAGCGTCGTGCCGGCCGTCCACTCCTGTCCGCGCTCGGTCCCGGTCCGGTCGCAGCAGGCGATGAAGACGCGGTTGACCCGGGCCGCGGCCATCGCGATCTGCACCTCGGGCGGGCGCTCGCCCTCGGGCCGGTCGACCAGCGGCCAGTTGGTCGGGACGACGATGAGCTCGGCCCCGGCGAGGGCCAGCAGGCGCGGCAGCTCGGGGAACTCGAGGTCGTAGCAGACCAGGACGCCGATGCGACCCGCCGGTGTGTCGAACACCCGAGGCGCCTCGGCACCGGGCTGGAAGAAGAGCTTCTCCCGGTCCCACAGGTGTGTCTTTCGGTACACGCCCAGGACGCCTGAGCCGTCGACGACCGCCGCGCTGTTGTACAGCAGGCCGTCGTCGCCGCGCTCGCAGAATCCCCCGACGACGACGGCGGGTCCACGCGCCGCCTCGGCGGCCCACTCGGCGAAGACCGCGTGCCGGGGGGTGATCGCCACCGCGGCGGCCTCTTCGGTCGAGTCGAAGACGTAGCCACAGGTCACGAGCTCGGGCAGCACGACGACGTCCGCGCCCGCGTCAACCGCTTCGGCGACGGCGCGGACTGACTGCTCCCGGTTGGCCGGCAGGTCCGCGATGCGCGGGGCAAGCTGTTGACATACGACCAGGGTCATGGCCGCAGCGCGGCATCGGCGGGCACCGTGTTCAGCCCTCCTCGCCGGGCCTCATGTGGCCACGCGCCACCTCTTCGAGCTCTCGGTCCTCCTGCATTGCGATGCGCGTCTCGGCCTCGACGTCGATCGACCTGGCAAGTACGTAGTAGAGGCCGCCGGCCACCGGCAGCCCGATGAAGAGCGAGATGTCAGCTCCCTTGAGTGCGTCGGCGACGAACCCGGTGTACTTGCTGGTGCTGAGGAACGGCAGCATCGCGGCGAAACCGACGAGGTAGGCGATGATGCCTCGCCACCCCCAGCGTCCGTACATGCCGTGCGGGTTGAAGATCTCGGCGATCGCGTAGTGGCCCCGGCGCACGATGTAGTAGTCGACCAGGTTCACCGAGGTCCAAGGGATGAACAGGTAGAGGATGAGCAGCAGGAAGTCCTCGAAATTCGTGAGGAAGTTCTCGCCGCTGATCAGCGCCGGAATGACCGACAGCACCGCGGTGAAGACGATGGTGGCGATCCGCACGGTGCTCGTCGGGCGCACGCGTTTGAACGAATCGATCGCGCTGATCAGGGTCAGCGAGCCGCCGTACATGTTCAGCGCGGTGACCGAGACGAGGCCCAGCATCGCGAAGATCAGTACGGCATCGCCGAACCCGCCGAACAGGGTGTCGCCGGCCTTATTGAGGGACGCGATGGTGTCGAAATGCTTGCCGGCCCAGACCGCCAGGGCGGCGCCCAGGCACATCGGCCAGATGGCCCCGAGTGAGGATCCCCAGTAGGTCCACAGGAAGGTGTCGCGGATCCCGACGGTCGGAGGGAGATAGCGGGAGTAGTCCGAGACGTAGATCGCCCAGCTGATCTGGTAGCCGGCGACGGCGCCGAACTGGATGAGGAAGGGCGTCGCCTTGAAATCGCCGAGGTCGAACGAGCCGGCGGGGAAGCTCAGCATGAAGACGGCGATCGTGAGGAGGCCGAACACGACCACAAAGCCGGCGGTCAGCCAACGCTCGACGCCGTGGATGAGGTCATAGCCGACCAGCGCGATCACGGCCGCCAGGATCGTGGCGACCACGATCCACAGCTTGCTCGAGCCGTGGATGGTGACGTGCAACGCGTCCCCGGCGAGGATGGTGTTGAAGATGTTGAAACCGGCGTACTGCAGATAGGCGAACAGCCAGACCAACAGCGCGCCGACGTAGCCGAACTGCGGCCTGGACTGGATCATCTGCGGGAGGCCGAGCTGCGGGCCCTGCGCGCAGTGAAACGCCATGAAGAATGTCCCGAGCAGCGCGCCCGCGATGATGGCGATCAGCGACCAGATCAGGTTGCCCCCGCCGAGCACGGAGAAGGTGCCGACCGCGAGCGTGGCGATCTGAGCGTTGCTCATGAACCACAGCGGGCCTTGGCTCCAGACCTTGCCGTGCCGTTCGTTGAGTGGCACGTAGTCGATCGAGCGGACCTCGACCCCGCCGATCCGGCGAGCAGGACTCGTGGGGGCGTCAGTTGCCATGGGGTCTCCCTGTCGTCGTGGACATCGCCGCCGGTCAGCCGCGCGCGCTGATCGTGGCGAGCGCCATCAGCCCGACCAATTCGTAGGCGACGTTGGAGGCGGCGATCGCCGTTGCGCCCGCGGGGTCATACGGCGGGGCGACCTCCACGACGTCGGCCGCGACGACGTCGAGCCCGGCCAGGCCGCGCACGATCGCGAGCAGCTCGCGTGAGGTCAGGCCGCCCGCCTCGGGCGTGCCGGTGCCGGGCGCGAAGGCCGGGTCGAGCACGTCGATGTCGACGGTGACGTAGACCGGCGGCTCGAGCACGTCGCGCGCCAGCGCGATCGCGCCCGCCACGCCGGCCGCGTCAAGCTCACGGGCGAGCAGCGTCCTGAAGCCGAGCGCGCGGTTCTCCGCATAGTCCTCCCGGTCGTACATCGACCCGCGCAGGCCGATCTGGACCGACCGCGACGCGTCGATCGCGCCTTCCTCCGCCGCGCGCCGGAAGATCGTGCCGTGGGTCACCTTCTCGCCGAAGTAGGCGTCCCAGGTGTCGGTGTGCGCGTCGAGCTGGAGCAGCGACAACGGCCCGTGGCGCTCGGCCGCGGCGCGGACGAGCGGGAGGGCGACCGAGTGGTCGCCGCCGAGCCCCAGCACGCGCGCGCCCGCGCGATGCAGCTCGCGGGCCGACTCGAGGATCGCGGCGTGCGCGCGCTCGATGTTGACCGGGGGCGCGGGCGCATCGCCCGCGTCCACGACCTGCACGGCGGCGAACGGGGAGACGTCCAGCGCCTCGTTGTAGGGACGCAGCAGCAGCGACGCCTCGCGGATCCCCGCCGGCCCGTAGCGCGCTCCCGCGCGGAAGGTCGCGCCGCCGTCAAACGGTGCGCCGAGCACCGCGATGTTGGCGCCGGGCGCCTGCTCGAGCGTGGGCAGGCGGGCGAAGGTTCGCAGTCCGGCGAAGCGCGGGATGCGGAGGGCGTCGACCGGCCCGATCGGGTCGAAGCTCCCAGACACATCAGCCACGAGGGCACCCTACCCGGCCGCAACTCTCGAAGATCATCTAATGGGCGGCCCAAATCCGTCCGCTCGGCTGCGTGCTCCCGCAGGGAGGTTGAGCGTTCAGGCCGCGAGGGCCCAGGCTCGTGCGGTTCGGCCGGCGGCCGGTCCGTCCGCCTGTAGGCGAGCAGCCCTTCCTATGCGGGCGCACACTCCGGCAGCGCGCGACGCACGAGCGTGGCGCGACTGCCGCGCGAGCCCTTCGCGCTCACCCAGTAGCCGCTGCAACGGTCGACCGTCACTCCGGTGAAGCCCTTGCGGAACGCGCCGTGACTGCCGGCCCTCGCGCGGCGGCGAGTTGCGCCGGAGGGCCGGTGCAGCACGAGGCTCACGCGCTCGTGTGCCCGGAAATGCTTGCCGCTGACGGTCAGCGGCTGCGCCCGCTCGAGCGTGAGTCGCGGGTGGGGCGCGGCCGTTCCCGTCGCGTCAGGCGCCAAGCCGAGGGTCGCCGCGGCGAAGAGGACCGACACGCTCACGAGCACGGCACGCACGGGCATCCATGATAGGGCGGGAGGGCCGTCTCGGCGCGGCCCTCCCCGGTTCGGCGTTCCGCTCACGGCAGCGGGATCGTGAGGCCTCGCGTGTAGACGTTCTGGTCATTTGCCACCGCCGCCTGGTCTGCGCTCGCCGTGCAGACGCTCGGCGGCAGCGTCACCTTGCCGGCCGAATCGCGACACACGAAGAGGTCCGGATCGCGCGTATCCATCCAGAACGGGTGGGCCCCGTCCGCTCCGGCGCTCAGCCCGCTGTAGTCGCCGAAGAACGACCCCTCGAACTGCGTCGGCGGCGGCATCGACGCGGACGTCACGCGCGTCGTGGCGAAGTCCGTGCCGTTGCGCGATCCCGACAGGCTCATGTCCGAGAAGCCGGTTGTCTCATCGTTGCCGTAGCCGCGGTCGTAGTACGAAACCGCGAGGTTCCCGCTGGGGTTGAATGCCGCCCACTGCCAGAACTGATCCGTCCGGTTGTCGGCGGCCCGGGTAGCCGGCAGCGCGCGCACATTGGTCGTGGCACCCGTGAACGTCGCGCCGGCGTTCGTGGAGCGGCTGATCACGATGTCGTTGTTACACGCCCCCGGCGTCTTGACGCCGTCATAGAGCGGCAGGAACGTGTCCGGGTTGTAACCCTGCGGCACGCACCCGTTGCTCTCCTTGGAGTGGCGGTTGATGTAGGAGCCGAGCGTGACCACGACCTGGCGCGGGTTGCGCGGATTGACCGCCCCTGACGGATAGTTGGCGGCCCGGAAGATCGAGTTGGAGGTCTCGCCCTTCTCGGGCACGCAGGCGCGGCCCGGATCCGCGCCCTGGTAGGTCAGGCAGTCGGGCAGGTCGTAGAAGTCAGACACCTTCCTCGGCGCCGTGAAGGAGTTGCCTCCGTCAGTCGACTTGGCGAGCAGCACCTGCGCCCGGTTGTCGATCGCAGCGGGCGCGGCGTTCGCGCGGAAACCGTCGCCGCCGCCGCCGTCGTCGCCCTCGCCCGGCCGCACTCCGGTCAGGTTGTAGTTGGCCCACACGACGTAGAGAGCACCGTCGGGCCCCGTGAACGGCTGCGAGAACTGGTTCGTGTTGCAGCGGCCCTGCGGTGTCGGGACGCCGATCGGGTTGGAGCACAGCGCGCTGTCGCGGCTGACGAGCTTCGGGCTTGAGAAGTGCTCGCCGTAGTCGCGTGAGAACGCGTCGAAGATGTAGCTCGTGCCGTCCGCGTCGAACAGCGTCCACGTCACGTAGATGCGATCCTGGAACCGGCTTCCCTTGGTCGCGTCGACCGTCATGTACTGCTTGTCGAGCAGCACGTCGCCCTTCCCGGCCACGTCGTTGTGCTCCACGACCGGCCGCGCCGGGAAGTTCCACGACGCCCCGCCCGACCCGGTCGAGCGAAAGACGTAGAACGCGCTCGACTGATCCGGGTTGTTCGAGACGGCCGTGCCGCGCATGAACATCTGGCACGACAGGTAGGCGTTGCCCTTCGTGTCCCACGCCATCGACGTGTCGCCGCCGGCCTGCCAGTACTGGCGGGCGACGCCGCCGAAGGCGTCCCCGCGCGTGAAACCCATCGGCGGCGTGGAATCCGTCCACGTCGCGCCGCCGTCGCCCGAGAACCCGCTGTAGCAATTGCCGTCCCCGCGCCGGTAGTCGTTCTGCGACGCGACGATGTGCGTGCTGTCATTCGGATCCTGCGCGATCGCGGTCTCGTTCTGGGCCTGGCCGCGGCCCTGCAAGTCCGGATCGGTGAGATTCAGGCAGTTCTGGTTCACACGCACGTTGCTACCGCGATTCGCCGGACACCCGGTCTCACTCGCCGCGGCACGCGCCGCCTTGCGCATCCCGCGGACCTTCGGGGCGAACCCCGACGCCGAGCGCTGCTCGAGCGCCCGCGACGCGAAGCCCGACATCAGCTTCTGCTGTAGCGGCGTGAGATGGCTGCTCCGCTGAGCCGTCGCCGTCGTCTCCCCCGCTCCGCCCGCCCACGCGACCGCGGCGAGCACCCCCACCGCCAGGACCAGGAACACCTTGGCAAGCCGCCTCATCGCACTCCTCCTACCTCGACGACGATCCGGCCCCACGGCTCCCCGCGGCCGGATGAGCGAGCGGAACACTACGCCTCCACCGCGAGCCGCACGGTCCCCTCGCTGCTCACCGCCGAGGAGGGCGGGGTCGCGCCAGTCGCTCACGGTGGATCACCCGAGCGTTCGGCAAAGCGTGGAGCTGCGAGTTCGTCGCACGTCCTGACCACACGCGCAGCAGGAGCGAACGCTTCGTGGGCCTAGGTGGCGGCTCCTAGGGCGTAGCTGCGAGTCGGGAGGAACGGCATTCGCCGCGAGACCGGGATTTGGGACCTACGCCCAAGTAGTTACGTTGTGGCCCGCACTTGGGCGGAACGGCGCGCGTCAATCCGTTCGCCGCACTTCGCGGAAAGGGTTGATTTGCAGCGGGATTCATGAACGCTACGCCCAAGATGAGCGCTGGCCGGCACGGGGACTTAGGTACCTCGCCGTAGCGCCCCGGGCAAGGAGCACGGGCGAGGCGACGCGACCTCCGGGCCAGGCACTCAAAACGGTGTTCGGCAGCGCTCCGGGGGGACGCTGCGACCGACCCGATCGCGACGGTGACGTCGCTCCCTGCACTAACCCCGGCTGCAGTGACCGACGCAGCGCGGAGTGGGCGGGCACGACGCTCTCAAGCAGGCAGCTCCGTACAGAAGCGCTATTGACGGGTATCGCATCTCGGCTCACCATCCTCGGCGACCTCCCCGCATTGACGGGGCTCCTGCAAGAGTCGCATTCGCCCGAGACGCTCGCTTCAGCGGATCTCTGAGCGCTCAGCATTCGCGTGTAGCCTCCATCTCCAGGGCTCAGGTTGTTGCGCGCGA
>JAXDGC010000128.1:0-18951 GCA_034665245.1 Solirubrobacteraceae bacterium | reverse complement strand
CGAGGCGGCGGGTCACGACGACCCGCTCGACGCCCTCCTCACGCAGATCATCAACGGCTTCTTCGTCCTCACGGACGGCCAGGGTGCGGTCTCCAAGTGGAGCGAGCCGGCCGAGCTGCTGTTCGGGCTCGCCGCCGCCGAGGTGCTGGGCAAGGGGCTCTTCGACACGCTCGTCGACCACGCGCCGCCCGAGGCCGAAGCCTGGCAGCGCTTCCTCGAGAACGGCGAGGCGCCGCGCACGAGCGCGCTGCAGCCGGTCAGCGCCATCTACGCGGCCGACAAGCGCTCGTTCCCGCTCGAGATGGTCTTCATCCCGGTCAAGCTCGACGAGGGCTTCGACTTCTCGCTCTTCCTGGAGGACCTCGCCTTCGAGCTGCCCCGCAACCTGATGCTGATGCGCATGCGCCAGCAGCACCCGGTGGTGGTCCGCGCGCTGCGGCAGGCCCTCGAGACCGAGCCGCAGCCGTGGGACGGCTGGCGCACGGCGGGGACGCTCGTCGCGTTCCGCCCGACGCAGCCGACGCCCTGGGTCGAAGAGGAGCTGGCCGCCCGCGAGGCCGCGCGCGCAGAGGCCGACATCGAGGGCGAGGAGCGCCTCGATCCCGATCCCGGGATCCAGGGCGACTCGATCGCAGACCTCGACGACGCCGCCGCGGTGGTCGCGCGCCTGCTGTCCGCGCTGGAGCGTATCGAGGATCTCGAGAAGACCGCCGCCGATCTCCCCGTCGCACTCGAGGAGGCCCGCCGCGAGGCGCAGGCCAGCCGCGACCGCGCCGAGGAGGCCGAGCAGAAGGTCAACGAGGCGCGCGAGCAGCTCGAGCGCGTCCGCGACGAGATGCCGCAGGCCGAGGATCCCGCCGAGCGCAAGGAGCTGCTCGCCCGGATCGCCCGCCTCGAGGAGAGCCTCGCCGAGGAGTCCTCCGCTGCGGGTGAAGAGCTCGTCGAGCGCATCGCCCGCCTCGAGCAGAGCCTGGCCGAGGCGGCTGTTCCCGCGCCCGACGACGAGCTGCTGGAGCGCATCACGGGTCTCGAGGCGAGCCTCGCCGAGGCTGCCGCGTCAGCGCGTGACGACGAGCTGCTGGAGCGCATCGCAGGTCTCGAGGCGAGCCTGGCCGAGGCGGTCGCCTCGGCGCCCGACGACGAGCTGCTGGAGCGCATCAAGGGACTCGAGGCGAGCCTCGCGGAGGCCGCCTCCACCGCTGACGACGAGTTGCTGGAGCGCATCAGCGGCCTCGAGGCGAGCCTCGCCGAGGCTGCCTCCGCGCCCGGCGAGCAGCTGCTCGAGCGCATCGCGGGCCTCGAGGCGACCCTCGCCGACGAGACCGCCGCGCGCGCCGAGCGCACCGCGGCCGCCGAGGAGGCCGAAACGGCACGAGCCGAGCTGGTTCAGCGCATCGAGGATGCCGAGCGCGCCCGTGCCGAGGCGATGGAGGCCGCGGAGACGCGCCTCGCCGCGGCGCTCGCCGAAGTCGAGGACCGCTCGGAGAGCGGCCGTGGCGACCTCGCCGGGCGCGTCGAGGGGCTCGAGCGTGCCGGTCTCGAGGCCGCCGAGGCCGTGCGCGAGGAGCTGCGCGCCGAGATCGAGCGCCTGCGCGAGGAGCGCGAGCAGGAGGCCACCGCCGCCGGCACCCAGATCGAGGAGCTGCTCGAGCGCGTCGAGCGCGAGCGCGAGCGCCACGAGGAGGCCGCCCGCGAGGAGCTCGCCGCCGCCGTCGAGCGCATCGAGCAGGTCCGTCGCGAGGCCGAGCGCCTGCGCGAGCAGGTCACCGAGGTCCAGGTCGAGAAGGCCGAGGCCGAGGGGCTCTCCGGCGACGATCACCGCCGCCTCGGGGCGCTGCAGCGTGAGTCCACGGAGGCGCAGGCGCGCCTCGACGCGCTGCGCGAGCTCGCCGACGAGCTGCGCACCGAGACCGCCGGCGCCCGCGAGGAGTCCGCCCAGGTTCGCGCCGAGCTCGCCGCACTGACCGCCGACGAGGGCCAGGCCGGCCGCGACGTCGAGCAGCTGCGCCACGAGAGCGAGGAGCTGCGCTCCGCGCTCGAGGAGATCCGCCGTGAGCGCGACGAGACGCGCGGCTCCGCGCGCGACGCGCTGACCCAGCTCGCCGAGATCCGCCAGGCGTTCGAGGACCGTGAGTCCCAGTTGGAGGCGCAGTTCGCCGAAGCACGCAAGGCGTTCGAGGACCGCGAGGCCGCGCTCGCCTTCGAGGTCACCGAGGCGCGCCGCCAGTCCGCCCAGCTCGACACGAACGTGTCGGCCCAGCTCGCCGAGCAGGTCTCCGACGTCCGCAAGCTCTTCGAGGAGCGCGAGCGAGCGCTGGCCGAGCAGCTCGCCGAGACCCGCCGCGCGCTCGAGGAGCACGACGGCGAGGAGTCCGTCCCCGCCGAGGCCGTCGAGCGCGTCGAGCGCCTGGTGCTCGAGGCCCACGAGCAGCTCGAGGTCCTGCGCACCGCCGACGCCGCGCTCGATGCGCGCGTCGAGGCGCTGATCGACGGCTCCCAGGCCACCGACCGCCTCGCGGAGATGCTGGACGAGGCGAAGGCCGAGATCGAGGCGGTCCGCCGTGCCGACACCGCTCTGCAGCAGCGCCTGACGGCGCTCGCCCTCGAGTCCGAGGACTCCGTCCACCGCGCCGAGGAGGCCCGGACCGAGGCCGCCGCCGCCCGCGCCGAGGCCGCCGAGGTCCGCACCGAGGCCCGCGAGGCGCAGCGCGCCGCGCGCGAGGCCACGGAGCGCATCGCCGAGGTCGACCGTGGCGCCTCCGCCGTGCTCGCCGAGGTCCGCGGGGTGCGCGAGCGCTTCGATTCGGCTGCCACCAGCGCCAAGGCCGCCCAGGAGACCGCCGCCGCCACCCGCACCGACGTCGACGAGCTGCGCGCCGGCGTCACGCGCCTCGCCGCCGAGCTCGAGGTCGGGCACGCGGACATCGCCGAGGCCAAGGAAGAGGCGCTCGGCGCGCGCGAGCAGGCCGCAGCCGCGCGCGAGCAGGCTGCCGCCGCCGACAAGGCGGTCCACGTCGTCCGCGAGCAGGTCGCCGCCAGCGACAAGGCCGTCCTCGCCGCCCGCGAGCAGGCCGCTGCCAACCACACCGCCGCGCATGCCGCCCGCGAGCAGGCGACCGCAGCCTACGAGGCCGTGGATGCCGTTCGTGAACAGGCGGTCGCCGCTCACCAGGCCGTCGCCGACCAGGCCGCCGCCACCGACCGCGCCGTGGACGCCATCCGCGAGCAGGCCGCGCTCACCGACGAGACCGTGCGCGCTCTCCGCGAGCAGGCTGCGGGCACGGACGACGCCGTGGTGGCTGTGCGCGAGCAGTCCGCGTTCACCGGCGCGGCCGCCGAGGCCGCCCGTGAGCAGGCCGCCGCCGCCGCCGAGGCCGTCGTGGCCGCCGCCGAGCAGGCCGCGGCCGCGGACAAGGCCGCGAGCACCGCCCGCGAGGCCGCCGGCCGCGCCGGCGACGACGCCGCGCTCGCACTGGAGAAGGCCGAGGCCGTCTCAGACCTCTCGGTCGCCGCGCGCGAGCAGGCCGAGGCCGCGGTCGACATCGCCGCCAGCGCGGCCGCGGACGTCCGCAGCGAGCTCCGCGAGGCGCTCGCCGCCCAGGCCTCCGAGCTGCGCGTGGACATCGACGGCGTCGCGCCGCGCCTCGACGTGCTCGCCGACGACGTCACACGCGCCATGGAGCGCGTCGAAGCGCTGTCGGGCGAGGCCCGCGCCGTGGTCGAGCAGGGCACCGGCGAGCTCCGCGAGGAGCTCGACTCCGTGCGCGCCACCGCGACCAGCGCCGCGACCGAGCTCGCCGCCGCCCGCGAGGACCTCTCCGCCCTGCGCAAGGAGTCCACCAAGATCCTCGAAGAGGTCTCGATGTCGCGCCAGCAGGCCCAGGCCGCGATGCAGCGCGCCCAGGCCGGCGACCAGCGCATCGAGGGGCTGAGCTCCGAGCTCACGTTCGCGCTCGCGACGCTCGACGAGCTCAAGGCCGGGCTGACCTCCGCCGGCC
This sequence comes from Solirubrobacteraceae bacterium, assembly GCA_034665245.1. GTDB lineage: Bacteria > Actinomycetota > Thermoleophilia > Solirubrobacterales > Solirubrobacteraceae > DASQFQ01. The sequence continues at coordinate 14,953 of JAXDGC010000128.1, read as the reverse complement.
AGGCCGCGATCATCGCCCGCCGCGAGGCCGAGAGCGCCAAGCGCACCGCGGCCGCCGAGAGCGAGAAGAACAACGAGCGCGTCTCCGAGGTCTTCCGCGAGATCATCGGCCTCGCCGCGCGCACCGGCGGCTCGGGCGGCACGACCGGCTCGGTCACGCGCCGCGCCGAGCTCGGCAAGCTGCGCGCCAAGCGCGAGAGCGAGGTCCAGCCGATCCCGACGCGCGCGCCGCGCCACGGCTTCGACGACGTGACCCAGCCGCTCGCCGTCCTCAACCTCCAGGGCAAGTTCTGCGAGCTCAACCCCGCCTTCTCCAAGCTCGTCGGCTACCAGGAGCACGAGTTCCTCAAGGCGGTGTGGCCGTCCGTGCACGATCGCGCCGTCTACAAGGAGCAGACCGACCAGCTCGCGCTGATGACGACGGGCGAGCTCGAGACCGTCGAGTTCCAGTCGTCCTACATGCACTCTCAGGGCCTGATGGTCGCCGTCGACGGCGAGCTGAGCCTGGTTCGCGACGACAGCGGCGAGCCGGTCTCGCTGCTGCTCACCGCCAACGAGCGCTGAGCACTCAGCGTGGGGTCTCGGCGCGTCCGACGGGCCGGCCCGCCACAATGTCGGGGCAGCAAGTGCCGCGCCGCCATTCCAAATCCCCTGAGCGCAGTCCCGAGGAACGCGCCCGGGCTGCCGCCGAGCGCGCCGCCCGCCGCGGCGAGACCGCCCCACCGCCGGAGACGTTCCTTGGCCGCCGCACGGCTCCTCCGGAGCCGGAGCCGTCCGAGGACTTCCACATCGAGCGGACCCCGGCGCCCGAGCCGGAGCCGGAGCCGGTCGCCATCGAGCCCGAGCCCGCCGACGGCTCGGATGGCTCCTGGCTCGAGCCGGCCGGCGTCGAGCCGCGCGAGCTCGACGAGCGCGAGCTCGAGATGCCCGACGACCCCTTCGGGCCCGACGAGCCCGCGGAGGCGCCACAGGTGACGCAGGAGTTCCAACCGGAATGGGACGACGAGGAGCCGGGGACGCGGCCGCGCCGCACGATCACCGCCGCGCGCACGCGGCGCGTGCCTCCGCGCGAACCGAGCCGACCACTGCCGCGCGCGACCCGGCGGCCCCCGCCGCCGCGCACCACCCGCCGTCCGGTGGGCGCGCCGCACGGCCGCGGCGCCCGCCGCATCCTGGCGGTGCTCGCGCTCGCGCTGATCGGCGGCGCGCTGTGGCTCATCAACGCGACCTTCCAGCCGTTTCACGGCGACCCCACGGGGGCGGTTCGGGTCACGATCCCCACCGGCTCGGACGCCGGCCGGATCGGCAAGATCCTGGAGTCGGCCCGGGTGGTCGATTCCGCGCGGCTGTTCGAGGCCAACGCGACCGTCACCATGCGCCGCGGCAAGCTGCTCCCGGGCAAGTACCAGCTGCCGCTCGGCATGAGCAACGGAGCCGCCATCGAGGCGCTGATGCAGGGCCCGAAGGCGAAGGTGGTCAAGACCTTCTCCTTCACGATCCCCGAGGGCCGCTCGCGGCTGGAGAACATCGCGCTCGTCAAGAAGGCGCCGTTCACGGGCGACTACGGCAAGGCCACGACGGAGCCGCGGCTGCTGCGCCGCGCCCGCGCCCTCGGCGCGCCCCGCAACGCGCGCTCGCTCGAGGGCTTCCTGTTCCCCGCGACCTACCAGATGATCACCGGGGCGAGCGCGCGCGACCTCGTCGAGCGCCAGCTCGACGCCTTCCGCGCGAACGTCGCCAAGGTCGACATGCGGGCGGCGAGGCGGCGCAACCTGACCCGCTACGACGTGCTGATCATCGCCTCGATGGTCGAGCGCGAGGCGCAGCTGCCGCGCGAGCGCCCGCTGATCGCGGCGGTGATGTACAACCGCCTCAAGGAGGGCATCCCGCTCGGCATCGACGCCACCATCCGCTACCAGATCAACAACTGGGAGCGCCCGCTGCGCGTCTCCGAGCTCAAGCGCGACACCCCCTACAACACGCGCACCCGGCGCGGCCTGCCGCCGACGCCGATCGGCAACCCGGGCATCGCCTCGATCAAGGCCGCCGCCAACCCGGCCAAGACGAAGTACCTGTTCTTCGTGCGCAAGCCCGGCAAGACCGGCGAGCACGCGTTCTCGAAGACCAACAGCCAGTTCGAGCGCGACGTCGCGCGCTACCAGGCGTCTCGCGGCGGTCCGTGACCTACCTCGGCGTGTGCGGGTGGCCGGTGCGCCACTCCCGCTCGCCGGCGATGCACAACGCGGCGCTGCGGGCATGCGGGCTCGACGGCTGGGAGTACCTCGCGCTGCCGCTCCCGCCCGAGCTGTTCACCGAGACGGTGCGCGCGCTGCCGGCGGCGGGCTTCCGCGGCGTGAACGTGACGATCCCGCACAAGGAGGCGGCGCTCGCCCTCGCCGACGACGCCGGCGCGGCCGCGCGGGCGATCGGCGCGGCCAACACGCTGACGTTCGAGCGCGACGGCGCGATCGTCGCCGACAACACCGACGCGCCCGGGCTGCTCGAGGCGCTGCGGGCGCGGATCGATCCCGCCGGCCGCAGCGCGCTGGTGCTCGGCGCAGGCGGGGCCGCCCGCGCCGCCGTGTGGGCGCTCGTGGGCGCCGGGGCGCAGGTCGAGGTCTGGAACCGGACGCCGGCCCGCGCCGCCGCGCTCGCGGGCGAGCTCGGAGCGCGCCACGTCGAGGTGCCGGGCGCCGCCGAGATCGTCGTCAACGCGACCAGCGTGGGGCTCGAACGGGACGTTGACCCGTTCAAGGCACTTCCGCTCAAGGCCGATACGTTCGAAGCCGGAAGCTGCGTGATCGACCTGGTCTACGGATCTGGCGAGTCGCGGTTCCTCGAGGCAGCGACATCGCGAGGGGCACGCGTCATCGACGGACTGGAGATCCTCGTCGCACAAGGCGTTGCGTCATTCGAACGCTGGACCGGCAAGATGGCTCCACGCCAGGCGATGCGCGGAGCCGTCACCCAATCGCCAAGTTCATGAATCCTCCCACACAGACCGGGGCTGCACCCAGCAAGGGCGCCAAACGGGGCATCACGTCCCCGTCGCGTCGTGGCGGCTCCGGCCGGGTGCTGACGGACGTCCTCGTCGACCTCGAGTTCGTCGAGCGGGCGGTGATGGACGAGGCCATCGACAAGGCCCATTCCGCCGGATCGGCGGCTGAGCGGGTGCTCCTGCAACAGGGGGCGCTGACCGAGGACCAGCTCGCCCGCGCGGTCGCGGAGCGCTTCGGCCTCGACCACGTCGCCCTGCGCAACTACAAGGTCGACCCCGACGCCGCCAAGCTCGTGACCCCGGCGGCGGTCAAGCGCTACCAGGCCGTCCCGGTCTCGTTCGTGTCCGACCGCACCCTGCTGGTCGCGATGGCGGACCCCGCCAACGTGCTCGCGGTCGACGACATCGCCGTCATGACGGGCTACGAGGTGCGCCCGGCGGTCTCCTCCGGCAAGGACATCGAGTGGCTGCTCGATCGCCTCGAGGACCCCGACTACGCCGCGGTCCTGCTCGACCTCGACGACGAGGAGGCTGAGGTCCCCGACCTCAAGCCGCAGGCGGACACCACGCCGATGTACGACGTCCGCGAGCAGGAGAAGCCGATCGACTTCGGCTCCGCGGGCGAGGACGCGTCGGTGATCCAGCTCGTGCACCGGATCATCAGCGAGGCGGTCGACCGCGGCGTCTCGGACATCCACTTCGAGCCCCACGACGGTGACATGCGCGTCCGCTACCGCATCGACGGCGTGCTGCGCGACGCGGCGATCGTCCCCGAGGCCTCCGTCCCCGCGGTCACCTCGCGCGTGAAGATCGTCGCCGACCTCGACATCGCCGAGCGCCGCGTCCCGCAGGACGGGCGCATCTCGATGGAGCTCGACGGCAAGCACATCGACCTCCGCGTCGCCACGCTGCCGGCCGCCTTCGGCGAGAACATCGTCATGCGAATCCTCGACTCCTCCAAGGCGCTGATCGCCATGGAGACGCTCGGCATGCTGCCGCAGGCGCTCGAGCGCTTCAGCAAGGCGATCGGGCAGTCGCACGGCGCGGTGCTCGTGACGGGCCCGACCGGCTCGGGCAAGTCGACCTCGCTCTACGCCGCCCTGAACCTGCTCAACACGGTCGAGACGAACATCATCACGATCGAGGACCCGGTCGAGTATCAGCTCGACGGCATCACGCAGGTCCAGGTCAACCCGCGCGCCGGCCTCACGTTCTCCTCCGGCCTTCGCTCGATGATGCGTGCCGACCCCGACATCATCATGGTCGGCGAGATCCGCGACCGCGAGACGGCCCAGATCGCCATCGAGGCCGCGCTCACGGGCCACCTCGTGCTCTCCACGCTGCACACGAACGACGCCCCGGGCGCGATCTCGCGCCTGATCGAGATGGGCATCGAGCCCTTCCTCGTCGGCTCCGCCGTCGACTGCGTCGTCGCCCAGCGACTCGCGCGCCTGCTGTGCTCGGAGTGCAAGCGCCGCACCACGCTCACCTCCGACGTCATGCGCGCCAACGGCTTCAACGTCGGCCTCGACCTCGAGGCCTACGAGCCCGTGGGTTGCGCGCGCTGCGGCGGCTCCGGCTACAAGGGTCGGGTCGGCCTCTACGAGGTCATGTGGGTGTCCGAGACGATCCGCGGGCTCGCCGTCGCCAAGGAACCGTCGGAGAACATCGCGCACGCCGCCGTGCACGAGGGCATGATGCGCCTCCGCGAGGACGGCCTCGAGAAGGTCCGCCGCGGCCTCACGTCGATCGCCGAGATCGCCCGCGTCTCCGGCACCAGGTAGCGCTCGCAGCGCAGCCCTTCAGGTCGCCGCGCGACCTGCCGATACATCGAGCGCCCATGAACTTCGACTTCTCAGAAATCCTCATGGAGGTCATCAGACAGAAGGCGTCTGACCTCCACCTCACCTCCGGCTCGCCGCCGATGCTCCGCAAGCGCGGCCAGCTCGTTCCGATCGAGGGCATTCAGAGCCTGACGCCAACCGACACGCGCGAGATCGTCTACACGATTCTGAACTCGTCGCAGCGCCAGCGCCTGGAGACGGATTGGCAGCTCGACTTCGCCTACTCCGTCCCCGGTCACGGCCGCTTCCGCGTCAACGCCTACTTCCAGCGCGGCTCATTGGGCGCCGCCTTCCGGCTGATCCCGAACGAGACCGTGCCGATCGACAAGCTCGGCCTGCCGCAGGTCGTCCGCGGCTTCGCCACCAAGCCGCGCGGCATCGTCCTCGTGACGGGGCCGACCGGCTCGGGCAAGTCGACGACGCTCGCCTCGATCATCAACGAGATCAACGAGACGCGCGACGATCACATCCTCACCATCGAGGACCCGATCGAGTTCCTGCACTCGCACAAGAAGTGCATCATCAACCAGCGCGAGATCGGGACCGACGCACAGTCGTTCGCGATGGGCCTCAAGGCCGCGCTGCGCCAGGACCCGGACGTGATCCTCGTCGGAGAGATGCGCGACATGGAGACGATCGCCACGGCGCTGACCGCGGCGGAGACCGGCCACCTCGTCTTCGCGACGCTCCACACCCAGGACGCGCCGCAGACCGTCGACCGCATCATCGACGTCTTCCCGCCCGAGCAGCAGGGGCAGGTTCGCGCCCAGCTCTCGATCGGCCTCCAGGGCATCGTCACCCAGACGCTCATCCCGACGGCCGACGGCAACGGGCGTTGCGTCGCCGCCGAGGTGCTCGTGCCGACCCCCGGCGTGCGCAACCTGATCCGCGAGGGCAAGACGCACCAGATCTACTCGCTCATCCAGACGGGAGCCGCGCACGGCATGCAGACCATGGACGCCTCACTCGCCGGGCTCGTCAGGGCCGGCCACATCACCCTGGCCATGGCCGAGACCCGCTCGGGCCAGCCCGCCGAGCTGCGCCGTCTGATCGACAACGCCGAGAACGTCCCGGCCGTCCCGGTCGCCGCCTGATGGCACCCTCGACATTGCAGTTCGCATACAAGGGCGTCGACGGCGCGGGTCTGCCCCAGGAGGGTCAGATCACCGGCGTCAGCGAGGCCGCCGTGATGGCGGAGCTCAAGTCCATGGGGCTCCAGATCATGCGCCTGGACCAGAAGAAGAGCGGCATGAAGATGGAGCTCTCCATCATGCCCAAGCGGGTCAAGGCGGCCGAGCTCACGGTCATGACCCGCCAGCTGGCGACGATGGTCTCCTCGGGCATGACGCTGCTGCGCGCCTTCTACGTCCTGGAGGACCAGGTCGAGAACCCCAAGCTCAAGAACACGCTCTCCTCCGTCCGTGAGGACATCGAGGCCGGCCTGAACTTCTCCGACGCGCTGGACAAGCACCCCAAGGTCTTCGGCCCGCTCTACGTGGCCATGGTCCGCGCCGGCGAGGCCGGCGGCGTGCTCGAGGAGGCGCTCGACCGTACGGCCGATCAGCTCGAGAAGGACGACTCCCTGCGCCGCCAGGTCAAGGGCGCGATGATGTACCCGGCGGTCGTGCTGAGCTTCGCGATGCTCACCCTGATCGCCCTGATCGCGTTCATCGTGCCGGTGTTCGTCGGCGTCTTCAAGGACTTCGGCGGCGAGCTGCCGCTGATCACGAAGTTCACCGTGAACCTCTCGTCGATCGTGACCGGCTACTGGTACGTCCTCATCTTCGGCTCGATCGGCGTCGTCGTCGGGTTCAAGAAGTGGAAGAAGTCCTCCTGGGGCCGCCCGCAGTGGGACGCGTTCCGCCTGCGCATCCCCGTCAACATCGGCAAGACCGTCCAGAAGATCGCGCTCGCGCGCTGGTCGCGGACGTTCTCGGCGCTGTACTCCGCCGGCGTGCCGATCATGCAGGCCATCGAGGTCACCGGCACGACGGCGGGCAACCACGTCGTCGAGCGGGCGATGGACGACGTCGTCGCGTCCGTCAAGTCCGGTGGCTCGATCTCCGCGCCGCTGCGCGACAACAAGATCTTCCCCGGCATGGTCACCCAGATGATCGCCGTCGGTGAGGAGACGGGCAACCTGGACACGATGCTGACCAAGGTCGCCGACTTCTACGAGGACGAGGTGGCCGCCGCCATCAAGGCGATGACCTCCATCCTCGAGCCGGTCATGATCGTGCTCGTCGGCGCGATCGTCGGCTTCATCGTCGTCGCCATGTACATGCCGATGTTCAAGGTCTACGACGCGATCCAGTAGCGCGCTCGCAGCATCCGCTCTTCGCGAAGGCCGCCCTCCGGGGCGGTCTTCGTCGTTCCGGGCACGAGTAGCAGGGATTTACCGGGACTAGACCGAGATCAACCGCGCGCCAACCGACGGAGCGCAGGGTTGGGCCGGTCCGGTCCTCCAGCAGAAGGAGCATCGCCCCGATGCGCTCCACGCTCACCACCTCGATCGTCGCCGGGTTCCTGGCTGTTGCAGCGCTCTGCGGAATGATCGCGCCCTCGGTTGCGCGCGGCGACACCGTGACGGATTGGAACGGCTACGCGTCGACCGCGATCGTCGCCACCGCGACCCAGCCGCCGCCCGTTGCGGTGCTGAGCTTCGCGATGGTGCAAGGCGCCGTCTATGACGCCGTGAACGCGATCGATCGGGGGCATCGCCCGTATCTCACCCAGCCGCCGGCCGGCCCTTCCGACTCCAAGGACGCCGCGGCTGCGACGGCGGCGTTCCGCGTGCTCGTCGGCCTCTTCCCGGCCCAGCGGCCGACGCTCCAGCCGCTCTATGACTCGTCGCTCGCCTCAGTGGTGGACACGCCGGCCGGCGCGAAGGCAGGCGGGATCGCGGCCGGCGAGGCAGCAGCGGCGGCGATGCTCGCCGCACGAGCCAACGACGGCCGCTTCGGCCCGTTCACCCCCGTGATCGGGACCACGCCCGGAGCCTGGCGGCCGACACCCCCGCTCTTCGCGCAGGACCCCGCTCCCTGGGTCGGAAACGTCCGGCCGTTCGTGGTGCCCAGCGCCGAGATGCTCCGCAGCGACGGCCCCAACGCGCTGACGAGCCACAGGTACGCGAAGGACTTCAACGAGATCAAGACGGTCGGCGCACTCCACAGCGCGACCCGGACCCCGGACGAGACCAGTGCCGCGATCTTCTGGCAGGACCATGCCTTCGCGCTCTGGAACCGTACGTTCCGCACGCTTGCCGCCGCCCGGCACCTGGACATCGCCGACAGCGCACGGCTCTTCGCGAGCGAGAACCTGGCCGCGGCCGATGCCGCGATCGGCTGCTGGAACGACAAGTACCGCTGGAACTCGTGGCGCCCGATCACCGCGATCCGCGAGGCCGCGAGCGATGGAAACCGGGCCACCGAGGCCGACCCGACCTGGACACCGCTGTTCGATCCCTCCACGCCGGTCGCCACGCCGCCCGCACTCGTCACGCCGCCATTCCCCGAGCACCCCTCGGGCCACAACTGCGCGGCCGGCGCGATCACGCGGACGCTCCGCTACTTCTTCCACACCGACCACGTCGCGTTGAGCGCGTCCAGCAACAAGTCCGGGACCACGCGGACCTTCAACCGCCTCTCCGAAGCGCTCGAGGAGAACATCAACGCCCGCGTCTGGGCCGGGATCCACTTCCGGACCGCCGACATCCAAGGTGCGGTGCTCGGCAGGAAGGTCGCGCGCTACCTCCACCAGCACTACCTCCAACCCACGCGCTGACCGTCCACGCGGGCGGCCGCCCGGTACGCCCTGGGGCGTAGTTCCAAGACCCGACCGTGGGGCGATGACGAGCGCGCGGCTCGGCGACATGCTCTGGCGATGGCTGTGACTCCCCGCGGCGACGCTGAGACCCCGGTCGCCTCGCTCGGGATTGCGAGGCGCCGGCGCTATGGCGGCGTCCGAGGCAACGAGCTGCTGACGAGCGCGACCGCGGTGGTGCTCATCGTGCTGCTCGCGGCCGAGGGCGTCACGATCCTCCAGCTCCGGGGCCTCGTGGATGAGCACATGTTCATCGGCCTCGTGCTCATGCCGCCCGTCCTCCTGAAGCTCGCGAGCACCGGGTACCGGTTCGTCCGCTACTACACCGGCTCCCGCGCCTACACCGCGGTGGGCCCCCCTCGGCTGCTTCTGCGCGTGCTCGCGCCGGTCCTCGTCATCGCGACGATCACGCTCCTTGCTAGCGGGGTGCTCATGCTCGCCGCCGGCCACAGGAGCCGGTCGCTGCTGCAGATCCACCAGCTGAGCGCCATCGTCTGGGTAGCGGTGTTCGCCGTGCACTTCCTGGCCTACACCCCGCGGGTCGTGCGGTCGCTGACAACCGCGCTGCGTGCCACGCGCGGGAATGCGATTCCGGGCGCCGGCGCGAGAGGCCTCCTGGTGGCCGGCGCAACCGGCGCCGGTGTGGTGCTTGCGGTCGCCCTGCTGCCGGTGATCCAGAGCTGGCACGGCGGATGACGGCGGCGCCCGAAACTGCGGGCCGCACGGACAAGACCGCGATCACGCGCAGCAACTCCTCCTTCCAACGGCGGAAGACGGACTACCTACGATGAGCTGCCATGGCGCTCCGCTTCGCGGCGACCTCGTCCGCCGGCCCACCTGCAGCCGATCTCCTTGAAGCGCTGCACGACGAGTACGACGCGGCGGCTGGGCGGCCCCTCCGCGGGGGACCCTCCGCTGAGCCGTCTGACTTCGCGCCGCCGAGCGGGACGTTCCTCGTGGCCTACGAGCACGACCGGGCGGTCGCGTGTGGCGGCCTCAAGACCGTCGGTCCGGGTGTCGCCGAGCTGAAGCGCATGTACGTGGTGCCGGCGGCGCGTGGTCGAGGCGTCGGCCGGGCGTTGCTCATCGCGCTCGAAGATCAAGCCCGGTCGATGGGCTTCGCGATCGTTCGCCTCGACTGTGAGCGACACAACTGGCCGGGCTATCAGGCCGCGGGCTACGTCGAGATCGACGACTACAACCACAACCCGTTCGCCGACCACTGGGCTGAGAAGCATCTGTCGTGAGCCGGCGCCAGGACCGGTGTGCGGTCCTGGCGCCGGCGGTTGCTCGGGATCTGGCTCGGCGTCAGGACGAGGTCACGCCGCGGGCGAGCCGCACCAGGTTGGCGTGGGGAAGCTGCCGCTTCTCGCCGCCGACCTTGAGCACGGTCCTGCCGTTGACGGTGCGGGCGTGGGCTGCGAGCCAGTCCTTTCCGACCGCGGTCGCCGACGTGACGGTGTTGGCGCTGAAGGCGTCGAGGACGACGTTGTCGCCGGGCCCACCGTCGATCGTGTCGTTGCCGGGCCCGCCGATGAGCACGTCGTCGCCCGCGCCGCCGAGCAGGGTGTCGTTGCCGGCACCGCCGAGCAGCACGTCGTCGCCGTCGCCGCCGTCGACCGTGAGGAGCGCCGCGTCGGCGGCGAGCCCGGTGGCGTCGACCACGTCGTCGCCGGCCAGCGCGTTCACCGTCAGCCGGTCGCTGCCCGCAACGGCGCCGGCCACCGAGACCAGGGCGGACAGACCGCTGACCTGCGCGTTCGGTCCGGATCCGATGACGCTCAGCGCGTCGTCGCCGTTCGTGGCGTTGGCGATGACGTTGTCGGGCTGGGCGTCGTCGCCACCGCCGTTGGCGGCGAGGTCGGACACCACGCTGACGACGTCGGTGCCGGACAGGTCGTTGACGACGACGTTGTCGGTGCCGCCGAAGGTCTTGGCGACGATGAGCTCGACGTCGTTGAGGTCCATCGTGATCGCGCCGACGTCACGGGTGAACCGCACCCGCGAGCCGTTGGCGGAGACGTCCATGTTCTCGTTGGCATTGCTGCCGTTGAACGCCATCGCGTCGGTGCCGGCCTGACCCTCGACCACGTCGCTGCCGTCGCCCGGATCCCACTGGAAGCTGTCGTCTCCGGCTCCGAGCAGGGCGACGTCGTTGCCCTGGTTGCCGTCGACGAGATCGGTGCCGTCGCCCCCGAGGAGGACGTCGGCTCCGTTGCCGCCGCGCAGCGTGTCGTTGCCGGCGCCGCCATCGACGGTGATGGCGATGAGCGCGGCCAGATTGCCGGTCGCGGCGAAGCTGTCGTCGCCGCCGTTGGCGTTGAGGACGAGCTTCTCGGACGTGCCGATGTCGAGCGCGAACGGCGCCGGGGTGACGCGGTCGAACCGGACTCGCGTGCCGTTCGCCGTAGCGGTGAACTGCTCGGCACCGTTGCCGCCGTTGACCTCGACCGTGTCGACGCCGTCGCCGCCTTCGTTGAGGTCGGTGTCGTCGCCGGGGTTCCAGGTCATCCGGTCGTTCCCGCTCTGCCCGAAGGCCTGGTCGTCGCCGTCGCCGCCGGTCAGGGTGTCGTTGTCGGCGCCGCCGAACAGCAGGTCGCGGCCGCCTTTACCGAGCTGGGTGTCGTTGCCGGCCTGGCCGAAGAGCTGGTCGTTGCCGGAGCCGCCGGTGAGGACGTCGTTGCCGGCGCCGCCGAACAGGTTGGCCGCCGGGAGCGCCCCGTTGACCTCGCTGAGCGTGATCACGTCTTGACCGCCCAGACCGAAGACCCGGATCAGGGTGGTGTTGGCGACCGTCGACGAACCGCCGCTGACGGCGATCGCGCCGCCGTTCACCAGGATCGTTCCTGCTGCGTTGCGGCTGATGACGATCGAGTTGTTGGCGCTGTCACCGGACACGGTCAGCACGCCGGAGCTGAACGTCGCGGTGGTGGCTGCGCTCGCGGCCGCTGTCGTCCCGGCGATAACTCCGACCGAGAGCATGGCGACGGCGAGCAGGCGGCGCGCAGCGCGGCGCGAGCCGCTGTTACGGCTTGAATGCATCGTTTCTCCTTTGACAGCCGGCCGATCGTCGAGCGGCCCGCGGTTGTCTCCCCGTCCAGGACTGGTTGGGGAGGCCTGGGTGCTTAGACGCCGCCGCCGGCGCGTCTATTCCAGGGCACGCCTATGGCTCCGACGCGGGGTCCAGCCAGGCGTGGGGTGGGGAGAGCTCCTGCTCCTCGCCGCGCAGCGTCCCGCACCAGACGCCGTGCTCGACGGCTTCTGGCGACGGCTCGCAGCGCAACTCCCCCCGCACCCGAAGTGGCTCATGCCAGAGACCCTGCACGGCGTCCAGCATCTCGGGGTCGAAATCGCCGGCCCGCAGCACGTAGCGCGCGGACTCCTGCGGGGCGAGATCCACGCTCGCCGGGAAGTTGCGCGTCCAGACACGCGCGGCCGGAGTCAGGCGGTGCGGCGCCGTGCTGTCGGGCTCGGGGTCCAGGTACAGCCGCGGCATCGGCCAGCCCCAGCTGTTGCCCTGCTGCCAGAGGCGCACGCTGTCGGTGCCCTCGTTGGTCGCCTCCCACACGAGCGCTCCGTCCTCCGGGAAGACCCGCAGCGAGAGCGCGGCGTCTGGCGGCGTCTCGGGTGATCCATTCGGCGCGTCCACAGCGAGTCCCGTCACCAGTTGACGCGGACGAAGTCCTGTCCGCCGATCTGGGCGTCCCCGTTGCAGACGTCGACGACGCTGAGGCGGAAGCGCCAACTGCCCGCGAGCACCGCCGCCGGCCCGCCGGGGGAGTCGCTGCCACGGTAAATGTGGCCGAAGGCCTGATTGCGTCGACCGTTGGTGTCGATGAACTGATCGAAGTCCTGCGGGTCGGAATGCGGCCCGGCGCGGCGGCCGTACCGGTTGTCGGCGGCGTCGCGGTCCTCGATCCAGGTGTTGGCCGCGGTGCCGGCCGGGAAGCCGGCGTGTGGGATGCCGCCCGCCAGCGCGGCGGCCGAGGCGGCGTCCCAGCGGATGTGCTGGCGCACATCGCAGCACGAGGCATAGATGCCGTTGGCAGGGTCGTGCTTGAAGCGCGCGGAGAAGCGGAACGTCGCCTGCTGGTTGCCGCCGACGACCGGCGGGGCGATCGTGCCGCCGGGGTTGTAAGTGGGACCGGCCTCGACCTCGCCGCGGCCAACGCCCTCGGCACCGATCTCACGGAACAGCGGGCGGGCGGAGCGTGGGCCGAGCTGGCCGTCCTGCGTCAACCGCTGCGACGCCTGCCAGCGCACGACCGCGTTGACGAAATCCTCGTCGATCGCCGCAGGGTCCCGGCTGATGCCCAGCACGTCGCGCAGGTTGCGGATGCCATCGGGTCCGACCGGCGTCACCACGCGATCGTTGAACTTGATCCCCGCCTGCATCTGAGCGTCGGTGAGGGCCCTGCCATCTGCGTCTGGACGCGGCGGCGCGATCGCGAGATCGCGTTGCAGGAGCGCGCGCGGGACCGCGCCCAAGGAGATCTCGCGGGTTTGCACCTCGTTGCCGACGAGCTGCTCGGGGCCACGGCTCGTGGCTCCGGCGGCAGATACGGCGCGGCCGCGTCGCGTCAGGCGCTCGAGCCCCGAGGCCACGAGCCCCGAAGCAGTCGCCGCCGCCTCGTAGTCGACCTCCACCGGCTCGGCGACGCAGCCGCACCGGTCGGTGCCGCAGCGCTGGAGGAGTTGGGTGACGGCCGCGTTGCCGGCGCTGCGCTGCAGGCTGAGGATCGTCGCGCGATCGAACCGTCCGAGCCCCGGATCCCGGCCCGCCGGCGCCATCGCTCGAGCCGCCACCGTCCGATCGCCGCCGGCAGATCCGCGCTCGCTCTCGTGTTCGCGCGTCGCGTGCACCACGGCTCGTCCGAGTATCGACCACGGCGAGGGGCAAGGTCAACCTCGGCGGCGTGGCGGATGACGCCGCCGCTCGGCGGGATCGTTACGGGAGATGGTGGTGGGCGGCGAGGTCGAGCCATTCCACCCGGCTCGGTCGCTCGGTGATGCCGCCCTCCTGAAGCGCTTGGCCCAGCCGGCTCTCCATGAAGCGCTCCTGGGCCTGCTGGGACTCCCAGACCTCCATGACCACCCAGCCGCCCGACTTCGCTCCGCCGGCATGGAACAGCAGCCCGTCCGGCCAGTCGCCCTCACCCGTCTCTGGGTCGATCCCGAGACGCTCGTTCACGGCCTCGTACTGCTCGCGTCCAACGCCGTCGAACTCCAAGAGCAGGCCCGCAGCCATGTCGTCCTCCTGTCGGGTGTACTCCACCGACCCTCGCAGGGGACGGCGACGCGGTCAACCCGCGACGCGGCTGCTACGCGCCGGCGGGTTGGAAGAGCTCGATCAGGTTGCCGGCGGGATCGTCGAGCAGGATCTGCTGGCCGCCCGGGCCGGTGACGATGTCGTTGCGGAAGGTCAGCCCTGCGGCGCGGAGCCGCTCGACTTCGCCGGCGATGTCCTCGACGATCAGGTGGATGCGGTTCCAGCCGCCGGGCTCGGGGGTGCGCCCGTCGGGCATCGGTCGTCCGGCCGAGCTGGCGGGGCCGCTCAGCAACAGCCGCAGGTGGCCCCGGATGACGTCGGCGAACGCGGGGGCGGCGCTGGAGCGCAGCTCGAAGCCGAAGTGGGTGGTGTAGAAGGCGACAGCGTTCTCGACGTCGTCGACCATGTAGCGGACGTTGACGAACTCTTCAGGCATGCGCGGTGGTCTCCTCGGTGCCGGTGGTGTGCGTGATCGCCTTGAGCAGAAAGCCGATGCGCGTCTCGAGCTCGGCGGCCGTGCGCTCGAAGGCGGGCAGCGTCTGCTTGTCGGTTCCCGGCTCGCGTGCCGGGTCGCGGACGCTCCAGTGGATCGCCTGTGGCGTGCCGGGGAACTCGGGGCAGACCTCGCGCACGCGGTCGCAGAGGCTGATCACGTAGTCGAAGCGCCTGTCGGTGAACTCGCTGAAGTGCTTCGAACGTCGGCCCGCGAGATCGATCCCGCGCTTGCGCATCACCTGCACCGCGTTGGGATGCAGCGGCTTGGGATGGCTGCCGGCGCTGGCCGCACGCACCGCGCCGGCGGACAGCTGTTCGGCCAGCGCCTCGGCCATCTGGGAGCGCGCGCTGTTGCCCGTGCAGAGAAACAGCACGCGCGCTGATGCCACGCCGCGGCCTCGGGGCGAGCCAACGGCCGACGCCAGGCCCGGGTGCAGCGAGGAGCCCGCGCTGACGAGCAGCTCGCGGCAGCGCGCCAGCTCGAGCACGTAGTAGGTGTCACGGCCGTCGGCGAGGCTGCGGCGCG
>JAXDGC010000127.1:0-4296 GCA_034665245.1 Solirubrobacteraceae bacterium | reverse complement strand
CCGTGGCCGGGGCAGATGACCTCGAGCGGCAGGTCGCGCAGGCGCTCGAGCGCGTCGAGGTAGCCCGCGAGGTCGGCGGCGACGAACACGCTGCCCTCCCCGAGCACCGCGTCGCCGGTGAAGCAGGCGCCGCCGGCCACGAACGCGAAGTGGTCCGGCGCGTGGCCGGGGACGGCGTGCGCCACGAACGGGCCGAAGCGCTCGCCCTCGGCAAGGCGGACGTCGGCGGCGAAGCGCCCGGCAGCGACGGGCGGGCGCCCGAGGCGCTCGCGCAGCGCCAGCACGCCCTCGACGTGGTCGAGGTGGTCGTGCGTCACCGCGATCCCGCCCGCGCCGCCGCGCGCCTCGACCTCGTCGGCGACCGCGTCGAGGTGGTCCGCGAGGTCCGGGCCCGGGTCGATCACCCAGGCCGGGTCGCGGCCGACGATCCACGTGTTCGTGCCCGAGAGCGTGTACGGGCCGGGGTTCTCGGCGCGCACACGCGCGATGTCCAGGCGCGCGAGGTCGGGCATGGCGCTCAGCGCGGCACGAGCCGGTAGACGGGACCGTCGGTCGAGGTGGCGTAGACGCGGCCGCGCGCGTCCTCCCCGAACGAGGAGAGGCTCGAGACATGCAGCGGGGTCGCCCGCACGGAGCGCGCGCGACCCGTGGTGAGGCGCGCCGAGACGATGTCGCCCTTGCAGTAGTCGCCGAACACGTAGCGGCCGCGCAGGGCAGGCAGCCGCGGGTCGCGGACCACGACGCCGCCGGTGATCGAGCACCAGCCCTGGCTGTGGGTCCGCGTGATCACGGGCGGCACGTGGCCCGGCGCGCTCTCCCCCGGCGTGTAGCGCGAGCGGCCCTCGAACGGCCGCCAGCCGAAGTTGGCGCCGCGGCCCTTGCCGCGGCGCACGAAGTCGATCTCCTCGACCTTGTCCTGACCGACGTCGCCGATCACGAGGTCGCCGGTGGAGCGGTCGAAGGAGTAGCGCCACGGGTTGCGCAGGCCGTAGCTGTAGATCTCGCCGCGCGCCCCGCTGCGACCCACGAACGGGTTGTCGGAGGGGACGGTGTAGGGCCGGCTGCCGTCCTGGGCGGGATCGATGCGCAGGAGCTTGCCGAGCAGGCTGCCGAGGTTCTGCGCGTTGCCGCCGGCCCCGTGCCGGTCGCCCGCGCCGCCGCCGTCGCCCGTCCCGATGTAGAGGTGGCCGTCGGGGCCGAACAGCAGGAGGCCGCCGTTGTGGTTGTCCTCGCTGTCGTCCATGCGCAGCACGAGCCGCGCCGACCCGGCGTCGGCGCGCTCGGCGGAGGCGCGCCGGTACTCGACCACGCGCTGGTCGGAGGAGCGGTCGGTGAAGTAGACGTAGAAGCGCCCGGAGCGCGCGTAGTCGGGCGCGAAGGCGACGGAGAGCAGGCCCTGCTCGCCGCCGGAGGTGACCTGGGAGCGGATGTCGAGGAACGGCGTCTTGCGCAGCTTCCCGCCCACGAGCACGCGGATACGGCCCTCCTGCTCGACCACGAACAGGTGCCGGCGGTCGCCGCGCGGGGCCGTGACGTAGACCGGCGAGCTGAAGCGGCCGATGCGCTTGAGCCGGACGCCGCGGGCCGCGGCGGCCGCCGGCGCCTCGCTGCCGTTCGAGGCTCCGCTCGCGCTCGTGCCGCCGGACGCGCCGTCGCCGGACCCGCAGGCCCCGACGAGCGCCGCCGTGGCAAGGAACATGGCTCCCGCGCGCCTCACGACCGCAAGGATGGCAGACGGCCGGAACGGCTCAGCGCAGCGTGGCCGCCGCGACCGGGACGGAGAACGCGCGACACCAGACCAGCACGGTGTCGAAGCGCCGCGCGTCGGCGCGCCGCTCGACGTCGTATCGCTGGTTGCCGGAGGTGCCCTTGAGCGCCCCCAGCTCACGGCCGCCGCCCGGGCGCTCGCCCGCGGCCAGGTAGAGCCGGTAGTCGGGGCCGGGCTGGACCTTGAAGTCGCGCAGCTGGACCACCACCTTGCCGCCGCTCTCGACCAGCTCCGCGGTGCCCGAGGCCGTATGCCCGATCCCGTGCAGCCGCCCGCGCGCGAGCAGCCGCGGACCCGCCGCGGGCGTGGCGCCGGCCGTGGTCTCGGCGGGCGCGGCGGGCACGCTGACGAGCCGCTCCTGGACGTCCTTGCCGCGCCAGCTCGCGGCGTACCAGCCGGTGAGCGCGAGCGCGCCGAGGATCACGGCGAACCTGAACGGGCGCACGAGATCGAGCGCGGTCGCCTCGGCCACGCGCCTCAGCACCGCCCCGGCGCCCACGAACCACACGGCGCTCAAGCCGTACTTGATCCACACGTTCCCCGGCAGCAGCTGCCCCACGACCACGATCGCCCCGCCGACCAGCACGGCGGCGACGACGGGCACCGCGGCGATCCGCAGCGCGGCCGGGGTCCGGCGGGAGGGCGGGGAAGCGGTGGCCATGCTCGGAGGCCTCAGTCCATCCTCCCACGGATTCGTGACGGAGACGTAACGCGCGCGCTCCGCGTGCGACAGTTCCGGCGTGAGCCCGATCACCCGCGGATTCCGCCGCCGCGAGCCGAGCGGCGACGACAGCCGGCTGCCGCCCGGCCAGCACCTCGTCGGCGGCTTCCCGGTGTTGTCGGCCGGCCCGACGCCGCACACGCCGCTCGATCAGTGGACGTTCACGATCGACGGGATGGTCGACGAGTCGCTGCGCTGGACGTGGGAGGAGCTCCGCGCGCTGCCCGCCGAGCCCGTGCACTGCGACATCCACTGCGTCACCTCGTGGTCCAAGCTCGACACCGAGTGGGAGGGCGTCTCCCTCGACACGCTGCTCGACGGCGTCGCGACGGAGGCCGACTACGTCACCGCCTGGTGCGACGGCGGCTACACGACCAACCTCCCGATCGAGGACGTCACCGACGGCCGCGCGTGGGTGGCGTTCGGCTACGACGGCCGCCCGCTCGAGCCCGAGCACGGCGGGCCCGCGCGGCTGCTCGTGCCCCATCTCTACCTCTGGAAGAGCGCGAAGTGGGTCCGCGGCATCACCCTGCGGCCCGACAACGAGCCGGGCTTCTGGGAGGCCCTCGGCTACCACCAGCGCGGCGACCCGTGGCAGGAGCAGCGCTACTGGGGCGACTGACGCCGCCGCCGGCGCTGCGCTGGCAGACCGCGCGGGTCGTCTCGGTGCGCGCCGAGACGCCGCGTGCGATCACGCTCGCGCTCGACGTGCCCGAGTGGCCGGGCCATCGCGCCGGCCAGCACGTCGACGTCCGCCTGACCGCCGAGGACGGCTACCGGGCCCAGCGCTCCTACTCGATCGCCTCTCCGCCGCTCGCCTCGGTGCTCGAGATCACGGTCGAGCGGCTCGAGGACGGCGAGGTCTCCCCGTGGCTGGCCGGCGAGGCGCAGCCCGGCGACGAGCTCGAGCTGCGCGGCCCGATCGGCGGCTACTTCGTGTGGGAGCCGGCGCGCGGCGGCCCGCTGCTGCTGATCGCGGGCGGCTCGGGCCTCGTGCCGCTGATGTGCATCGAGCGCCTGCGCCGCGCGGCGGCGCCGGAGATCGCGTCCACGCTGCTCGTCTCGGCGCGCAGCCAGGAGGACCTCATCTACGCCGAGGAGCTGAGCGAGGGAGCGGCCGTGGTGACCTACACCCGCGAGCCGCCCCCGGGCTGGACGGGATACGCCCGCCGGGTGGACCGCGCGATGTTGACCGAGGTCGCGCCGCCGCCCGAGCAGCGCCCGCACTGCTACGTGTGCGGCCCGACGAGCTTCGTCGAGGTCGTGGCGGAGGCGCTCGTCGCGCTCGGCCACCACCGCGCCCTGATCAAGACCGAGCGCTTCGGCGCGACAGGAGGATGACGATGGACGAGACGATGCTGGACGGCAACGCGGCCGCGGGCGACTTCCAGGAGCTGTTCGCGGTCGAGGTCACGCAGATGGTCGGCGTGTGCGCCGGCTGCGGCCTCACCGGGCCGCTGGCAGAGGCCCACATGTTCTCGCTCGCGCCCGGCCTGACGCTGCGCTGCCCCGGCTGCGACGCCGTGCTCGCGCGGCTCGTGCACCTGCCCGATCGAACGCTCTTCGAGCTGCGCGGGCTGCTGCGCCTCGAGGTCAGCTGACCTCGAGGCGCGCGTGCGCCGCCCGCACGCCGGCGGGGATGTCGTGCGGCCGGCGGTCGCCACGGTCGACGAAGACGTGGACGAACCAGCCCTCCGCGGCCGGCTCGGCGTCCTGCTCGCGGAACAGGCCGATCTCGTAGCGCACGCTCGAGCGGCCCAGGTGCGCGACCCGCAGCCCGGCGCGCACGGTGTCGGGGAAGGTCACC
>JAXDGC010000126.1:0-6118 GCA_034665245.1 Solirubrobacteraceae bacterium | reverse complement strand
GCCGCCGACCTCGTAGGTGGGCAGCAGGCCGCCCGCGAGCTGGGCGCCCGTGATGCGGGCGATGCGCGGGGGGAGCAGGTGGTGCTGGACCTCGGCCGCCGCCGTCGTCGGCTTGCGGCGCCGCGCGGTCTCGATCAGGTCCGTGTAGTCGTTGGCCAGCTCCAGCGCCGCGGCGCCCTGGCGCGCGATGTCCTCCAGGTCGGCGAGCGGCATGCCGACGCAGAGGAGGAGGCCGAGCACCCGGCCCCGCAGCCACAGCGGGGTGGGCACGCAGCGGGGCATCGTCTCCCGCAGGCGCTCGTAGAAGGCCGGCAGGCGCTCCGGGACGATCTCAGGGCCGAGCGCGGGCGGCGCGTCGAGCGTGTCCGGAAAGTCCTCCGAGCCCGCGAGCCGGATGAGTCGAGAGCCGTCGATGTCGACGACGTAGAGCGCGACCGGCACCCCGGCGACGCGGCGCGCCTCGGCGACGAGCTGGTCGGCGATCAGATGCGGCGGGACCTCGTCGAGGATGTGCGTGACCTCGAGCGCCATCGGCCGGTCGCGGCCGAGCAGTCCCGGGCGCTGGTAGGGCAGCGTCGTGACGAGCGACGAGGGCTCGCGAGAGTCGCCTGCCGCCTCCGCCTCCTCGAGCGCCGCGACGAGGTGCTGCCGCGTCGCGAAGTGGCGGTACAGCGTCGAGCGGCTGACGTCCGCGGCCGACGCGACCTGGGCCATGCTCGCGCGGCGATCGGCGATCAGCGCGCGAGCCGCCTGCAGGATGCGCGCGCGACTGGCCTGCGCATCCGCGCGCAGCTCCACGTGCGCCACGTCACCCGCCACGCCGGAAGCGGCCAGAAATCGGACACATTCGGAGGTCAGATCGTCTGATCTGTCCCGTTTACCACGACGGGCCTGGTGGTACGCCCAAAGCGCTCGTCAAGTTCCGGGACAGAATGTCCCAATAACTAGAGGAAGGCCTATGGCCGCGACACTCGAGAAGATCCAGCCTTACGTCGAGCAGCTCTTCGACGACTCCGACGTGCAGAAGCACCTGGCTCGCGCGACCGCGAACCTGCGCGGCGCGAAGTCACGCGCGGGCAAGGCCAAGTCCAAGAAGAAGGCGCTCAAGGACCCGACGCTGCGGCAGCGGCTGCTCGACAGCGCGCAGGCGGCGGTCGCCGCGGGCGTGGCGATCAAGAAGGGGCCGGAGAAGCAGGCGCGTCGCGGGCGCCGTCGCGGGCTGCTCCTGATCACGGGCGTGGGTGCCGCCGGCGCGTTCCTGGCGACCAACGCCGACGCGCGCTCCCGGGTGCTCGGCCTGGTCGGCGCCGGTGGGAGCGAGGCGGCGAGCCCATGAGCAGCACCGGATCGCACGGAGTTCAGGACGCCTCGGCGTCCGAGCTGGTCAAGCAGCTCTCCGAGCAGACCAGCCGGCTCGTGCAGCAGGAGATGGAGCTCGCCAAGGTCGAGCTCGCGGAGAAGGGCAAGCAGGCCGGCATCGGAGCGGGCCTGTTCGGCGGCGCCGGCGTGTTCGGCCTCTACGCGCTGGGCGCGCTCACGGCCGCCGCCATCGCCGCCCTCAGCCTCGCCATGGACACCTGGCTGGCCGCCCTGATCGTGGCCGTCATCTGGGCCGCGGTCGCCGGCGTCATGGCGCTGCTCGGCAGGACCCGCATGCAGAAGGGCACCCCGCCGATCCCCGAGCAGAGCGTCGAAAGCGTGAAGGAGGACGTGCAATGGACCAAGACGAGCGCGCAGAGGGGGCGGCGATGAGCACCGCCGCCGAGCCCGAGAGCGCCGGGGAGACCCGGTCTCCCGAGGCGATCCGCGCCGACATCGAGCAGACGCGCGAGGAGGTCGGCGACACGGTCGAGGCGCTCGCCGCGAAGACCGACGTCAAGGCGCAGGCCCGCGAGCGGATCGAGGAGGTCAAGGGCAACGTCCGCGCGAAGGCCGACGAGGTCAAGGCCAAGGCGCAGAGCTCCACGCCCGAGGGCGCTCAGCAGGGTGGCCGGCAGATCGTCGCGAAGGTGCGCGAGAACCCCGCTCCGGTCGCGCTCGGCGCCGCCGTCCTCGTCGCGTTCCTGATCGGCCGGCGGACGGCGCGGCCGTGAGCACGGTCGACGCGGCTCAGAACGACGACCAGAAGCGCTCGGGGCGCCGACCCGAAGGCCCGGCACACGCCCGCAAGGGGTCGACGGTCCAGACCCTCAAGCGCACCATGACCGAGTTCTCCGAGGACAACCTCACCGACGCGGCGGCTGCGCTGACCTATTACGCCGTCCTCTCGATCTTCCCCGCCCTGCTCGCGATGATCTCGGTCGTCGGCCTGGTCGGGAGCCCGCAGACCATCATCAAGACGCTGACCGACGTCGTCAGCTCGATCGGCCCGGCCTCCGCGGTCGACACGTTCAAGGGCCCGATCGCCGGCCTCACCAAGAGCAGCGGCACCGCCGGCGTCATGGTGATCGTCGGGATCGCCGCGGCGCTGTGGACCGCGTCGGGCTACGTCGGCGCGTTCATGCGCGCGTCGAACGTCATCTACGAGGTCGAGGAGGGCCGCTCCTTCATCCTCCTGCGCCCGCTGCAGATGCTCGTGACGCTCGTGCTCGTCGTCCTGCTCGCGCTGGTCCTCGTGTCGGTCGTGCTGACCGGCCCGATCGCGGGCGCCGTCGGCTCGGCCGTCGGGCTCGGCAGCACCGCGGTGACCGCCTGGAACATCGCCAAGTGGCCGGTGCTGTTCCTGGTGGTCGTCTTCATGATCACGATCCTCTACTACGCCTCGCCCAACGCCAAGCTCGGAGGCCTGAGGTCGATCGTGCCGGGCAGCGCGCTCGCGATCGTCGTCTGGCTGCTCGCGTCGGCCGGCTTCGCCTTCTATGTCGCGAACTTCGGCTCCTACAACAAGACCTACGGAGCGCTGGGCGGCGTGATCGTCTTCCTCGTCTGGCTCTGGATCACCAACGTCGCGATCCTCCTCGGCGCGGAGCTCAACGCCGAGCGCGAGCGCGCTCGCCAGCTCGAGCAGGGCGTCCCTGGCGCCGAGCGCGAGCTCCAGGTCGAGGAACGCTCGGCGCCCAAGGCCAAGAAGCGCTCGCGAACCGCGTGAGCGGCGTCAGGCGCGCTCGAGCTCGAGCAGCGCCAGGCGCCGTTCGACGCCGCCCACGTACTCGGCGGCGAGCTCGTGACCGCGCGTGACGCGGTGGCAGGGCACGAGGATCGCCAGCGGGTTGCCGCCGAGCACGCTGCCTCGCTCGGCCGCCGTCGCGGGCGTGTCGAGCGCGTCGTAGGACGCCTGCCGCGCGCGCGGGACGGCCATCGCCGCGCGGAGCGTGTGAGCCCCCTCCAGCCGATCCCAGTCGATCGCGCACTCGCCGGCCGGGCCGCCGGCGAAGTACGCCGCGACGGCCGCCTGCGCCGCGGTCAGATGTGCGCGCGCGGCCCGGCTGCCGCGGCGGCCGTCGCTCGCTTCTTGCAGCGCCGGGACGTCGGCGTGGCCGTCGAAGACGGCGCGCACCATGCCCGCCGATGTCGCGCCGAGCGTCAGTCGGCCGACGGGCGTGTCGGCGGCGGTCGCCACGATGTCCCCGGGGAGGTCGGGTGAGGGCCGCTTGCGCGCCCGCCTGGCTCCCGCGCGCAGGCCCTTGTCGTAGTCGACGCACTCGGCGCAGACTCCCTCCGCGGTGATCGTCATCTGCTCGACGACGAAGCCCTTGGCCGCGAGCGCGCCGGCGGCCGGATCGGGCAGCTCGACGTCGAACAGGCGGAGACACAGCCGGCAACGGAAGTGCTGGTGGGGCTCGGTGTTGGTCTCGTAGCGGACGGGCTCAGGGCTGCCGCGCGCCGCGAGGATCCCGAGCTCGGTCAGCTCCGCGAGCGTGGCGTAGACGGTGCCGCGGCCGAGCTCGGGCACCACCGCCGCCGCGCGCGCGTGGATCTCGTCGGCGGACAGATGCTCGGCGGCTCCCTGGGCGAAGGCGCCGAGGATCGCGCGTCGCTGTGGGGTGACGCGCAGGCCGCGCGCCCGCAGCAGCTCGCCGGCATCAGGTCCGAATGTCACCCCCGCATGTTTGCGCATCCCCTCGGCCCGGCTAGCCCCGACGTTCAGGACAAAGTCTTACCTAGGAGGAGATACAACATGATTCTGCGTATCGACCGGCTCCAGACCGAGCTGCCTCCGCCGTCGGACCCCGATCCCGCCGGCGCCGCCGTCGTCCAGGAGCTGCTCGGCGGCAAGTTCGGCGAGATGTCGACCTTCATGAACTACACGTTCCAGTCGTTCAACTTCCGCTTCCGCCAGGGGGCCCGGCCGTTCTACGACCTCGTCGCGAACATCGCCGCGGAGGAGTTCGGCCACATCGAGCTCGTCTCCGCCGCGATCAACACGATGCTCACCGGCGCGGCCGAGAAGGGCGCGCTCCCGGATCCGAAGGACGTCCTCAACCCGCAGCACTTCGTCGCGGGCGGCGCCGGCGCGCTCGTCCAGGACTCGAACGGCAAGCCCTGGAACGGTGACTACGTCACCTCGACCGGCGACCTCGTCGAGGACCTCACGCACAACTTCTTCCTCGAGACGGGCGCGCGCAACGGCAAGCTGAAGGTCTACGAGATGGTCGACCATCCGGCGGCACGCGCGCTCACCGGCTACCTGCTCGTCCGCGGCGGCGTACACCAGGTCGCCTACGCGCGGGCGGTCGAGAACCTCACCGGCGCGAACCTGATGAAGCTGTTCCCCGCGCCGCGCATCCCCACCGACAAGATCCCGGAGTGCCGGCCGCACATCGAGCGTGGCGAGCACACGAAGCTCTACCGCTTCTCGCCCAGCGACTACCACGAGCTCGCGGCGGTCTTCAACGGGCCGCACCCCGAGACCGGGGACGAGCTCGTCGTCATCGACGAGCCGCCGGAGGGCGTACCGCCGTTCGACCTGCCCGCGCAGGAGGGCGTCTTCGCCCCCGACTACGCGCCGGAGGAGATCGCCGAGATCGCCCGCAAGCTGCGCACCGCGGCGGGGCTGCCCGACGAGCCGACGGGCGTCGTGGCCAACGACACCAACGGCGTCATGGGCAAGATCAAGGACGCCGTCTCGTAGCGGGAGCTACGCCGCCGCGCGCGATCCGCGCAGGAAGTGCGCGATCGCGTCGGCGACGAGCCCGTCGACCTGCTCGGCCTGCACCATGCCGCCGGTGACGAGCGCCGCGATGCCCTGGATCGTGGCGAACAGGACCATCCCGACGCGCTCGGGCTCGCCGCGCTCCAGGGCGCCCTCGGCCTGGCCCTGCTCGATCAGCTCGAGCAACACGGCGAAGGCGCGCTCGGCGCTCTCGTGCAGCGTGCCGGCCTCTTCGCGGTGCTTGCCCGCGAACATCAGCTCCAGCAGCGCGGCGTCGCGCGTGGCGAAGCGGACGTAGGCGGCGGCGGTCGCCTGCAGGCGCGGCTCGAAAGCCTCGCCCGCGCCCTCGACGGCGCTTCGCAGCTCGGCGCCCAATCGCGCGAAGCCCGCCTCGGCCAGTGCGTCGAGCAGCGCCTGGCGGTCGGGGAAATGCCGCCGCGGCGCGCCGTGGCTGACGCCCGCGTCGCGCGCGAGCTCGCGCAGCGACAGCGCGTGCGCGCCGCGTTCGCGTACCGTGCGCTCGGCCTGCTCGATCAGCGCGCTGCGAAGGTTGCCGTGGTGGTAGGGGCGCGCGCTCATCCGGCGCGCAGGCTAGCGGATCGAAGTTGTCATTGACATCATTGTAGTCGGAGCCTACAATGTTGTCTATGACTACTTGGAGCATCACCGACATCCCTGACCAGACCGGCCGCAGCGTCATCGTCACCGGCGCCAACAGCGGCATCGGCCGCGCCGCCGCCCGCGCGCTCGCCGGCGCCGGCGCCCGCGTCGTCCTCGCCGTCCGCGACGTGGAGAAGGGCAAGGCCGCCGCCGCGGCGATGCCCGGCGAGACCGAGGTCCGCCGGCTGGACCTCGCGAGCCTCGCCTCGATCCGCGCGTTCGCCGCCGCCTGGGAGGGCGACGTCGACCTGCTGATCAACAACGCCGGCGTGATGGTGCCTCCGCTCACGCGCACCGAGGACGGCTTCGAGCTGCAGTTCGGCACCAACCACCTCGGCCACTTCGCGCTGACCAACCTGCTGCTCG
>JAXDGC010000125.1:0-5058 GCA_034665245.1 Solirubrobacteraceae bacterium | reverse complement strand
CACATGCGCAAGATCACCAGCGAGATCAAGCGCCTCGCGACGCTCGACGACGCCGAGCTCGCCACCGCGGCCAAGGATCTGCAGGCGCCCGTCGACCTCGTTCGCCAGGTCGCGCGCGCCGGCGGGCTGCCCGTCGTGCTGTTCTGCGCCGGTGGCATCGCGACCCCGGCCGACGCCGCGCTGATGATGCAGCTCGGCGCCGAGGGCGTCTTCGTCGGCTCGGGCATCTTCAAGTCCGACGACCCGGCGCCGCGCGCGGCCGCGATCGTCGAGGCGACCACCCACTTCCAGGACCCCGACCGCGTCGCCGCGGCGTCCGAGGGCCTCGGCACCGCGATGGTCTCGCTGGAGACGCGCAAGCTCGAGGAGCAGCAGCTCCTCGCCAACCGGGGCTGGTAACCATGGCGCCGCTGGTCGGCGTGCTCGCGCTGCAGGGGGACTTCCAGGCGCACGCGCGGATGCTGCGCGAGCTCGGCGCCGACGTGCGCGAGGTCCGCGTGCCGGACGACCTCGCCGGGCTCGACGGGCTCGTGATGCCCGGGGGCGAGTCGACGACGATGTCGCTCGGCATCGCCCGCGAGGGGCTCGCCGACCCGCTGCGCGAGCTCGTGCGCGGCGGCACGCCGGTCTTCGGCACCTGCGCCGGGATGATCATGCTCGACCGCGAGCACCTCGGCCTGGCGGACTACACCTGCAAGCGCAACGCCTTCGGCCGCCAGATCCGCTCCTTCGAGGCCGACCTGCGGATCCCCGGCGTCGACGGGCCGCCGGTGCGCGCGATCTTCATCCGTGCGCCGTGGGTCGCCGACGCGGGGGAGGCGGTCGAGATCCTCGCCTCCGTCGACGGCCATCCGGTCGCCGCCCGCCAGGACAACATGCTCGTGATCGCCTTCCATCCTGAGCTGGCGGGCGAGCGGCGCCTGCACGAGCTGTTCCTGGAGCAGGTGCGGGCAGAGGCCGGAGCGCAGGCCTGAGCCTCGAGGTCTACTTCGTCCGTCACGGCGAGTCCGTGGCCAACGTCTTCGACCGCGACCGCGCGCGGCCCGAGGGCGACGTCGACCGGCTCACCGAGCGCGGCTGGGAGCAGGCGCGCGGCCTCGGCCGGCGGTTGCGGGACGAGGGGATCGAGACGATCCTCGCGAGCCCGATGCGCCGCGCCCAGGAGACCGCCTCGGCGATCAACGAGGTGCTCGACCTGCCGCTCGCCACCGACGAGGACCTGTTCGAGGTCCGCCAGTCCGACGCGTTCTACGCCAACCTCCCGGACGCGGCCGAGCACGCGACGCTGGCCTGGATGCCGACGGCCCCGGCGGACGAGGCGCCCGCGGGCGCCGAGTCGTTCGCGGAGATCCTCGGGCGGGTGAAGCGCGTGCGCGAGCGCCTGGACTCCTCACGGGTCGAGCGCGTCCTCGCGGTCAGCCACTACGGCTTCCTGCACTTCCTGCTCGGGCTGACGATGTTCGGCGAGGACTTCGGCCCCGAGCACATACTGGGCGTCTACAGCCTCGGCCACGCCAACACGGGCATCTCCATCTTCACCCGCCACGAGCACCGCGTGCTCGACGGGATCCCGTTCCCCGGCTGGGCGCTGACCACCTGGAACGATCGGGCCCATCTCTAGCGCGCGACGGTGCGCCCGCGGCCATCCAGGCCGCCGGGTCGCACGCCGCATGCCTTCCGCCTCGGCAGGGAGGCAGAGAGGGGCGCGGACGCATCCGGCGCCCGCGCCCTTCCTGACGCTCAACGCTTGGGATTCCGGATGGATGCGCTTTTCCGGTCGATGGCACGCCGGCGCTCGGCCTGGTTTGGCGCCCCGGCCGCCCGGCAAGTCCAGGGGCATGCCCTCGATCGCCGCACCCTCAGTCCCGCTCAGCCAGGTCGGCCGCGCCGCCCACGATCTCGGCCTCGCCGGCCTCCTCGGCGGCAACCTCTTCGGCCGCCTCGCCCTCCACCCGTCGGTCACCGAGATCTCCGACCAGGAGGAGCGCGGGAAGGTCGTCAACGCCGCATGGCGGCGCTACGGCACCGTCAACTCGCTGTCGCTGCTCGCGGTGGCGAGCGGCTGGGCGGGAGCCCGCGCCGCGGAAGCGCGCGACCACCGCCTCTCACCCGAGGAGCGGCGCCTGGCGCGGGCCAAGGACGTGCTCGTCGGCGTCGTCGCCGTCACCGGTGTGGCGACGGCGGTGGAGGGCGTGCGCTTCGCGCGCTCGGCGCCGAACGGCGCCGTGCCGATGCGCGACGGCGACCACGCCGCGGTCAACGCCACGCCCGAGTCCGCCCGTCGCAAGCGCCGCCTGAACGTCCTCGGATCGGCCGGCCTCGTCGCCGAGGTCGCGCTCGTCGGCGTCAACGCCGCCCTCGGCCAGCAGAACTTCCGCCGCCCGCCGGCGCGCCGGCTCCTGATCCGGCGCTAGGCGGGCGGCAGAGCGCTCTAGTTGCGGTCCGAGTTGACCGCGTCCTTGGCCTTGTCGGAGACGTCGCCCACCGCGTCCTTGACCTTGCCGGACGCCTTGTCGACCTTGCCCTCGCGCTTGAGCGAGTCGTCGCCGGTCAGCGAGCCCCCGGCCTCCTTGATGCGGCCCTTCGCGTCGTCTGCGGCTCCGTCACCCATCTGAGCTCCTGTCGTCGAGTGGTCACACCACGAGTCCGTGGCGCATCGTGTTCTCGGTTACTACCCGAGGCTCGACGAACTGCAGCAAATACCCGGGACCGCCTGCTTTCGTGCCGGTCCCGGACAGGCGGTTGCCGCCGAACGGCTGGCGGGCGACCATCGCGCCGGTGATCGAGCGGTTGACGTAGAGGTTGCCGGCCGGGACGCGGTCGACGACGTAGTCGACGGTGTCGGGATTGCGGGCGAACAGCCCCGCGGTCAGCGCGAACGGGGAGGCGTCGAGCCGGTCGCACGCGTCCGCGACGTCGCGCACCCGCTCGATCGCCAGCAGCGGCCCGAAGATCTCCTCGGTCAGCACGGGGGAGTCCTCCGGCAGGTCGGTCGCGAGCGTCGGGGTCGCGAACCAGCCCTGCGCCGGCACGTCGTGGGCGCGGGCCGCGATCCGCCCGTCGCGCTCGGCCTCCTCCGCGTAGCGCGCCACCCGCTCCTGCGCCTCGCGCTCGATCACGGGCGGCACGTCGGTGTCCAGCCGCTCGGCCTGGCCGACCTGCAGGACCTCCACCGCACCCGCGAGGCGCTCGACGAGCGCGTCGTGGATCGCCTCGTGGCAGAGCACGCGCGCCGCGGCCGAGCACTTCTGGCCCGCGAAGATGAAGGCGGACGCGACGAGCGCGGGCACGACCTCGTCGAGGTCTGCGTCGGAGTCGACGATGACGGCGTTCTTGCCGCCCATCTCCGCCACCACGCGCTTGAGGTGGCGCTGCCCGTCCTGCACCTCGGCGGCCGTGCGGACGATCTCGAGGCCGACCTTGTTCGAGCCCGTGAAGGCGATCGTGTGCACGCGCGGGTCCTTCACGAGCGCGGCGCCGACGTCGCCCTCGCCGGGCAGCAGCGCCAGCGCCTCGGGTGGGACGCCCGCCTCGCGCAGCGCCTGCACGAGCAGCGCCGCGCAGCCCGGCGTCTGCTCGGCCGGCTTGAGCAGCACCGCGTTGCCGGTGGCGAGGCCCGCCGCGACCATCCCGAGCGGGATCGCCACCGGGAAGTTCCAGGGCGAGATGACCGCCACCACGCCGCGCGGGACGTAGTGCAGCTCGTTGCGCTCGCCCGGCACCTGGAGCAGCGGCGCGCCCTGGGCCACGTCGAGCGCGCCCCGCGCGTAGTACTCGAGGAAGTCGATCGCCTCGCAGACGTCGGCGTCGGCCTCCGGCCACGGCTTGGCCGCCTCGCGGACCTCGAGCGCCGCGATCTCGAGCCGCCGCTCGCGCAGCCACGCGGCGGCGGCGACGAGGATCTCGGCGCGCCGCGGCGCCGGTGTCGCTCCCCACGTCCGCGCCCCGCGGTCCGCGGCGAGCGCGAGCGCCGCCTCGACCTCCTCCGGCGTCGCGGCGGCGGCCTCGGCGACGACGCGGTCGGGCGCGCCGGGGTCGGTCGAGACGAGGTCGGCGGCCTCGCGCCGCTCGCCGCCGATCCACACCGGCACCCTGACCGTGGGCCGCGCGTCGTGCGCGGCCAGCGCATCGGCGAGCTGGGAGCGGATCGGGGCCCGCCGCAGCTCGAGGACCGGCTCGTTCGCGAACGCCTTCATGCCGGTGCCGGCGGCGCCAGCAGCTGCTCGAGCGGCACGCCGCTCGCCTGATCGTTGAGGAACGAGTCGTTGCTCGTGTTCTCGAGCAGCCGCCGCACGAGGTAGGCCATGCCGGCGACGAGGTCGCCGACGGGGCAGTAGGCGCGCACGCGCAGGCCCTGGGCGGCGACCGCCTCCTGGAGCGCGTCGCCGAGGCCGCGCAGGATCTGCAGCTCGTTGTCCGCGTCGGCGCCGCCCGCGAGCCGGTTGTAGGCGATCGCGTGGGCGACCGAGCGCAGGTTGTGCGACGCGATCGCCGGGCGCAGCCCGCAGCCGTCGCCGCGGTGGTCGACGAGCACGCGCGTGAGGTGCTCGAAGTTGATGTCGGACTCGGCCTTGACCTCGAATACCGGCGGCACCCACCCGTGCTGCTTGGCCTCGACGATCTCGTGGTCCCAGTAGGCGCCCTTGACCAGCCGCACCGTCAGCGGCTGCGCGCGGCCCGCGCCGGCGCCGCCGATCCACTCGACGATCGTGTCGAGCGTCTGGGGCGAGTCGCGCAGGTAGGCCTGGAGCACCACGCCGGCCGACGGGCCGGCCTGGAACTCCTCCTCCGCCAGCAGGGCGAGGATCAGCTCGAGGACCGCGTCGCGCGAGTCCATCGACTCCATGTCGATGTGCAGGTGGGCGCCCAGCCGGTGCGCCTGGCGCAGCAGTCCGCGCAGGCGCTCGGCGGCGTCGCGCTGGCCGCGCTCGGGCGCGTCGGCGCGCATCAGCGGCGTGAGCGCGGAGACCTTGACCGAGAGGTTGGCGCGCGGGAGCGAGCCGAACGCATCGCGCTCGAGGTGCGGGCGCTCCTGCCAGCCCGCCATCGCCTCCACGA
>JAXDGC010000124.1:0-2915 GCA_034665245.1 Solirubrobacteraceae bacterium | reverse complement strand
GGTCCATCGGATCGAGCACGCGCGAGAACAGCCACGAGCCCGGCCCGCTGGCGGCGAAGCGGCGCAGCGCACGCTGCGCCGCGTTGGCCTCGGCGAACCCTCGCGACATCAGCGCAGGCGGCTCTTGATGTAGCTCGTCGCGTCCGAGGCCGACTTGGCGTTCTTCACGGCTCCGCCGTGGTCGACGCCCGGGTAGGTCTTGTACGTCACCTTCACGCCGCGCGCGCGGTAGTCGGCCACCAGCGGGTCGGTGAACGCCTTGAACACCGTCGTGTCGGCCTCGCCCTGCTGGATGCGCACCGGGGTGCGGATCGTCAGCTCGTCGGGATCCTGCTTGTTGAGCGCGGCCACGACGGGGTCGATGTCGACGTCGGACCGGATCAGGTCGGCCGGCGCGATCGCGCCGAACGAGCTCGTGCTCGAGAGGAACCCGAGGCACTTCGTGAGCGTCTGTGGGTAGAGCGCCGCCGCGGGCGAGCTCAAGCCGGCCCCCACGCCGAGCTGGGGCTGCGCGACGTCGAGGCCGCGCAGGATCATCGAGGCGAGGCCGCTGAGCCCGCTGGGGTCTTTGAGGCTTCGCAGCAGCGACGCCTGCTCGCCGATGTGCGAGGCGGGGGCGAGCGCGACGGTCCCGCGCAGCTTCAGCTCAGGCGTCCACTTGCCGGCGAGCGATGCCGCCCACAGAGCGGCGTGGCCACCCTGCGAATGGCCGGCGAGGATCACGCGGCGCCCGAGGCGCTTGTCGAGCTTGCGCGCGGCACGCACCGCGTCGAGCATCGAGTAGCCCTCGGAGCGGCCGATCAGGTAGGGGTGCTCGCCCGGCGTGCCGAGGCCTTCGTAATCCGTGCGCACGACCGCGTAGCCCGCCTTCAGCCAGCGCTGGAGCAGCGGGTAGGCGTAGTCGATCAGGCCATGGGCGGGGTTGGAGGCGCTGTCGCGGGAGGGCGCGCAGCTGTCCGCGATCCCGGTCGTCCCGTGGCCCCAGCTGATGACCGGCCAGCCGCCCTTGGGAGCATGGCCCTTCGGCACTGACACCGTGCCCGAGACCGCGACGGCCTTGCCGGTGACGCCCTTCGAGCGGTAGAGCACGCGCCGGTTGCTCGACCCACCGTGCAGCGCCGGCGTCCCGCTGAGCTTGCGCGCCCAGATCAGCCCGCCGTGCCCCTTGCCGGGCAGTGGCGAAGGCGGCTTGTAGAACGCGGTGCCGCCCGGGCCCTTGCGGACCTTGGCGGAAGCGGTGGCGGGGAGCGCCGCGAGGAGCAGCAGACTGAGGACGAGCGCGAGTCGGGACATGCGAACGACCCTAGCGGGGTAGCGATCGGAGCATGAGGCGAGCTTTGCTGGTGCTCGTCGCCCTGGCAGGGGCAATCGCGTCGGGCGCGTCAGCGTCCGCGGCGACGCCACCTCCCGGCGCGACGATCTCGGACTCGCTCCGATACGTCGGGCGAGTCCCGGACTCCTCCAAGATCGTGGAGGGCAAGTTCGACACCGTCGCGGGCAGGGATGTGCTCGTGACCACCGGGCTTTACGGCTTCCGGACCTATGACGTCACGGACGCGTCGCACACCAGGCCGCTGGACACCTTCCAGCCCCCCGAGATCCTCGGGGCGAACGGCTACTGGCAGGACGAGGACATGGAGATCGACCGGCGTCGCAAGCTGATCATCGGCGCGCTCGATCCCCGCCACGACGACGTCGACCAGGCCAGCTGTCCCGGCATCGGGCAGCTGAGCTCGAAGAACCGCAACCCGAAATGCCGCTCGGGCTTCTATGTCATCTCCTACGCCAATCCGCGGCACCTCAAGCAGATCGGCGATTTCGTCGAGCTACCCGCGGGCCACACGACGAGCTGCATCGACAACTGCAACTACGTCTGGACGGGCGGGCCGGCGCGGCGGAACGATCTGGCCTACCTCGGCCCCTTCGAGCCGGGCGGCCGCGGTGACGGCCGGCCCATCTGGGTCACCGACCTCCGCAATCCGGCCCATCCGAGGGTGTTCGACAAGCCGATCGACCTCGGCCGCAACGATGGCGCGACGGACTACTCGCACGACGTCGACGTCGACGGGCAGGGGTTCGCGTGGATCAGCGGCCGCGGCGGCCTGCTCGGCTACGCGACCAGCGGGCGGTGGCGCGATCCGCGCACCGACCGCGTCCGTTCGGCCAAGCCGTGGAACCCGGTGCTCGTGGCCGGCGGCGGCCTGCCGGGCGGCGACGACGGCGTCGCCCAGCCGCAGACGGACTTCATCCACAACTCGACGCGGCCGACCGAGGGGAAGGTGCGCGCGCGAGGCGTCCGGAGGAACAACGTCGCCCTGATGACCGAGGAGGACTTCACGGAGCCCTGTGACCAGGGCGGCCGGATCGTCGCCGCGGACATCACGAGCTCGCTCGGTGGCGAGGGGGCGACGAACTCGACGCCGGCGCATCCGTTCCGGATGGACGCGCTCGACTCGTTCCACCCGGCCCGAAACGGTCCGCCCACGGCTCCGATCACGGAGTGCTCGGCGCACTACTTCGAGCTGTCGGGCTCCACGCTCGCGGCCGCGTGGTACGGGCAGGGCCTGCGCGTCGTCGACGCGTCGAACGCGCGGCACCTGCGCCAGGTGGGCTACTACTACGTCCAGGGCACGGACACGACGACGAACCCGAGCTCGCTGTCGTGGGACACGGCGTGGCGCGGCAACCTGGTCTACCTGTTCGACATGGACCGTGGGATCGAGATCCTGCGCCTCAAGGGCGGTCCGGGCAGGGCGGCGAGGCTCGCCGGCGTACGCGAGCCGCGGGTCCGGGTCGACCGGCTGGCCAAGGTGCCGGTGAGCGGCCTGACACGCGGCTCGCTGGTCTGCCCGCTGTTCGCGGCGCAGTAGGCGTCAGAGCCGAGCGCCACCGGCGGTGCGGTCATCGCGACCGCA
>JAXDGC010000123.1:0-2987 GCA_034665245.1 Solirubrobacteraceae bacterium | reverse complement strand
CCGCCGCTGGACCGGGCCGCCGTTCTCCAGCAGGCGCGCGAGGTCGTCCACGAACGCGCGCCGGTTGGGCAGCCCCGTGAGGGAGTCCGTGAGCGCGTCGCGGCGTGCCCTGCGCAGCATCCGGAGGTTGTCGAAGAACGAGAGGGCCATCCGCCCCACCGAGAGGGCGATCGCGGACGCCGCGAGCACGACCGCGAGCGTGTTGATGGCGTGGAAGTGATCGAAGACGAGGACGCCGAGCGCCAGCGTCGTGAAGACCGCGGGGAACACGAACACGCGCGCCAGCGGCACACCGCTGCGAGGCGGCGACGAGAGCGGATGCCAGGCGGCGTAGGCGAGCAGCAGCGTCGCGGCCGGCAGGACCGGCGCGAGCAGGGTGTCCGAGCCGTCCGTGCCGATCGCGATCTCGCGCGCGTAGAGCACGTCGGAGACCGCCTGCAGCGTGACCGCGAGCGCGAACAGCGTCCATCCCAGGCCCGGCCGCCAGCCGGTCAGCGCGAGCAGCGTCGCGACGAGCGCCAGCAGCCCGAGGTCGGCGAGTGGATAGGCGAGGTCGGTGGCCGCCTCGAGCGTCGCGCCGCCGGTGTCGGCGAGCACGGGGTCGAAGGCGATCGTCGCCGTCAGCGCCGCGATCGTCGTCGCGCCGATCGCCGCGTCGAGCCACACCGTCGCGTGGAACGCGCGCCGCAGCCGCGCCCGCAACACGAGCACGATGCCGACCGCGGTCGCCACGTAGGCGCCGAGCCACAGTGCGTCGGCGACCGACGGGTAGGGCGCGAGATCAGGCATCTCGGCGTAGGCGATCTCGTAGATCAGCTCGCCGCCGGCCCACAGCGCCCCGCTCGCGGCGAACGCGAACCAGGGGGCGCCCGAGCCGTCGCCCAGAGCGCCGCGCGCGGCGAGCAGGCCCGCGGCACCGAGCACCAGGGCGATGGCGACCCAGCTGGAGAACGCGTCGAGCAGCCGGGAACCGCCGAGGCCGAAAGCCACTGCGATGTAGGCGGTGAATACGACCATGAGGCTCGCCCACGCCACCCGTAGGACCAGCCGGCCTGGAACCTGTTCTGTCAAGCAGCTCCTCCCAGCGGAACCGAAACTATCGCCCGCAAAGTGCGCGGACAAGCGGAATCGGTTGCAGCTGGACGCTTGGTCTACTTATGGACCTCAACGGGCTCGGAAGCCCCCGACGCGCCGGAGGCCTGCGCCGCCGCGAGCACCTCGTGCGCGGCGAGTGCCTCCCCGGGCGTCACACAACCGAGACGGCCGCCGAGCGCGCCCTCGCGCTCAGCCAGGTACGCCGCCCACATCTGCAGGATCGCGTCGGAGAAGCCGAACTCGAAGATCGGCCCGGTCACCGTCGCGAACGCGGACTGGCTGCCGGTTTCGAGGCGCTCCCAGGTCTGGCGGCCGTCGCGGACGGCGAAGCGATGCACGGCCTTCGGGCTCGCCGTCGAGAATTCGACGCCGCCGTCCATGCCGAGCGCGCGCAGGCGCCACGTGTTGGTCTCCCCCGGCGCGATCCGCTTCGTCGCGAGCGCCAAGGGGAAGCCGGCGTCGGCGTGCAGCGTCGCGTTGTCCCAGGTGTCGCAGCGGACAGGCTCGCCGTCCGGCCCCGGGCGCTCCCGCACGATGTCCTGCAGGACGGCGTAGACGCGCCGCGGCCGCCAGCCGAGCCGGAGCGGCAGGTGGAGCACGTGCATCCCGAGGTCGTTCATGACCCCGTTCTCGCCGCAGAAGCGCGCCTGGCGCTTCCAGTTGATCGGCTTGCCGCGGTCGAGGTCGCTGGAGTGCAGGAACGAGTGCTCGACCTCGATCACCTCGCCGAGCGCCCCGGAGCGGATCGTCTCGTAGGCGAGCTGCGCGCCCGGGAAGTACGGCATCTCGCTCGAGCAGCGCGCGAAGACCCCGGGCCGCGCGTCGAGCGCGGCAACGATCCGTCGCGCGGCGGCGAGGTCGATCCCGAACGGCTTCTCCCCCAGGAAGTCCTTGCCGGCGGCGATCGCCTCGAGGTAGAGCTCCTCGTGGAGGTGATGCGGCACGGCGAGGTAGAGCACGTCGAGCTCCGGGTCCTCGAGCAGCGCCCGGCGGTCCCCGGTCAGCAGCCGCACGCTCGGGATGCGCTCGAACCACGCGAGCGCCTCCGGGGACGTGTCGCAGACCGCCTCGAGCCGCGGCTGCACCGGATGGTCGTCGAGCGCCGCCCAGCGCCCGATCGCCGCCGCCAGCTCGCGGCCCATGAGGCCGCCGCCGACGATCCCGATCCGGGCGACGCTCACGCCAGCGTCTGCAGCGCCTGCTCGGGCGTCGCGCCCTCGTGCACCACCGACATCAGCGCGCGCGTCATGGCCGCCGGGTTGTCGTGCTGGATCACGTTGCGGCCGTAGACGATCCCGGCCGCGCCCTGCTCGAGCACCGCGTGGGTGCGCTCGAGGATCTCCTGGTCGGTGACCCGCCCGCCGCCGCGGACGAGCAACGGCACGCGGGCGACGGTGACGACACGGTGGTAGTCGGCGAGGTCGTCGGTCGGGTCGGCCTTGATGATGTCGGCGCCGAGCTCGACGGCCTGGCGGACGATCCCGCAGATGCGATCGACGTCGCCGCTGCCGGAGTAGCCGCTCGCCCCCGGGTCGAACGCGAGCGGCTCGACCATCAGCGGCATCCCGGCGCGATCGCACTCGGCGCGCAGGTGGCTGATCGCCTCGAGGCAGTCGCGTCGCAGCCCGTCCTGGCCGGGAACGTCGAGCAGGTTGACCACCACGCACGCGGCGTCGAGGCGGACGGCGTGGCCGACCGGGTCGTCGATCACGAACGACCACGCGTCCTCGGGCGGCTCGGCGGCGTAGATGTTCGGCGTGTCGGTGCGGAGGACGAGCGCCGGCTTGTCGCGGCCGGGGTGGCGCTGGAGCAGGTCGGCCTGCCCGACGGAGAGCTGGATGGCGTCCGGCCTGGCGTCGACGAGCACGTCGATCGCCTTCTCCATGTCCTCG
>JAXDGC010000122.1:0-4167 GCA_034665245.1 Solirubrobacteraceae bacterium | reverse complement strand
TCGAGCGCGCGGACATCACCTTCACCGACGAGGCGCAGCTCTACCAGACGATCGATCGCATCGTCTCGCAGGTCAACCGGCGCGTCGACGAGTCGAGCCCGATGGTCGACGCGCGGCTGCCCACCGGGGAGCGCGTCAACGTGATCATCCCGCCGCTCGCGCTGCGTGGGCCGACGATGACGATCCGCCGCTTCCCGCGCCTGTTCACGCTCGACCAGCTGACCGAGATGAACTCGATCGACGCGGCGACCACGCAGCTCCTGCGCGTCGTCGTCGAGGGCAAGCTCAACGTCGTCATCTCGGGCGGCACGGGCGCGGGCAAGACGACGCTGCTCAACGCGATGTCGGCGGCGGTCCCGCCCGGCGAGCGCATCATCACGGTCGAGGACAACGCGGAGCTGCGCCTGCAGCAGCCGCACGTCGTCACGCTCGAGGCGCGCCCGGCCAACGTCGAGGGCAAGGGCGCGGTCTCGATCCGCGACCTCGTGCGCAACTCGCTGCGCATGCGCCCGGACCGCATCATCGTCGGCGAGGTCCGCGGGGCCGAGACGCTCGACATGCTGCAGGCGCTCAACACCGGCCACGAGGGCTCGCTCGTCACCGTCCACGCGAACTCGCCCGACGACGCCATCCACCGCCTCGAGACGCTGGCGACGATGAGCGAGCTGCACATCCCCTTCGAGGCGCTGCGCGACCAGATCAACTCGGCGATCCACATGATCGTGCAGATCGACCGCTTCGCTGACGGCCGGCGCCGGCTCTCCGAGGTGGCGCTCGTCGCCTCGACCCGCCGCGACACGTTCCGGCTCGGCACCGTCATGCGATTCGAGGCCGACCCGGTCGGGCCCGACCGCAAGGTCACCGGGCGCGTGCGCCACTTCCCGCTGCCGCCCGCGATCGCCCGCCGGCTGATGCTGATGGGCGAGGAGGTCCCCGCCGAGTTCGGGCCCGAGGCGGAGCTCCCCACGACCCCCGAACGCGAGGCAAGCTAGATGCACAAGGACGCCCTCGCCCTCGTCGGGCTGCTGGGGGTCAGCGTCCTCGGGCTGATCGGCGGCGCGCTGTTCGTGAGCGGCTCCAACCGCCGCGCCGCGCTCGCCGCCCGCGGCCGCGCCGACGGCGGCTCGAACGCGCTGCGGGCGCTGCTCGAGCGCTTCGACCAACGGCTGCGCGCCACCGCGTACGGGCAGCGACTCGCGCAGTGGCTGCGCTCCTCGGGCGGTGGCCTGAGCCCGGTCGACTTCGTCGCGATCGTGGTCGTCGGCGGGTTCCTCCTGGGCGTCCTGCTGACGTTGCTCACGCCGCCGGTCGTGGCGTTCGTGCTCGGCTACGCCTTCGTCGTGGGCGGCCTGCGCTGGTGGGTCGAGCGCCAGCGCGCGAAGCGCCGCGACGCGTTCATGGACCAGCTGCCCGACCTCGCGAGGATGCTCTCCAATGGCACGCAGGCGGGGCTCTCGATCGCCGGCGCGGTGCAGATGGCGGCGCGCGAGCTCGATGACCCGGCCGCGGCCGAGATGGCCTCCGTGGTCCAGGAGATGCGCCTCGGCCAGCCGCTCGACCGCGCGCTCGAGCGCCTCCAGCAGCGCCTGCCCTCGCGCGAGGTGGCGGTGCTGATGACGACGATCATCATCCAGCAGCGCGCCGGCGGCGACACCGTGCGCGCGCTCCAGGAGCTGGGTGGGACGCTCGAGGCGCGCAAGGACCTGATCCGCGAGATCCGCACGGTGCTGTCGGGCTCCGTCTTCACCTCCTACATCGTCGCCGGCATCGGCATCGCGACGATCGTGCTGATGAACATCTTCACCCCGGGCGTGATGCGCGAGATGACGTCCTCGCTCCCGGGCCTGCTGGCGCTCGGCATCGCGGGCAGCCTGTGGGCGGTCGCGTTCGTGGCCATCCGCGCGACGACGAAGGTCGACGTATGACGCCGCTGCTCGCGGGCGCGCTGGCCGCAGCGTGCGTCTCGGTCGCGCTGCTGGCCGTGCCGCTGCTGCTCGATCGCGGCCCGGTCGACCGGCTCGCCGCGCGCACCGGCGTGCAGGACGTCGAGGCCCGGCGCTCGCTGCTGCGGCGGCTGATCGAGCGCCTGGCGGCGCGGCTGGGCCCGCGGCTCGCGCCGGGCATCCGCCTCAGCCGCCGCGAGGCGATCGCGCGCCGGCTCGACCTGGCGGGGCGCCCCGGCGGGATGAGCGTGCAGCGCTTCGTCGGGCTCAAGGGCGCGCTGTGCGTCGTCGTGGGTGGCTGCTTCCTCCTCCTCGCGGTCATCGGCGGCTCGTGGCTGCTGGCGATCGTCGCCGCCGGCACGGGGTGGTTCGCCCCGGACATCCTGCTCTCGCGCGCCGGCCGGCTGCGCCAGGAGCGCATCGAGCGCGACCTCCCGGACTTCCTCGACATCCTCGCCGTCACCGTGCGCGCCGGGCTCGGCTACCGCTCGGCGCTGCAACGCGTGGCGGAGTCGCTCGGCGGCCCTGCGGGCGAGGAGATCCTCACCGCGCTGCGCCAGATGGACCTCGGCGCCTCGCGGCGCGACGCCTTCCTGGCGCTGCGCGAGCGCAACGAGTCCGAGTCACTGTCCACGTTCATCGGAGCCCAGCTGCAGGCGGAGGAGCTCGGCGTCCCGCTGTCGGAGGCGCTCAACGACATCGCGCTCGACATGCGCCGCTCGGCCGCCCAGAACGCCCGCCGCCGCGCCGCGCGCGCCGCGCCGCGGATCTCGCTGATCGTCACGACGCTGATCGTGCCCGGCTCGATCATCCTCATCCTCGCGTCGATGATCCTCGGCACCAACATCCTCGACTCCGGGGTGCTGGGCGGTGGCTGAGCGGATCCTCGAGCGCGGCGAGGGCGGCGCCGGCGGTTGGCTGGAGTCGGCCTGCAAGGGCATCCTCACCTTCCGCACCGGGATCCTCCTGATCACGGTCGTCGCCCTGTGGGGCGAGCACGGCGACCGCTCGCTCCCGGCGGCCGCGATCCTCGTCGCGGCGGTGACCTCCTTCATCCCGCTGCGCTACTGGGACCGCGTCGGGCCGGCGCTCGTCCGCCACCCGGGCTACCTCGCGGGGGAGCTCGTGCTGGCGACGCTGATCCTGCTGCTGACCGGCGTCGACAGCCCGTTCTTCTACTACACGCTCGGCAGTGCGCTGCTCGGCGGCCTCGTCTACGGCTGGCCCGGGGCGGGGCTCTTCTCGGTGATGCTGATCGGCGTCTTCGTGTGGGTGGTCTCCGTCCGCGACGACGGTGCGACGAGCTTCGTCCTGCCGGCGCTGTACCCGCTGATCGGGGCGGCGGGGGCGGGGCTGCGCGGCCTGCTCGACCGCCAGGCCGCCACCGAGTCCGAGCTCGCCTCCCAGTCCGAGCGTGCGCGCCTGGCGCGCGACATGCACGACTCGCTGGCCAAGACCGTCTCGGGCATGGGCTTCGCGGCGCTGGGGCTCGCACGCCACATCGAGCGCGACCCGGCGACGGCGGCGGTCGAGGCGCGCAAGCTGGCGGAGGACGCCCGCCAGGCCACGCGCGAGGCGCGCGAGATCATCGTCGGGCTGCGCGCGGACGCGGGCGAGCAGTTGCCGCTGACGGCCACGCTGGAGGCGGAGGCGCGGGCCTGGGGCGCGGCGACCGGCGTGCGGGTGGCGATGGCCGTCGAGGAGGTGGGCGAGCTGCACGCCGTGGCGGAGCGCGAGCTCGAGTGGATCCTGCGCGAGGCGCTGCGCAACATCGAGCGCCACGCCCGCGCGAGCACGGTGACCGTGCGCCTGCGCCGGCTCGGCGGCCGCGCCGTGCTGACGGTCGCCGACGACGGCGCCGGCTTCGAGGTGCCCGACGAGCTCGAGGAGCTCGCGCGCGGCCGCCACTTCGGCGTCACCGGGATGCGCGAGCGCGCGCAGCTCGCGGGCGGCGAGCTGAACGTGGAGTCGGCGCCCGGCGACGGCTGCGTCCTCTCGGTCTGGATGCCGGCCGCGGCGCCGGCCGCAACGCCGCAGCCTCCGCCGCCCGCCGCCCCGCCGGCCGCGACGCCCGCCGCCCCGGCGGATACGCTCCCGTCCCGCTCGGTCCCCGGCTACACATGGCGATGATCCGCATCCTGCTCGTCGACGACAACGCGATCGTGCGTCGTGGCATCGCCAGCCTGCTGGCGGAGGCCGACGGCCTCGAGGTCGTGGGCGAGGC
>JAXDGC010000121.1:0-7433 GCA_034665245.1 Solirubrobacteraceae bacterium | reverse complement strand
TAGAGCACGGCGGTCTTCCCCGGGGCGATGCCGAGCTCGCCGCGGACGCGCTGGACCTCGTCGTCGGTCGCCGTCGCCAGGACGTCGTTGCGCGGGTAGCCCACCTCGAGGGTCTCGTAGCGCAGCGGGTAGACGCGCTCCCAGACGAGCGTCGAATGCGCGTTCGCGGAGACGCTGTAGTCCCAGCGCGCGCAGCGGCGCATGAGGGCGGGGAAGTTCATCTTCGACACCGGCGACAGCTGCTCGTCGAGACCCATCCGCTTCAGCGGTGTGCCGTGATGGGTCATCACGTGCACGCTGCCGGGGCGCTTGACGACGTCATTCGGGAAGTTGACGTTGTTGACGAGATAGCGCGCGCGGGCGATCACGTCGTAGTAGCGGCGCGAGCCGGCGACCACGTGCTCGACGCCCGGCGGGAGACCGTCGACCCCCTCGCGGTTGACGACCCACACGCAGCGGAGGGCAGGCGCGAGCTCGCGCGCACGCTCGTAGATCGCCCGCGGATTGCACGCGTAGCCGCGGTACCAGTACGCGGCGAACACCGCCAGGTTGTCGTCGATCGGCTCGCGGAGCCTGCGACGGTAGTAGCGCTGGATCCGGCGGCGGCCCAAGGCGCCGCGCAGGCGCCGGCGCCGGCGGGCGAGCCGCGAGCGCGCGCGACCGAGCGTCCGCCGCGCGCCGCGGGCGCTCTCCAGGGCGGCGAAGGCCCGATAGCGGTCGCGCTCGACGAGGCGCGCCTGCAGGCGTCCGGCTCGTCCCCGCGGCGCCGGCTCGTCGCCCCGGCGGTGCCGGCGGTAGTGCTCCGACATCCGGCTGAAGAACGCGCGGCGCTCGGGCGCGGGCAGGCGGCGGAGCAGCGCGAGCTCGTGGCGGAGCATCGCGGCGACCAGGAGCGCGCGCCGTTCCGCTCCGACGTCCCCGCGCGCGGCGACGAACTCGAACACGTCGTCGTAGGCCGCGAGGACGTCCGTGGCAGCGCGTGGGGCGCGCTCGCGGTTCGGCGGCTCGCGCCGCACGTACCCCGCCTGCGTCACCGCGTCGATGCTCGTCGCGGCGAGCAGCGCCGGCCAGGTGACGCCGAGCTCACCGTGGCGGAAGCCGACGCCGAGCGCGGCGAGGTACCGGCGCCGGAGGATCTTGTCGTAGGCCCTGGGCGCCAGGTCCGCGAGCCCCGGGCGCTGGTCGAGCGTCGCGGGCCCGTGGCTCGCCAGCCGGGCGACGCGCTCGCTATGTGGCCCCGGGCGCTGCTTGCCGAGCACGTCGGCCCGTCTGTGGGGCACGAGCAGGACGTCGGGAGCGCTCGACAGCAGGCGCTCGACGATGCCGGCGAGCGATCCGCCCGCCACGAGGTCGGTCGCCTCCACGAACCAGACGTATTCGCCGGCGGCCTCCGCCAGGCCGAGGTCGCGCGCGGCGTCGACACCCCGGCGCTCGGCGAGGTGGTGGACGCGCAGGCGCGGCTCCCGCCGGGCCAGATCGTCCAGCAGCGCGGGGGCGTGGTCGGGTGAGGCATCGTCGACCGCGATGACCTCGACGTCCGCGACGTCCTGGTCGAAGACGGAGGCGATGAGCTCGCCGATCCACGCCTGCTCGCGGTGCACCGCGAGCACGAGGCTCAGCGTGGGCACGGCCGGCGGCATCGGCTGGCAAACTAGCCGATGATGCGGCCGTGGGCGTGAGGGTCTTCGACGACGTCCCGGCGTTCTGCGGGCACCGCGGGAGCGGCAAGGGCTCGGTCGGCGGCGCGCGCGAGAACACGCTCGACTCCTACCGGGCCGCCGTCGCGGGCGGGCTGGAGTGGGTCGAGGTGGACGCCCGGACGACCGCCGATCGGGTGCTCGTCGCCCGCCACGACCCGGTCGTCGACGACGGCCGCTTCATCGCCGACCTCACCGCCGAGGAGACGGACGCGCTGGGCCTGATGCGGATCGCCGACCTGTTCGACGACCTGCCGGGGCACGTGGCGGTCGACGTGGACATCAAGACGGCGCTGGAGGATGCCCTGCGCCCGGCGGACGAGACCACGGCGGCGCTCACAGCCGGCCTGATGGCGGGCGAGCAGGGGCGCCGGCGCCTGCTGGCGACGAGCTTCGACCCGGCGGCGCTCCTGATCGTGCGCGAGCGCGCGCCGGAGCTGCCGCTCGGCCTGATCACCTGGACGCGCTTCCCGCTGCGCAAGGCGATCCCCGCCGCGGCGCACCTCGGGGTGGACGTGGTCGCCGCGCAGTTCGAGTCGTTCCCGCTCGACGGCGGCCCGGTCCGGCTCGGCGAGCGCGAGGCCTCGCGCTCGGTGGACGTGGCGCACGCAGCCGGCCTCCAGGTCGCCGCGTGGTGCCCTCCGTCCGGCGCCGCGGAGCAGCTGATCTCCGCCGGCGTGGACTGCCTCGTCGTCGATGACGTCCTCGCCCACATCGCAGCGCGTGGGTAGGCTGCCCGCCGTGGAATGGAAAGAGCTCGTCAACAGCGGCCTGTCGAGAGCGACCGGCTACAAGATCGTCAACGCCGCGAGGCTGGGGCGGCCGGCCTCAGGGTCGAAGCCGTCAGCCTCCGCGCGGCAGCCTCGCAAACTGCCCAAGTTCTACGACGCCACGGCCAAGGAGATCATCCGGGCCGTCAGGCCGAGGACGATGACCGCCCACGAGAAGGTGTTCGCCCTGATCGTGGCGACGCGGTACATCGTCGATCACGGCATCCCCGGCGACTTCGTGGAGTGCGGCGTCTGGCGCGGCGGCAGCATGCAGGCGGTCGCGAAGGCGCTCGTGGCGCACAACGTCGACGACCGCGAGCTTCACCTGTTCGACACCTTCACGGGGATGACCCAGCCGACCGACGCGGACCGGGGCTATGACGGCACGCCAGCCGCGACGCTGCTCGAGCAGAGGCCGAGGACCGCCCGGGTCTGGGCCGTCGCCTCCCTCGACGACGTTCAGGAGGGGATGGCCGAGACGGGCTATCGAGCGGATCGGATCCACTACCACGAGGGCCCGGTGGAGGAGACCATCCCCGGGCAGGCCCCGGAGCAGATCGCGCTGCTGCGGCTCGACACCGACTGGTACGAGTCGACGCGCCACGAGCTCGAGCACCTCTACGACCGGGTTCCCTCGGGGGGCGTGTT
This sequence comes from Solirubrobacteraceae bacterium, assembly GCA_034665245.1. Taxonomy (GTDB): domain Bacteria; phylum Actinomycetota; class Thermoleophilia; order Solirubrobacterales; family Solirubrobacteraceae; genus DASQFQ01. The sequence goes on along the minus strand of JAXDGC010000121.1, from coordinate 4,318 downwards.
GATCATCGACGACTACGGGACCTGGCAGGGCGCGCGGCAGGCGGTGGACGAGTTCCTCGAGCGCACCGGCGCGCGCCTGCTCCTCCACCCCGTCGCCGCCGGGCGGATCGCCGTCAAGCCCTGAGCCGCGGCGCCGCACGCCGCGCTTTCATGTGGCGTTCAGGAGGCTCGCCTTAAGCTGGTGGCCGTGCGCTTTCCGCGGCGTGTCCGCAATGCAGCCGTCCGGCTCGCGCTCGAGACCGGTCGGCCACTGCTGCGCCGGGCGCTTTTGCGTTACGTGCGCGCTGCGCCGGACACGGCGGACGGAGAGCGGCGGGTCTACTTCCTCCTGTACACGGCGTGGGGCATGGGCGGCACCGTCCGCGCCGTCTTCAACCTCGCCGGTCACCTCGCCGAGCGCCACCCGGTGACGATCATCAGCCTGCGCCGGACCTCCAAGCAGCCGTTCTTCGCGTTCCCGCCGGGCGTCGAGGTGGAGACGCTCGACGATCGCAACCACCCGCCGAGGGTGCCACAGCGGCTGCGACGCGTGCTCTTGAGCCCGCGGTTGAGCGTGCTCGCGGACCCGTCGGACAACGTGGCCGCCCAGTTCAGCCTGTGGGCCGAGCTGAGGCTCGTCCGCCGGCTGCGACGGCGAACGGGGTTCCTGATCGGCACGCGGCCGGGGCTCAACATCCTCGCCGCCGAGCTCGCTCCCCCCGGGATGGTCCTGGTCGGCCAGGACAACATGAACCTCACCGCCTACAGCGAAGCGCTGCGCGGGCGCATGCTGCGCCGCTATCCGGGCCTCGACGCCGTCGTGCTGCTCACCGAGCGCGACCGGTTGTCCTACCGGGAGAGCTTCGGCGACCGCGTGCGGTTGGAGCAGATCCCGAACGCGGTCCGCGACATGGGCCCCGATCGGGCCGATCTCGACGCGAAGGTGGTGATCAGCGCGGGCCGGCTGACCGGCCAGAAGGGCTACGACCTGCTGATCCAGGCCTTCGAGCAGCTCTCGCCGCGACACCCGGACTGGCGGCTGCGCATCTTCGGCTCGGGCCGGGCGGGCGCCTCCCTCAAGAAGATGATCAAGAAGCGCGGGGTCGGGGACGTGGTGACGTTGGCACCTCCCGCCGCGGACCTCGGCGCCGAGATGGATCGCGCCTCGGTCTACGCGCTCAGCTCGAGGTTCGAGGGCATGCCGCTGGTCCTGCTGGAGGCGATGAGCAAGGGGATGGCGATCGTCGCCACGGACTGCCCCACAGGGCCGGCGGAGCTGATCGAGGACCACCGCAACGGCCTCCTGGTGACGACCAAGGACGTCGACGCGCTGGCCGGCGGACTGCGCGAGCTGATCGAGGACGCGGAGCTGCGCCGGCGCCTGGCCGTCGCCGCGGTCGAGACCGCGCGCGGCTACGGGATGCAGGCGGTCGGCGAGCGGTGGGACGCGCTGCTCGACGAGCTGTGGGCCGCCCGCGGGGTCTAGGCCCTGCCCGGCACGCGGGCGACGGCCTCCGGCGCCGTGCGCGCGAGCGCCTCCCAGCCGACGTCGTGCTCGCGCTCGCGCTCGTCCGCGGCGGCGCCGCCGCGGAGTCCGAACAGGCGCTTGGCGAAGAGCAGGTAGGCCACCACGGCGACGTTGATGACGAAGGCCAGGACCTTGAAGGGAGTCAAGCGGTGGGCGAGCTCGTAGACCTCGAGCGGGAGCAGCGAGGCGGTGACGAGGAAGGTCAGGTACTCGGCCCAGCGCTTCTGGTACCAGAGCCCCCACGCCTCGAGCCCCTCGACGGCGGCGTAGACGGCGAACACCGCGCCGACCAGCTTGATCGTGTCGGACTGCAGCGAGAAGCCGCGCTCGATCTGGTGGAGGAGGCCGTGCTTGGGCGGCTGCCCGCCGCTCGCGCCGGTCTGCAGGTCGACGATCACGCGATAGGCCCGGCTGCGCAGGGCGTCGCGATGCGAGGCGAAGAGGAAGATCAGGGCCGCGATCGCGCCGAGGACGAGGAAGTGCACGGCGCGGTTGACGGCGATCAGGCGGAGCACGATCTTGTCGCGCAGCGGCTTGCCGCGCAGGGGCAGGTCGATCTCGTCCGGGTCCGGCGGGAGGTCGCGGGCGGGCGAAGCCGGCGGCGGGACGGGCAGCCAGGAGTCGCAGCGCAGGCAGCGATGCCAGCGCACGCCGTCGATGACGCGCGCGACGAGCTCGTCCTCGGGCCGCAGCTCGCGCGCGTCGACGCCGATCAGCTCATGGCCGCTGATGCCGCACACGAGCAGCTCGTAGTGAAAGCGCGGGCGGAAGCGGCTCGGCTCGACGAGCCGGACACCGGGAAGCTGCGAATGAGGGGGCACGGGAGCAGATTCGCAGCTTCGGATAATGGGTCGCTCTGTCCGTGCGTCCCACCATCCGAGGCGTGTCCGTCGTCGCGCTCGCGCTGGCCGCCGGAGCCTGTGGCGGGCAAGCGTCGCCGTCGCCGCGCTCGGCGGACGGCGCGAATCCGTGCGTCGCCGTCCCGCGCGACCTCGCGGCGCCCGGCCCGTACGCGGTCGGTCGCGCGTCGACCCGCCTGGCCCGCCGCAGCGCCGTCGGCGGGCGGCGGCGGGTCGATCCGACGGTCTGGTACCCGGCGCCGAGCCCGCGGCCCGGCTGCCGCTTCCCGCTGATCCTGTTCTCGCACGGCCACAACGGATCGGCGGCCGTTTGTGCGCGGCTGTGCGCGCACCTCGCCGGCATGGGCTTCGTCGTGCTCGCGCCACGGCATCCGGATCGCCGCACGCGACCGACCGCGCAGGGCGCGGAGCGCGTCGAGGATCTCCTGTTCCTGCTCGATCACCTCCCGGCCGTGTGGAAACGCCTCGCGCCCGGGGTCGCCGGCCGCGTCGACGGGCGCGCGATCGGGGTGGCGGGCCACTCGTTCGGCGGCCGGACGGCCGCCGAGCTGGCCTCGCAGGACCCCCGCGTGAAGGCGGTGATGACGATGGCCGGCGGCGCGGACCGCGCGAGCACCGCGCTGATCCGCGCGCCCACGCTGATGGTCGCCGGCGGCGCCGACACCGTCGGCCCGGTGCGCCTGAGCGAGGAATCCGCGCGCGCCCTCCCGCGGACGACGCCGCACGCGCTACTGGTCGTGGCGGGCGCCGAGCATGGCGCCCTGGTCGACGGCTGCGCCGCGGCGCGACTCTGCCCGCTGGTCGGGCGCGTGGCCGCGGCGCTGTTCATCACCTACCTCGCCCACCGCCGCGGCGCGAGCGCGCCGCTCGACCCCGCGCGCGTGCACGACGCGCGGCTCCGGCTCACCACGGTCGGGATGCCGTAGCCGCCATACTCGGCCCCGGATGCCTCCCCGCCGTGATCGCATCGTGCTGTGGGCGTTCGCCCTGCTCGTGCTCGCGTGGATGGTCGCCGAAGCGCTCAGCGGGAGCGCGACCGGCCTGCTGTACGTGGCGCCGGCGCTCGTCCTGGCGCTGCCGCTGGTCCTGGGACGATTCCCGGGCGAGGACAGGCTCGCCGGCCTCGCCGGAGCCTCACGCGCCCCGATCGCCCGCGCTGCGGCCCGCATCCCCGCACCGCGCAGCTACGTGCGCGTCATGCAGCGCGGCGGCCGCCTCGTCGCCTCGGCGCTGGCCAAGCGCCCGCCACCCCGGCCCGCGCGGCTCCTCCTCACCACCACCTAGCGGACCGGGCGCCTCGCGCAGCCGGGTTCGCAACCCGGCCATCGCAAACAGGAAGGTGCTCCATGTCTCGCAACCAGCGTCTCGCTCTGCTCGGAGTCGCGGCCGCCATCGCGGTCGTGGCGGTCGTCCTCATCGGCAGCGGGGGCTCGGACAACGCCACGAAGAGCTCCGGCCCGACCACGATCACCGTCAAGGACGCCAAGCCCGTCGGCGGCATCAAGAAGGTCACGTTCAAGAAGGGCGGCACGATCGATCTCACGATCAAGAGCGACACCGCCGACGAGATCCACTTCCACGGCTACGACGTCCACAAGGACGTGACGAAGGGCGGCAGCGCCCACTTCAAGCTCCCGGCGTCGATCACCGGCGAGTTCGTCGTGGAGCTCGAACAGCACAAGCAGACGCTCGCCAACGTCACCGTCGAGCCGTGAGAGGGGAAGACATCTGTCGAACCGGCTCATGGGGAGGCTCCGCGCCGCCGAGACAGCGGGAGTGAGAGCACGTCCCGCAGCCGTCGTGTCGCTCGCCCTGCTGGGCTGCCTGCTGACAGGCCCGGCGGCGCACGCCGCCACCGGCGCGAGGGACATCATCGTCAAGCGCGACCCGCACCTGACGAGCCGCCAGCGCGCCGTCCTGCGCTCGGACGCCGGAGTCGTGCACGTGCGCA
>JAXDGC010000120.1:0-3422 GCA_034665245.1 Solirubrobacteraceae bacterium | reverse complement strand
CTCGTGTTCGCCGGCCCGCACGCGGCGCAGGGCACGTCGGCCGAGGAGGAGCGCGCGTGGCTGGACGCCCACCCGGACGTCGCCCGGCACGTCGTCGACGTCGGCCAGACCGGCGAGCCCGAGAAGGCCTGGCTGTACGAGAACACCGCGCTCGTCCTCTACCCGACGGTCTACGAGGGCTTCGGCTTCATCCCCTACGAGGCGGCGGAGGCCGGGGCGCCGGCGCTGTGGGCCGCGCAGTCCTCGATGGCCGACCTGCTCCCCACCGAGCTCGCGGGCATCGTGCCCTGGGACGTCGAGGCGACCGCGGTGCGGGCCGCGACGCTGATCGGTGACCCGGAGGCGCGCGCCGCGCAGGTGGCAGGGGTGCGCGAGGTGGCCGCGGGCTACACGTGGGAGCGCGCGGTCGAGCAGCTGGTCGGCGTCTACCGCGAGGCCGCGGTGGCGCCGGCGCGCGCGTCGGCAGAGCCCCGCGAATCGCTCTCCGACCTCGCGATGTCCCTCGTCGGCCCGAAGGGCTGGCTCACGCCCGACGACCAGCTCGCGCTCCTGGCCGTCTCCGCGCGGCCCGCCCTGAAGCGGACGGTGTTCAGCGCGCTGCGGGGGGGCTACCGGGTGATGTACAGGGTCCGGCGGGCGCGCGGGTAACGACAACTGCTCATTGACGGGATGCACGTGAGGGAGCCGGCGGTTCGTTCCTCTCGACACGCTCGGGGCGGGGCGGGGAACGTTATGCCGGTGGGAGCGGCAGTTCGTTCCCCGGGCCGGGCTGAGGCCGTCGACAGGAACGAAATGCCGTCTCAACGCTGATGCCGGAACGCCACTCCGACCGGACCAACCCTCAATGCGCCGTTGAAGTTCAGCCCGCCGCCACCCCACACGCCCGCACGACACCGTCCACCTCGAGCCGCGCCCGCCACGGCACGCCGGACGCGTCCGCCCGGATCCGGACCGCCGTCGGGCCGGCGCCGCGCGCCACCGCGCCGAGCTTCGGACCGCCGTAGCCGTCCGCGAAGCGCCGCAGCGTGACCTTCGCGTCCCCGTTGTCGGGCACCACCGTCAACCCGCCCGGTGGCAGCACGAGCTCCGCGACCGCCCCGGGGCTCTGGGCCGTGATCGCGACGCACGGGCCGCGGGCGACGAGGCCGGCCCGGTCGGAGAACTCCACCTTCGGGGCGCTGCCGCCGGGCTTGGCGCCGGGGCCCAGTTGCAGGTTGTAGGCACGCGCCAGCGTCGCGTCGGCGTGCATGCGCGAGGACTGGAAGAGCGTGGGCAGAGCGCTGGGCGGCGGCACCGGCGAGCCGAGGTCGGTGACGGCCGCGAGGTAGAAGTCGGCCCGGATCTGCGGTGCGATCTGGGGCTCGGGCTGGAAGCTCGGCGAGAGGCCCTGCTGCGCGAGCCGCGTCGCGGCGAGCCCGCCCTCGAGCTCCGCGGCGCGGTCGCGCAGGAAGCCGGCGCCGTCGCGCATCGCGCCGACGTTGGCGATCAGCGCACCCAGCAACAGCGGCGCGAGCACGGCGAGGCCGCGGCGCGAGAGCCGGGCGCCCGCTCCGGCCTCGATCGCGATCAGCAGCAGGAAGAGCGCGCCGGGATAGAGGTAGCGCGACGCCGCGGGCTCGTTGAGGTCCGCACGCGCCAGCCCGGTCAGCGCCCAGAACAGCAGCGGCAGGGCGATCAGGGCGGCGAGGCGCCATGTCATCCCCACGCGCACGCGCAGCGCGCCCAGCAGCACGATCACGCCGACCACCGCGAGGATCCGCCCCCACTCCAGCCCCAGCCCGACGACCGCGGCCGCGGCGCCCGCGAACGCCTCCATGACATAGGCGGGCGTGGCGAACAGGTTGTCGAGCGTGGCGACGCCCTCGCGCCCGTAGCCGGCCCACCAGACCGCGTACAGCGCGACCGGCGCCGCGACGATCCACCAGCGCGCGCGGCGATCCGGGCGGCCGAGGACCTCGAGCGCGAGCGCGGCCGCGAGCGGCAGCCCGAGCGAGGAGGAGGCGAGGGCGATCAGCAGCAGCGCCGCGGCCAGCGCGTCGCCGCGGCGCGTGCCGCGATCGAGCGCGAGCAGCGCGCCGACCCCGGCCGCCATCGAGGCCATGAAGCCGGCCTGGAACGGCCACAGCACGTCGTTCCAGCCCTTGCCGAGGAACAGGATCGTCGCGGCGGCGGCGAGCGCGAGCACGTCGCCGACGCGGCGCCGTGCGTAGAAGAACAGGCCGGCCACGACGAGCGCGTGCATCGTCAGCCCGAGCACTCGGTAGGGCCAGTAATGGTCGATCCCGACCGTGGCGAACAGCAGCTTGTAGAACAGGATCGGCACCACCGAGAGGTGCTCGTTGTGGGGCTCGAGCAGGGTCCCGAAGGTCCAGTCCCGGCGGTGCTGGACCCAGTCCCACTCGTCGAAGTAGAAGGTCGTGTCGCGGCCGAGGTACAGCAGCAGCGCGAGCCCGGCGAGCAGCATCAGCGCCAGCGCGATGACGGCGCGGCGGTCGGGGCGGTGGGGCGCCACGGCGGCCGGTGGCTCGGGCGCCGGATCCGCGCGCCGCTCGGCGGCGATGCTCATCCGAGCGCCGCGAGCACGTCGCGCTCGTTCGCCTCGATCCAGGCCAGCGTGTCCTCGAGCACGGCCCGCGGCGCGCGCAGCGGGCGCCACTCCGTGCGCGCGAACAGCCGCCGGCAGTCCGTCGCGTAGAGCGGCACGTCGCCCGGGCGCGCCTGGGCGACCGGCTCGATCGGCACCTCGTTGCCGGTCAGCTCGACGCAGAGGTCGGTCGTCTCGCGCAGCGACAGCGAGCCCGCGACGCCGCCGCCGACGTTGAGCGTCGCGCCGTCCCAGCCCTCCGGGTCGGCGAGCTGCTCGAGCACGAGCTCGCAGACGTCGTCGACGTGGAGCACGTCGCGCACCTGCTTGCCGGTGCCGCCGTAGCCGATGTAGGTCAGCGGGCGGCGCTGGTAGTGGGCGAGCAGCCAGTGGGTGAAGACGCCCTGGTCGACCTTGCCCATCTGCCACGGCCCGGCGATCACGCCGCAGCGGTCGATCGTCGCGCGGATGCCGAACGAGTCGGCGTACTCGGTCAGCAGCAGCTCGGCGGCGAGCTTGGTCGCGCCGTACAGGGTGCGCGCTCCGGCGAGCGGGAAGTCCTCGGCGATCCCGTGCTCGCTCGCGCCCGCGAACGGCTGCGACGCCTCGAGCACGAAGCGCGTCTCCTCCTCGCGCAGGTTGAGCTCGAGCTGCGGGGCGATGGGATAGACGCGGCTGGTGGAGAGGAAGACCACGTGCGCGCCGTCGCGACGGGCGAGCTCGAAGCAGTTGTGCGCGCCGAGCAGGTTCGTCTGCACGACGAAGTCCGCGCCCGAGCCCATCCCGGCGAGCACGGACGGCTCGGCCGAGCACTCGACGATCGCCTGGACCGGCTCGA
>JAXDGC010000119.1:0-5495 GCA_034665245.1 Solirubrobacteraceae bacterium | reverse complement strand
CCTGCCGCTGCGCGTGGCGTTTCGCCACTTCCCCGTGCGGTCGAGCCACCCGCGCGCCCGCGCGGCGGCCGCGGCGGCCGAGGCGGCGGCGGCGCAGGGGGCGTTCTGGCCGATGCACGACGCGCTGGTCGCCGACCAGGGCCGCCTCGAGGACCCGCATCTGTGGGAGCGCGCCGAGCGCCTCGGGCTCGACGTCGCGCGCTTTGACGCCGACCGGCGCTCGGAGGCGGTCGAGCAGCGGATCGCCGACGACTTCCGCGCCGGCGTGCGCGCCGGCGTGGCGACCACGCCGACGCTGTTCGTCGATGGCGAGCGCCACCTCGGCCGCCCCGAGCCGGGGCTGCTCGAGCGGCTGGCGAACCCAGCGTAGGGGGATCGCGTATACCGGGGGGTCGAATGGCGACTGATGCCCAGCTCATCGAGCGACTCACCACGGACGAATCGGGAGATGCCCTCAGGGCGCTCTACCGGGCGTATTCGGGCGAGCTCTTCGGCTTCGCGTTCAACGCCCTCGGCGAACGGGGAGCGGCCGAGGAGCTGGTCCAGGAGGTCTTCACCCGCGCTTGGCGCCATGCCGAGCGCTACGACCCGGCGCGCGCCAGCGTGCGCACCTGGCTCTACCAGATCGCACGCCACGCGATCATCGATCTGCGCCGGCGCGCGTCCGTGCGGCCCAGCCTCGCGCTGCACGAGCCGTCGCCGAGCCAGGAGGCCGTGGGGGAGTCGATCGAGCAGGCGATGCTCGGGTGGCAGGTGGCGACCGCGCTCGAGCGCCTCAGCCCCGACCACCGCCAGATGATCCGGCTTGCACATCTTCAGGGCCTGACGATGCGCGAGATCGCCGAGCGCACCCACCTGCCGGTCGGGACGGTCAAGAGCCGCACCTGGTACGCGCTGCGTGCCCTGCGGCTCGTGCTCGAGGAGATGGGGATCCGGTGAGCCCGCTGCGGACCTGCGACGAGCTGCGCCCGCTGCTGGGCGGCTACGTGCTCGACGCGCTCGAGCCCGAGGAGGCCGAGGCGGTGCGCGAGCACCTGCCGGGCTGCGCCGCCTGCTCGGCCGAGCACGCGTCGCTGGCCGGGCTGCCGGCGCTGCTCGACCTCGCCGCGCCGCTCGACGCGCCCGACGAGCCTCTGTCGCCGGCCTTCGAGGAGGCGCTGCTCGACCGCTTCGCCCGCGACCGCGAGACCGGCGCCGCGGAGCGCCCGCGCCGCCGGCTGCCGCGGCTCGCCTGGACCCGCCCGCGGGTCGCGGTCGTCAGCGGGCTGCTCGCGGCGGCGCTCACCTTCGGCGCGACGGTGACGCTCGACAACGGGCCGGCCCCGCCCGCCGCGTCGCGCTCCTATGTCGTCCCGCTGCGCGCCGCCGGCGTGGAGGCGGGCGGCAATCTCCGCGCCCACGTCGCGCTCTCCCGCGTTCCCGGCGGCACCGGGGTGCACCTGTGGGCGAGCGGGCTGCCCGCCGGGCCGGGGCGCGTCTACGAGATGCTGTGCGAGAAGCGCGGCTGGAGTGCCAGCGCCGGCACCTTCCGGGCCGACGCCGACGGGCACGTCGAGGCGCGGCTGACGACCGCCGCGCGGGTCGGGGAATACGACAGCCTTCGCGTCGTCTATCGGGACGAGCGTGGACACACCAGGGACGTCCTCACCGGGCGCCTGTTCTAGACGACCAAAAGGAGAGCCCAATGAGATGGACGGCACTGATCGCAGCCGCTGCGGTGCTCGCGCTGGCGGGCTGCGGCAGCAGCAACAAAGAGAGCACGGCGAAGAGCACGAGCACGCCGGCGGCGACGGATACGCCGGCCGCCTCGGGCGGGGGCGGCCAGACCGTCAAGCTCTCCGCCGATGCGAGCGCCCTGAAGTTCGACACGACCAAGCTGACCGCCAAGGCCGGCAAGGTGACGCTCTCGATGGCCAACCCGTCCGGGCTCCCGCACGCGGTCGCGGTCGAGGGCAACGGCGTCGACAAGGACGGCAAGACCGTCCAGAAGGGCGGCACCTCGACGGTCACCGTCACCCTGAAGGCCGGCACGTACGACTTCTACTGCCCGGTCGACGGTCACCGGGCGGCCGGCATGGAGGGCAAGCTCACCGTGAACTGATGCCCGGGCGCCCCCGGCGCACCACGACGGTGCGCCGGGGCGCGCGCGGCACGGTTAGGCTGGCCCGGCGATGACGCAACGGGTCGCGGTCCTGGGAGGCGGTGTGGCGGGTCTCACCGCCGCGCACGAGCTCGCCGAGCGAGGCTTCGAGGTCACGGTCTACGAGGCGCGCGACCGCCTCGGGGGCAAGGCGCGCAGCCTGCCCGTGCCGGGCTCGGGGACCGACGGCCGCCGCGACCTGCCGGCCGAGCACGGGTTCCGCTTCTTCCCCGGCTTCTACCGCCACGTGCCCGACACGATGCGGCGGATCGGCGTCGACGGCCACCTCGTCGGGGCCGAGCGCGTGCTGCTCGCCCAGGCCGACGGGCGCCCGGAGCTGCTCACGCCCGCCCACCTGCCGGAGTCGCTCGAGGACTTCGCGCTCGTGACCCGCTTCGTGCTCGCGGCCGCGACCAGCCTCGGCATCCCACCCGAGGAGACGGCGTGGTTCCTCGAGCGCCTGCTGACGCTGCTGACCAGCTGCGACGAGCGCCGCCTCGGGCAGTGGGAGCTCCAGAGCTGGTGGTCCTACGTCGGCGCGGAGCAGCGCTCGGCCGCGTTCCAGAAGTTCCTCGCCGACGGGCTCACCCGCACGCTCGTGGCGGCGCGGGCGCGCGAGATGAGCGCGCGCACCGGCGGCACGATCCTGCTGCAGCTGCTGTTCGACCTCACCCGCGCCGGCGGGCGGGCGGACCGCGTGCTCGACGGCCCCACCTCGGACGTCTGGATCGACCCGTGGGTCGCGCACCTCGAAGGCCTCGGCGTCGAGATCCGCCGCACGGCGCCGGTCGAGGGGATCCAGTTCGGCGGCGGGCGGATCACCGGCGTCACCGTCGCGGGCACGACGGTGACCGCGGACCACTACGTCGCCGCCGTGCCGGTCGAGATCATGCGCACGCTCGCCGGGCCCGACCTGCGCGCCGCCGAGCCGCGGCTCAAGCGCCTCGACCGCCTCGTCACGCGCTGGATGAACGGGATCATGTTCTACCTCGACGAAGACGTCCCCGTCGTCAAGGGCCACGCCATCTACATCGACTCCGACTGGGCGCTGACGTCGATCTCCCAGCGCCAGTTCTGGCGCGGCTACGACCTCGAGCAGACCGGCGACGGCCGCGTCGAGGGAATCCTCTCCGTCGACGTCTCCGACTGGGCGCAGCCCAGCCGCCGGCTCGGCAAGATCGCCATGCAGTGCACGCACGACGAGGTGGTCGCGGAGGTCTGGGCGCAGCTCTCGGACCACCTCGAGAACCTCGACGGGTCGAACGTCGTGCGCGCCTTCCTCGACCCGGCGATCGAGTTCCCGAACCCCACCGAGGCCGCCAACCTCGAGCCGCTGCTGGTCAACACGGCGGACTCGTGGAAGGACCGTCCCGACGCGGTGACGCGGATCCCCAACCTGTTCCTCGCCTCGGACTACGTGCGCACCCACACCGACCTGGCGACGATGGAGGGGGCCAACGAGGCCGCGCGGCGGGCGGTCAACGGGATCCTCGACGCCACCCGCTCCCCGGCGCCGCGCTGCGAGCTCTGGCCGCTGCGCGAGCCCGCCGTCTTCGGTCCCGCCCGCGCGCTCGACCGCATCCGCTGGAAGCTCTTCAAGCGCCCCGCCAAGTCGCCGCTGCGGGTCACGGCCGACGGCGGCCTCGAGCCGACCGGCGCGCTCGCGGCCGGGCTCGTGCGGCTGGGGCCGCTGGTCAGGCGTCTGTCCGGCTGAGCCCGGCCGCGGCGCAGCCGCGCTCGAGCTCCTCGAGGCCGAACGCCTCGACGGGGCCGATCGCGCCCGTGCCGTTGACCCGGCGCGCCGCCGCGGCGCGCGCCGCCCAGGCCATGAACTCGGCCGTGAACTCGTAGCCGTCGGGGCCGGAGAGATGGACCTCGGACACCTGGTTGCCGGCGGCGTCGTAGGCCTCCGCCGCGATCCACGACTGCCCACCCGGGGTCGTGCCAGGCTCCGGCCCGTCGCCACCCAGCTCGGCCAGCCGCCCGCCCGCGAACTCGAGGACGCCGCGCACCCCCGGCAGCCTCGTGGCGACGGAGCCGACCAGCGTTCCCGCCTGCAGCGGGCGCGCGAGCGCGCCGAACCAGCCGAGATAGACGTTGACCTCGCGCAGGCGCGGGAACGCGGCGGGGAGGCCGAAGTGCTCGGCGCCGCCGACCGAGACCGCCTGGCGCTGTCGCTCGTCGACCGTGAACGAGCGCACCCGCTCGGCCACGCGCGCCCGCTGCAGCGCGCCGTCCCGGAAGGCATAGGAGTCGCCGAGCGTGGCGCCGACCAGCGAGCGCCGCGTGCCCACGCTGGCGGCCGTGGCGCCGAAGCCGAGCGCGTAGTAGCCGACGTCGACGCGTACGGCCTCCGGGCCACCGTCCTCGAGCGCGAGCCCGCCCGCCAGCGCGCCCGGCACCCAGTCGTAGCCCATCGCGGGCATCAGCGCCACGCCGGCGCGCTCGGCGCGGGGTCCGTGGTGCTCGAAGACGCGCTGGATGAAGGGCGGCTCGCCGGTCGAGTCGAGGTAGGTCGCCCGGGCGGAGATCGCGGCGCGCAGCGCGGGCTCGCCGAACTTCACGAACGGGCCGACGGTCGAGACCAGCACGTCGCCGTCGCGCACGAGCGCGGCGACCGAGTTCGCGCGCATGACGTCGGCCTGCGCGATCTCCAGGCCGCCGAGGCGTTCTGCCAGCACGCCCAGGCGCTCCAGCGAGCGACCGGCCAGCAGCGGGCGCTCACCGGCGCCGGCGAGGCGCTCGGCCACCAGTCGGCCCGTGTAGCCGGTGGCTCCGAAGATGACGATGCGACCGGCCATCAGGACGCGAGCGTAACGGTTGCTACTACCATGGTCAGAAGCGATACCGAAGCGTCAACGAGATGCAGAGGACCCGCGCACCGAAGCGCGGGAGTGAAAGGAACATATGTCTGAAGTGCATCGGGTCTCCGTCGAGGTTGGCGGAACCGAGATCACGTTCGAGACGGGGCGCCTCGCCAAGCAGGCTTCCGGATCCGTGGTCGTGAGCGCCGGCGAGACGATGGTGCTGGGCACCGCCACCGCCGGCAACCCGCGTGATGTCGACTTCCTCCCGCTGACGGTGGATGTCGAGGAGCGCATGTACTCCGCGGGCAAGATCCCCGGATCCTTCTTCAAGCGCGAGGGCCGCTCCGGCGAGAAGGGCACCCTCGTCGCCCGCATGATCGACCGCCCGCTGCGCCCGCTCTTCCCCAAGGGCTGGCACCGCGAGACGCAGCTCGTCTCGATCCCGCTGTCGATCGACCACGTCGTGCCCTACGACATCCTCGCGATGAACGGCGCCTCCGCGGCGCTGATGGTGTCCAACATCCCCTTCCCGGAGCCCGTCGGCGCGG
>JAXDGC010000118.1:0-6792 GCA_034665245.1 Solirubrobacteraceae bacterium | reverse complement strand
ATCCCGACGAGCTGCGCGTCGCCGCCGGCTTCTCGCGCGCGAAGGTCGTCTACCTGCGCTCGCTCGCGGAGCACGTGGTCGCCGGCGAGCTCGAGCTCGACCGCCTCGCGGAGCTGCCCGACGAAGACGTCATCCGCGAGCTCACCGCCGTGAAGGGGATCGGCGAGTGGAGTGCGCACATGTTCCTGATGTTCACGCTGCACCGGCCCGACGTCTTGCCCACGGGTGACCTCGGGGTGCGCAACGCGATCCAGCGCGCCTACGGGCTCGAGACGGCCCCGAAACCAGCGGAGATGCAGGCGATCGCGGAGCCCTGGCGTCCCTACCGCACGCGCGCCAGCCTCTACCTCTGGCGGAGTCTCGCCAACGCGCCTGTTTAAGCTGGTGGCGATGGGCAGGCTCCCCCCCGTGCTCCTCGTCGCCGTCGTGCTGCTTGCCGGCTGCGGCGGGGGCGGCTCAGACTCCAAGGATCCGGCGGCGCAGGTGCCCGCCGCCGGCGGCGTGCGCGCGAAGGTGCGCGCGGCGCAGGCCGTGACGGCCGCCGACTTCCCGGCCGCCGGCGGCCGCACGCTGCAGCAGGTGGCCGACTCCGCCGGCACCTCCGGGCCGGAGCTCGGGATGGCGAGCTCGATCTTCCCGGTCGGCACCGACCGGCTGGCGTTCGGGATCATCGACAACCGCTCGGGCTTCGTCTACGGCAAGACCGCCGTCTACATCGCCCCCAGTCCCGACCGGCCGGCCGAGGGGCCCTACCCGGCGCCGGCGGACGTGCTCGTCACCCAGGGTCGCTACCGCTCCAAGCAGGCCGCGACCGACGCGAGCCCGTTCGCGGCGGTCTACGCCGCGCAGGTCCCGTTCAAGCGGGCGGGCAGCTATTCGATCCTCGCGGTCACCCAGGCGGGCGGCAAGACCTTCGCCTCCCCCGGCCAGATCAAGGTGATCGCCCCTCAGGACGACCGCATCCCCGAGGTCGGCGAGCGCCCGCCGAAGGTCAAGACGGACACGCTCGGCTCCGCGGGCGGCGACGTCGCCGCGATCGACACGCGCGTCCCGCCTTCGGACATGCACGCCAAGTCGTTCGCCGACGTGCTCGGCAAGAAGCCGGTGGCGCTGGTGTTCGCCACGCCGCAGCTCTGCCAGTCGCGCGTGTGCGGGCCGGTTGTCGACGTCGCCCTCCAGATGAAGGCGAAGTACGGCGATCGCATCGAGTTCATCCACCAGGAGGTCTACGAGGGCAACGACGTGACCAAGGGCCTGCGGGAGCCGCTGCGGCGCTTCAACCTGCCCACGGAGCCCTGGTTGTTCGTGGTCGGCCGCGACGGCCGGATCACGGCGCGGCTCGAGGGGTCGTTCGGCCTCTCCGCCTTTGAGAAGGCGCTCAAGACCGCACTGTGATCATCGTCCTCGCGCACGGGCTCGTGCAGCGCTCTCAGCTGCCGATCCCCGAGTGGCTGTTCGCGTGGGCGGCGTCGGCCGTGCTCTGTGTCTCGTTCGTCGCGCTGGCCGCACTGTGGCCCAAGCCGCGGCTCGAGCACGCGGGCTGGCGGCCGCTGCCGGGCGGCGCCGGGCGCGTCCTCGGCAGCCGCGCCGTCGAGATCGGGGGCGGCGTGATCGGGGTCGCGGTCCTCGCCCTCGTGCTGGTCACGGGCTACGCCGGGCCGCCGACGCCGCTGGACAACTTCGCCCCCACCTTCATCTTCATCGTCTTCTGGGTCGGGCTGGTGTTCGCCAGCCTCCTGTTCGGCGACGTGTTCCGCCTCTTCAACCCCTGGCGGGCGATCGGCCGCGTCGCGCTGCGCGACCGCCGGCGGCGGCCGTATCCCGAGCGCCTCGGGCGCTATCCCGCCGCGCTCGGCCTGCTGGTGTTCACCTGGATCGAGCTCGCGTCGGGCTGGGGCGAGCACCCGCAGACGCTCGCGACCGCGGTAGCCGGCTACAGCGTCCTCACGCTCGCGGCGATGGCGGTCTACGGCGTCGAGCCGTGGGCCCGCGGGGGCGAGTCGTTCTCGGTCTACTTCAACCTCTTCTCGCGCCTGTCGGTGTTCGAGACGCGGGAGCGGGTGGTCGGCGTGCGGCCGGTCCTCTCCGGCCTGCCGCGCCTGGACCCCATCGCCGGCACGGTCGCGCTCGTCATGGTGATGATCGGCACCGTCACGTTCGACGGCCTGAGCCAGGGCCGGCTCTGGAAGGACGTCGCCGTGCAGCTCAACGACGGCCTCAGCTCGCTCGGGGTCGGGCTCGAGACGACGCCGAAGATCGTCTCCACGCTCGGGCTCCTGATCGGTGTCGCGATCGTGAGCGCCTTCTACACGCTCGGCATCGAGGGCGCGCGCTCGGTCGGCGGCGACCTCGACGCGGAGCAGTTGCGGCGCCGCTTCATCCACAGCCTCGTGCCGATCGCGATGGTCTACGTGGCCGCGCACTACTTGACGTTCCTGCTCTTCGAGGGGCAGTCGATCCTCTATCTCGCCTCTGACCCCTTCGGCCGGGGCTGGGACCTGTTCGGCACCGCGTCGTCGGCGATCGACTACGGCCTGCTCAGCCAGAACGGCGCGTGGTACCTCCAGGTCGGCTTCGTCGTGCTCGGGCACGTCGCGGCGCTCGTGCTCGCCCACGATCGCGCGCTCGTGCTCTACCGCGACACGAAGCTCGCCGTGCGCTCGCAGTACTGGATGCTGGCGATCATGGTCGGCTTCACGAGCCTCGCGCTGTGGCTGCTCTCGCAGGCGGGCCGGTGAGAAGGGCGCTGCTCGCGCTGGCGCTGGTGGCGCTGGCGGGCTGCGGCGGCGGGTCGAGTGGGGACTCCGGGTCGACGGCGCCCGCGGCCTCGATCGTCGACCCGCAGGGCAGCCCGCCGCTGGTCAACTCGCTCGAGGTCGAGCCGGGTACGGGCAAGCTGCTGATCACCACCAACCGCGGCTTCTTCCGCGTCGATCCGCGTGGCGGCGCGCCCGAGCGCATCAGCGGCGTCGCGACCGCGAAGGGGCGCAGCGTGCCGGTCGGCGGCTTCCTCGAGGTGCTGCCGCTGGGGCCGAAGCAGCTGCTCGGCTCGGGCCATCCCGACGTGAAGGGGCAGCTGCCGCAGTTCCTGGGCGTCATGCGCTCGAGCGACGGCGGGCGCACGTGGGCCGTGATCGCTCGGCTCGGCGAGGCGGACCTGCACCGGATGGTCCTGAAGTTCGGCCGCCTCTACGCCTTCGACGCCGTGCTCGGAGCGGTGCTCGTCTCGAGCGACGGCGGGCGCTCGTTCCAGCAGCACGTGGCCCCGCCGGAGCCGATGGTCGAGCTCGAGATCGACCCGGGCGACGCTCGCCGGATGCTGCTCGCCTCCGAGCAGACGACGTTCCGCTCGGTCGACGGCGGCGACCACTGGCGCCCGCTCGCCCGCTCCCCCGGCACGCGCTACGCCTGGCCGGCGGCGGAGACGCTCTTCCGCGCGGACGCCACCGGCACCGTGTCGGTCTCGAGCGACGGTGGTGACGCGTGGCGGGCCGTCGGCCGCGTGCAGGGAGAACCCGCGCGATTGAAGGCGGTCGATGCGGGGCACTTGTACGCCGCACTGAAGACCGGAGCGATCCTCGAGTCGCGTGACGGCGCGAGGAGCTGGAGGCCGGTCTACCAACCGTAGGGTCTATCGGCTACATCATCTTATGTCTCATGGTACGGTGACGTGATGGGATGGCTCGCGCAGGGCGGCACAGGCTCGCCCCCGGCCGGGGGCGGCGCGATCGGGCAGGTGATCGGCGGCACGATCGGCTCGCTGATCATCACCGCGGCGATGTTCTACCTCGTGTTCGGGCACCGCAGCGGGCGCGTCAAGGTACTGCAGCGCCTCGGCGCCTACTCCGAGCGCGTCTCGGGCCTGCCGCCGTGGGCCGCGCTGCCGCTCGGAGTGCTGTCAGGCTCGTTGCTGATCGCCGTCTTCGGCATGTACTGGGACATCTCGTGCCACCTCGACGCGGGCCGCGATCCCGGGCCGTTCGCCAACGTCTCGCACTACTTCATCCTCGCCGGGCTGTTCGGCATCTTCTTCTCCGGCCTGCTCGCGGTCTTCCTCCCCACCGAGCGGCCGGGCGCCGCGGCACTGCGGCTCCCGGGAGGCCTCGAGGCGCCGCTCGGCGGCGTGCTGATCCTCGTCTGCTCGGGCATCGCGCTCGCCGGCTTCCCGCTCGACGACGTCTGGCACCGCATCTTCGGCCAGGACGTCACGCTCTGGGGGCCGACCCACCTGCAGCTGTTCGGCGGGGCCTCGCTCTCGACGCTCGGCGGGATGATCCTCCTGGTCGAGGGGTCCCGCGCGTCCGGTGACGTCGGCGCGCACGGCGCCCCGCGCAACCTTCGCTACATGCAGATGGCGCTCGGCGGGTCCTTCCTGGTCGGGCTCTCGACGTTCCAGGGCGAGTTCGACTACGCCGTGCCGCAGTTCCGGCTCGTCTTCCACCCGATCCTGCTGATGCTGGCCTCGAGCATCGCGCTGGTGGCGGTGCGCATCTGGGCCGGCCGCGGCGCCGCGCTCGGCGCGGTCGCACTCTTTCTCGTCATCCGCGGGATCCTCAGCCTGCTCGTCACCCCGCTGTTCGGGCACACGACGCTGCACTTCCCTCTCTACATCGCCGAGGCCGCCGTCGTCGAGCTGGTCGCGCTGCGCGTCGCGCGCGACAAGCCGCTCATGCTCGGGCTGCTGGCGGGCATCGGCATCGGCACCGTCGGGCTGGCGGCCGAGTGGGCCTGGTCGTACGTCTGGTGGACGATCGAGTGGCCGGCGAGCATGCTCGTCGAGGGTTTCGTCTGCGGCTTCGTCGCGGCCGTCGCCGGCGGCGTGATCGGCAGCTTCGTCGGCCGCGCGCTGAGCGCTCCGGAGCTCGCGCCGGCGCCCGTGCCGCGCTTCGCCCTGCCCGTGGCGGTGGTCGCGCTCGTCGCCGTGCTCGCCTACGCGACACCGATCTCGAGCGGCGATCCCATCACCGCCAAGGTCACGCTGACGGACGCCAAGCCGCCGCCGAAGCGGCAGGTCAACGCGACGATCCGGCTCAACCCGCCCGACGCCGCCGACGACGCCTACTGGTTCGTCTCGACCGCGTGGCAGGGCGAGGAGGGCAACTCCCCGGTCGAGAAGCTCGAGAAGGTGTCACCCGGCGTCTACCGCACGACGAAGCCGCTGCCGGTATATGGCAACTGGAAGACGACGATCCGCCTCCAGAAGGGCACCGCCGTCCAGGGCCTCCCGATCTACTTCCCCGCGGACAAGGCGATCCCCGTCAAGGGCGTCCCCGCCCAGCCGAGCTTCACGCGCTCCTTCAAGCGCGACAAGCAGCTGCTGCAGCGCGAGCAGAAGTCAAACGTGCCCGGCGCGCTGGTCCTGCTCGCCTACCTGACCGTGCTCCTCATCGGCATCGCCCTCTACGCCTCGATGGGCTGGGGCCTCGCGCTGCTGCAGGCGAAGCTAGCGCGCCGCCCCGCAGCGAGCGTGTGAGGGTGGCGGGTCGGTCGGCTTCGGGCGCGCCGTGGCGCCCCAGGCCTGCCACTCCTTGAGCACCGGGAAGGCGCGGTCCAGCGAGGTCGTGACGAGGCCGGTGCGGAAGACGTCGTCCTCGCGGAAGGTGTACTGGAACGCCGCGGTGACGCGCGGGTCGTCGTACCACTTGACCAGGCGGCGGTGCAGCTCTCTGCAGGCCCGGCGCTCGGCCGGCGCGCTGGTCCGCTTGTCCTGGCCGGCGTGCGGGGCGCCGACGCCGGTCTCGGTCATCCAGACCACGTGCTTCTTCTTGCAGTGGTGGCGCGCGGCGCCCTTCGCGGCGTCGTCGACGGGGTTGATGCCCGTGATGTAGCCGTGCTGGGAGAGGATCGTCGAGCCGCAGACGATGCTGCGCGGCAGCGCGCCCAGGAACTCGCGGATCGAGGTGCTCTTGGTCTTGCTCTCGTCCAGGCCGGCGAGCTCGCCGAGCACGTACTCCTGGTCGCCGGGGGCGTCGTCGAGCGCGCGCTTGAGGTTGCGGACGAGCTCGGCGTAGCGCGTGACGGCGAGCGACTTCGCGCTCGTCGAGCAGACCGCCCGCTGGGGCGAGATGAAGAACGGGTGGTTGGGCTCGTTCCACGCGCTCCAGTAGCGCAGGCGGACCCCGACCTGGGCGCCGAGCGCGATCACGTCCTCGACGAGCCTGCGATAGGCGCCCATCGCGGAGGCCTGCGGCGCGCGCGAGCGGGGCTGCGTCTTGGAGCGCTCGCAACCCGAGGCCGGGCGCGCGGCCCAGTCCGGCGTGCCGGTGATGACCAGCAGCGCCTCCCAGCCGCCCTTGTGCTGCTTCTGGCGCGAGGCCAGCGCGGCGAGCTGGTCCTTGACCCCGGCCCAGCCCGCACACGGCGGCGTGCCGCGCAGGCAGCCGTCATAGGGGTGCTCGAGGTCGGCGCGCCTGCCCTGCTGAGGCTGCAGCGAGGGCCAGTCGAGCACGATGCGGAAGAACGACGGCTTGAGCCTGCCCAGGTCGTCCTGCCAGCTCGTGAACTCGGGCGGCACGCCCGCGCGCGCGCCCGGCGCCCAGACGAAGTTGGGGTTCTGCTCGGTCAGGCCGACCGCGAGGTCGCCGCGGACCTTCCCCTGCGCGACGGCGGGCGAGCGGGTTTCGGCCGGGGTCGGCGTCGGGGTCGGGCTCGGCGTCTTGGCGGCCTTCTTGCCGCCGTCGTCACCGCAGCCCGTGAGGATCGCGGCCGCGAGAGCGGCCGCGACGAGCGACTTCAGACCGCCGAGACCTCTTCCTCCTCCGCCACGCGGAAGGAGGAGCCGCAACCGCAGGC
>JAXDGC010000117.1:0-6343 GCA_034665245.1 Solirubrobacteraceae bacterium | reverse complement strand
CATCCTGCGCTGACCCGGAGCGGCTCAAGCCCGCGCCCGCGGCTGTCGATCCCGTTGGGATGCGGGCCGTCCTCGCCCTTCTGCTGCTGGCGGTCGCCCTCTCCGGCTGCGGCGGGCCCGGCGACGCCGCCGCGGCGAAGCCCGACGTCGACGGCTGCGCCGGCTCCTGGCTGCGTCCTACGCCCGCCAACGAGGCGAAGGTCAGGGCCGCGACGCTGTGCCTCACCAACGCCCAGCGCGCCCGCACCGGCGCACCCCCACTGACCGAGAACGCCGAGCTGCAGCTCGCGGCCGAGCGCCACTCGCTGGACATGGCGACGCGCAAGTTCTTTGAGCACGTCGACCCAGACGGTGTCAGTGCGGAAGCGCGGATCGTGCACTCGGGCTACCCGCCGATCTATATCGGGGAGAACCTCGCCTGGGGCGAGGAGCAGGAGAGCACCCCGGCGGCGATCATGCAGGCGCTGATGCGCAGCCCGGGCCATCGCGAGAACCTCCTCAGGCCCGAGTACCGCGAGATCGGCATCGGCCTCGCCTATGGGGCACCCGAGGCGCAGCCCGTTCCCAAGGATGCGGCGATCTACACGACGGATTTCGGCGCGGGCGGACGCTGAGCTGCCGACACACCGCGTCGCCACTCGCTATCCCTGTGGGATGCTCGAGGTGATCGACCTGTCCCGCCGGTACGGCGACACGATCGCGCTCGACGGTCTCTCGTTCACGGTGGAGCCCGGGCAGCTCTTCGGCTTCGTCGGGCCCAACGGCGCCGGCAAGACGACGACGATGCGGATCATCCTCGGCGTCCTCGAGCCCGACGGCGGCGAGGTCCGCTGGCGCGGGCGCCCGGTCGACCTCGCGACGCGCGCCCGCTTCGGCTATATGCCGGAGGAGCGCGGCCTCTACCCGAAGATGCGCGTCCGCGACCAGCTCGCGTACTTCGCCTCCCTCCACGGCCTGCCGCGGGCCGCCGCCGCCGCGGCCACGGACACATGGCTGGAGCGGCTCGGGATCGCCGACCGCGCGCGAGACCGCGTCGAGTCGCTCTCGCTCGGCAACCAGCAGCGGGTCCAGCTCGGCGCAGCGCTCGTCCACGGCCCCGAGCTGCTCGTGCTCGACGAGCCGTTCTCCGGCCTCGATCCCGTCGGTGTCGACGTGCTCAGCGGCGTCCTGCGCGGCCTCGCCGACGAGGGCGTGCCCGTGGTGTTCTCCTCGCACCAGCTCGAGCTCGTCGAGCGACTGTGCGAATCGGTGGCGATTGTCAACGACGGCCGGCTCGTGGCCTCGGGCCGCGTCGCGGCGCTGCGCGAGGGCGGCGCGACCGCCACGACCGTCCGGGTCGCGGTCAGCGGGGCCGGCGAGGAGTGGCTCGCGGGCGTGGCGGGCGCCGAGGTCGTCGACCGGGGCCCGGCCGGCGTGCTCGTCGCCCTGCGCGACGGCGCCGGGCCCGACGCGCTGCTCGACGCCGCCCGGCGGGCGGGCAGCGTCACCCACTTCGCGCTCGAGCGGCCGACTTTGAGCGAGCTGTTCCGAAAGGCGGTGGCGGCGTGAGCGGCCTCCGCGGCCGGCGTGCGGTGGCGCTCGTCGCGCGCCGCGAGATCACGCAGCGGGTGCGGGAGAAGTCGTTCCTCGTCTCGATGGGCGTCACGGTCGCGATCGTCGTGCTCGTCGCGGTCGTGCCGGCGCTCGCCGGCTTCGGCGGCACGACCACCTACGAGCTCGCCGTCTCGGATGCGGCCTCGGTGCCGGTCGGGGCCGCCGCGGCGCGCGGCGCGGGGGCGTTCGACGCCAAGCTGCACGTCCGCAGGCTCGCGCCCGCAAAGGCGCGCGCAGCGCTCGACGGCGGCCACGTCGACGCCGTCCTCTCCACCCGCGGCCTCGCGTCCAAGGAGCAGCCCGACAAGGCGCTCGTCGGCATGGTGCAGGCCGCGAGCCGCGAGATCCGCCAGGGGCAGGCGCTCCAGCGGGCGGGGCTGGGGGACGCGGAGGTCCAGCGCGCGCTGAACCCGCCACCGGTGCGCGTCACCACCGCGAAGCCCACCGATCCCGAGCGCGACCGCAAGGGGACGTTCGCGTTCGTCGCCGTGCTCGCGCTCTACACCCAGCTGCTGACGTTCGGCTACCTGTTGGCGAGCGGGGTCGTGGAGGAGAAGGCGTCGCGCGTGGTCGAGGTGCTGCTCGCGACGATCCAGCCGCGCGACCTGCTCGCGGGCAAGATCGTCGGGCTCGGAGTGCTCGGCCTGGCGCAGATGGTCGTGCTCGCGGGTGCGGGGCTGGGGGCGGCCGCCGTGGCCGGCGCGCTCTCGATCGACGGCGACGTGGTCGCCGGCGCCGCGCTGGCGGTCGCCTGGTTCGTGCTCGGCTACGCGTTCTACGCCGGGCTGTTCGCCTGTGCGGGCGCGCTGGTGCCGCGCCAGGAGGAGTTGCAGGCCTCGATGACGCCGCTCACGATGATCATCCTGATCTCGTTCTTCGTCTCCTTCGCGGTGCTCGACCAGCCCGACGGGACGGTTGCCCACATCAGCTCCTTCATCCCGTTCAGCGCGCCGATCACGATGCCGCCCCGGGTGGCTCTCGGCCAGGCGTCCGCGTTCGAGATCGTCGCGGCGATCGTGATCACGACGGGCTCCGCGGCAGCCCTGATCCCAGTCGCCGGGCGGATCTACAGCGGCGCCGTGCTGCGCACGGGCTCGTCGGTCAAGGTGCGCGACGCCTGGCGCGCCAGCCGCGTGCGGGCCTAGAAGCCGAGCTGGACCTGCGCGGAGGGCGGGTCGAGCTCGACCGCCTCGTCCGCGGCCGAGCACTCCGCCTCGACCGGCTCGCTCGCGACCGGCGCCGCGGCGGGCTCGCCGTCGTCGGCCGGCTCGCTCGCGGCGAGCAGCAGCTCGACGTGCATCAGCTGCGCGCGGACCGCGACGGCCATGGAATCGAGGATCTCGGCGCTCTTCCGGATCGAGGTCGTGGCGCCGGTGAGCTGCTGCTTGACGCGCAGGACGTCGCCCATCGCGCCGGTCGCGCGCTCGATCGCCTCACGGATCGCGGCGGCGTCGACGCCGTCGGCCTCGCCGCGGGCCATCAGCACGCGAGCGCGGGCGAGCTTGTAGGCGACCTCGAGCGAGAGCGTGGAGCCGTCCTCGGGGTCGAAGCAGACGACGAGCTTGTCGCCGCCGTACTCGCGCAGCTCGTGCATCTTCGCCGGGATGCGCTCCTCGTCGGGCACCACCAGCACGGCGTAGTCGGCGTTGCGCTCGGTGCGCGCGCGGTCGAGCTCCTCGACCGCCTTGGGCTTGGACAGCCGCGAGGCCTTCGCCTCGAAGACGATGCGCCCGCGCGCCGGGCCGGTGCAGCCCTCGATGGCGACGACGACGTCACCCGTCTTGCGCGTCGTGCCCTTGACGTCGCCGACGGCGTCGCAGTCGTCGCCCTGGCGGACGGCGATCTCGTCGAGGACGTCATACACGGCCTCCTCGAACGAGCGGCCCTTCGCGGTGCCGCGGTCGGCCTCGTGCGCGACGGCCTCGGCCTTCTCCTTCTCCGCGCGCGCCCGCTCGAGCTCGAGCCGGAGCCCCTGGATCGTCTGGTTCATCTCCTGCAGCCGCGTGTTGTGCTGGTCGGAGCTCTGCTTGACCACCGCCAGCGACGCGCGCTGGTAGATCGCGAGCGGGTTGTCGTCGGAGTCGGCGGTGAACTGCTTGCGCAGGTCCTCGCGGATCTGGACGGCGGCCTCGGCGAGCATCGCCTTCACGCGGTTCTGGACCGCGACCGAGGACTCGTCGCCGAAGTGCCGCGCAAGCGCGCGGCTCACGTGCCCGTGGTCAGGAGCGAAGGCCTCGTCGAACTTCTGATCCAGCCGCTCGGCCACCTTGCGCGACCGCTCCACGAACTCCGTATCGAGCTCGCGCGCCGTCTTCTCGAACTCCGCCTTGACGAACTCGACGTTCGCGCCCGTCTGCTCCCGGTGGAGCACCCGCGCACCGATCTCGATCGCGTCGGCGACGACCCGTCCGGGATCGTCCCCCGCCTCCGCACGCGCCCGCACCAGCTCGACCGCGGTCGCATCGTCGACGGACAGCCCGTCGATGAGCACGCGGTTGGCCAACACGGTGACGCGGGCCTGGCGGAGAGGAGTGGCAGCTTCCATACGAAGAACGTCGCAGGCTATGCCGACGACCTGACAGAACCGCTGCATTCACACGCAAAACCGCCCCGCGGCCGGGGCGCTGAGACCTCAGGCGGAGCGCCGGGCGACGGCGGAGCGCAACAGACCGGCGCCCGTGCGCTCGTCGAGCAGCTCCTCTTCCTTCGCCCCGCTGCCACACGACGTGCAGCCACACCCGGCCCCACACCGCTGAAGCGCCCGCGGAGCGATCGCCCGCGCCACCGCAGCGTTGCCGGCCGTGCGCTGCAACCCGAGGATCGTCTGCCGGACGGACGCAGCACCGCGCCGCGGAGCCGGCGCCGGATGCGCCGGGGCAGCGCTCGTGACCTGCGGTTCGCTGCGCACAGCGGCGGTCGCCATCGCAGGAGCAATCCAACCTCCTGCCGCCACCCGCGTCAAGTCAGCGGACCTCGAAGCGCCGCAGCCCCTCGGGCTCCTCCTCGTCGACGTCGAGCCGGTCCACGTCCGCGCTGCCCGGCCCCGAGCGCACGTACCAGACCAGCGCCTCGACGTCGTCGGGCTCGCCCTCGAAGACGGCCTCGACGGCGCCGTCGTCCGTGTTGCGCACCCAGCCGGTGACGCCGCGGCCCTGCGCCACCTCGCGCGTCGAGTCGCGGAAGAAGACCCCCTGCACCCGCCCGTGCGCCCTCACCCGCCTGCGGATCGCCGCCATGCGGGTACCGTAGCCGCATGGCGACGGTCGAGGTGCTCGACACCGACATCACGAAGCTGGACGTCGACGCCATCGCGAACGCCGCGAACACCGATCTCGCGCACGGCGGCGGCGTGGCGGGCGCCATCTCCCGCGCGGGTGGGCCGGCGGTACAGCAGGAATCTGACGCGAAGGCCCCGATCGGCCTCGGCGAGGCGGTCGAGACGAGCGCGGGGGAGATGCCCTCGCGCTGGGTCATCCACGCCGCCACCATGCACCTCGGCGGACCGACCGACGCGGACATCATCCGCCGCGCCACCGCCGCCACCCTCCAACTCGCCGACGAGCTCGAGGCCCGCAGCCTCGCGCTCGTCGCGTTCGGCACCGGCGTCGGCGGCTTCCCGCTCGCCGAGGCGGCGCGGATCGAGGTGGAGGAGGTCCGTCGGCACCTCGCCGGTGACTCGCGGCTCGAGCGCGTCGTCTTCGCCGTCCACGGCGACGCGGCGCGCGCCGCGTTCGAGACCGCGCTCGACGCGTGAGCGAGCCGCTCGTCGAGGAGCTCGCGGCCGCCGGCGGCGTGGCCGCGCCGGCGCACGCGACCGCACGGCTGCGCCAGCTGCTCTCCGACGCGCTGCGCCACGGCGCGACCGAGCTCGCCGGCAAGCGCTCGGGCAGCCGTGAGCGTCCCGTGACCGTCGCTTTCGCCGCCGACGGTCAGTGGCTGCTCGCGGCGATACCGGTCCGGGCCGAGCTGCATGCCGACGCCGAGGCGATCGGCGAACGGGCCTGGCTGCTCGCCGCCGCGGTGGTCGGCGCGCTCGTCGACCTCACCGAGCCGGGGCCGCCCGCCACGCCCGACGACCTCGCGGTCAGCACGGCCGAGGGGGCGAGCGGGCTCGCGCTGATCGGCTACCCGGCGCCGGGGCTCGAACCCGCGACCCTCGAGGAGCTCGGGCCGCTCGCCTTCGAGGATCACGCCGGCGGCATCGACCGGCTGCGCGCGCGAGCGCTCGTGCTCCCCGCCTTCGTGCTCGGCGATGCCGCCGGGCTGCGCGAGCCGCTCGGCGCCGCGCACCCGCTGCGCATCGCCGAGGCCGTCGCTCGCCTCGGCGGCCGCCCCGCCGATCCGGTCTCGGTCGAGGACCACGACGAGGCCGTGCTCGCCCTGCTCGGCGCCCGCGGCGCCGCCGCACGACCCCACGAGGACCCCGACCCGGCCAAGCGCGTCGCGCGCCGGATCCTCCAGCGGCTCGACGGCATGGGCAAGTGGGGCGGCTACCACACGGACTTCGCCCACCTCGCGCGCGGGTTCGCGGGCAACGACCGGCAGCTCGCCTCCGACGTCGGCGAGGCGCTCATCAGCGCGGGGCTGCTGGCCGAGAAGCCGTCGGTCGGCCAGCGCCACGTCTTCCTCAACCCGCGGCGCGCGGGCGACATCCGGCGGCTGATCGAGACGGGCGCGCAACCAAGTGGATTGAGCCTCGCCCGAAAGTGAGATATTGGATTCACATATGCCCTCTCTCCCTCGGCAGGTC
>JAXDGC010000116.1:0-3331 GCA_034665245.1 Solirubrobacteraceae bacterium | reverse complement strand
CGCGCGCGCCCGCCTCGAGCTTCTCCACGACGCCGTCGAGCGACGGCAGCCACGACCCGACCAGGTTGGCGAGATAGCCGGGGCGGAAGAAGCGCTCGGTGCCCTCGAACAGGTCGTGGTCGTGCTCATGCCAGCCGAAGCCCTCGCCGCTGCGGAAGCGCTCGGTGATGTGCGGCTCGTCCTTCACGATCGCCGCGATCAGCTGGAACGCGCCGGGGATGAAGGCCGGGCTGTCGTCATGGGCCAGCGCCAGCGCCTGCTCGGGCGGGAGCGAGAACGTGGCGTCGGCCGCGTCGTACTCGACGTAGCCGCTCGCCGCCTGCTGGCACAGCCACTCGCGCAGGTAGCGCTCGCGACATCCGGTGCGCTCCGCGAGCTCCCCGGGGGTGAGCGGCTCGCCGTCGGCCATCGCCTTGTAGAGGCCGAGCTTGTCGCCGATGATCACGAGCGGCCCGGTCGCCGCCGCGCCCATGTCCTGCACGAACTGCCCCATGAACTGCTCGAGCTTCTGCTCGTCGATCGTTGGCGTCGCCGCCATGAGAGCCTCCTACCGTCGTTGACGGCGCCAGGCTCCCGCCGGTCCGTCAACCCCCCGTCAAGGGGCCGTCATTCGCGCGATCGGCCCGGTACCGCGCACAAGGCGCCGAGCGTCCAGACGTTGCTTGATCACTCAAGCAACCGGTTCCAAAGGCCGACGAAGCTCGAAAGCAGCATTCATAGGCACTTCCCCGACAAAGGCACCCCCGTCGTGAGACGGGTCCGCAAAGCCACGGGACTCCAGCAGGAGCGGAGTCAGCCGGGTTACCGAAGGTCGTCTTGGGAGCTTTGCCGCCCCAAGACCCGGAGGTCGCCGAGTGCGTCCGAACGTTCCCAGCCGCCTACGCCGGCTGGTCGTCACCGCTGTTGCAGCCTGCAGCCTCGCTGCGGGCCTCGCCGCCCCGGCGGGCGCCGCCGCGCGTCCGAACGCGTCGACGGCGCGGCTCGATCCGCAGGGCGTCCAGCTCGTCGCCACCTACCTGCGGCGGAGCCGTCACGCGACCACGAGAGCGGAGCTCGTCGGCGCGAACG
Organism: Solirubrobacteraceae bacterium; assembly: GCA_034665245.1. Classification (GTDB taxonomy): domain Bacteria; phylum Actinomycetota; class Thermoleophilia; order Solirubrobacterales; family Solirubrobacteraceae; genus DASQFQ01. The sequence goes on along the minus strand of JAXDGC010000116.1, from coordinate 2,263 downwards.
TGACCGGCAAGCGCATCTTCACGCATGTCAGAGGCGCTTCGGCCGCGTACGACAAGCGGTCGATCGAGACGATCGCGACCTACGTCGTGCGCGCGGGGCTGCCGGAGCTCAAGGCCACCCTCGGCGCGAGCCTGGTGGTCTACAACGACTCGCTCGGCTACGTCACGAAGGCGAACCTGTTCGAGCTGATGAAGCTGTCGCCCGACGTGCTCCACCGCATCCGCGACGCCGGCACGACGATCCACGTCGGCGACCGGCCGATCACGACGATGGCCGGCTTCGGCACGCTGGACGCGACGCCCGTGCGCGGGCACGACCCGAGCGAGCGCTGGTCGGACCTCGGCGGCGCCTACAGCCCCAGCGCCGACATCGTCGCCGCCGGGCGCGGCAACGCGAGCTACGGCCGCTACACGGGCACGATCCTGCACGAGCTCGGGCATGCCTACGACGCCAAGACGAACGCGAGCGCTGACCCGGCGTTCCGGGAGATCCTGCTTCGCATCGGCCGCCACACGGACCCCTACTACGCCCAACCCGGCGACGCGGGCGCCCAGGAGTACTTCGCGGACTTGTGCCGGTCCTACTGGACCGGCGGCACGGCCAAGGTCGCGGACGACTTCGGGCCCGAGGCCGCCGCGTGGATGACCCGTACGGTGCCGCGGTAGGCGCAGACCCGCTGGACCGGGCCCGTATCGTCCGCGCATGAGTTCTCTCCCAACCGAGGAGCTGCGGCGCCTCGACGCTTGGTGGCGGGCGGCGAACTACCTGTCCGTGGGCCAGATCTACCTGCTCGACAACGCGCTGCTGCGCGAGCCGCTGACACTCGAGCACGTCAAGCCGAGGCTGCTCGGCCACTGGGGGACCACTCCGGGTCTCAACCTCCTGTACGCGCACATGAACCGCGCGATCGTGCAGCGCGACCTCAACGCCCTCTACGTCACGGGTCCCGGCCACGGCGGTCCCGGCCTCGTCGCGTCGACCTGGCTCGAGGGCAGCTACACCGAGGTCTATCCCGACATCACGCGCGACGCGGCGGGCATGCACAAGCTGTTCCGGCAGTTCTCCTTCCCGGGCGGGATCCCGAGCCACGTCGCGCCGGAGACGCCCGGCTCGATCCACGAGGGCGGCGAGCTGGGCTACGCGCTCGTGCACGCCTACGGCGCCGCGTTCGACAACCCCGACCTGCTCGTCTGCTGCGTGATCGGCGACGGCGAGGCCGAGACGGGGCCGCTCGCCGCGAGCTGGCACTCGAACAAGTTCCTCAATCCCGCGCGCGACGGCGCGGTCCTGCCGGTGCTGCACCTCAACGGCTACAAGATCGCCAACCCCACGGTGCTCGCGCGGATCTCCGAAGCTGAGCTGCGCTCGCTGCTGGAGGGCTACGGGCACGCCCCGCGCTTCGTCACCGGCGACGACCCCGACACGGTCCACCAGGCGCTCGCGGCGGAGCTCGACGGCGCCCTCGACGAGATCGCCGAGATCCAGCGGGGCGCCCGAGCCGGTGGGCGCGACGAGCGCCCGCGCTGGCCGATGATCGTGCTGCGCACGCCGAAGGGCTGGACCGGCCCGAAGGTGGTCGACGGCAACCCGGCCGAGGGCAACTGGCGCTCGCACCAGGTGCCGCTCTCCAAGCTCGCCGAGAACCCCGAGCACCTGCATCAGCTGGAGCAGTGGATGCGCTCCTACCGGCCCGAGGAGCTCTTCGACGAGGATGGTCGCCCGCGCGACGAGAAGCTGGCGCCGGTGCCGGCCGGCGACCGCCGCATGGGCGCCAACCCGCACGCGAACGGCGGCTCGCTGCTCCGCGACCTGCGGCTGCCCGACTTCCGCGACTATGCCGTCGACGTGCCCGAGCCGGCGCAGACCTCGAGCGAGGCGACGCGGGTGCTGGGCGGCTACCTGCGCGACGTCATGCGCCTCAACGAGGACCGCGCGAACTTCCGCGTCTTCGGCCCGGACGAGACGGCCTCGAACCGGCTCGGCGCGGTGCTGGAGGAGACCGACCGCGCGTGGATGGCGGACATCGAGCCGGGCGACGACCATCTCGACCCCGACGGCCGCGTGATGGAGGTCTTGAGCGAGCACCTCTGCCAGGGCTGGCTCGAGGGCTACCTGCTGACCGGCCGCCATGGCCTCTTCAACTGCTACGAGGCCTTCATCCACATCATCGACTCGATGTTCAACCAGCACGCGAAATGGCTGAAGGTGACGCGCACGATCCCGTGGCGGCGGCCGATCGCCTCGCTCAACTACGTCCTCTCGT
>JAXDGC010000115.1:0-6164 GCA_034665245.1 Solirubrobacteraceae bacterium | reverse complement strand
CGATGACGACGACGCGCTCGCCGTGGCGCTCGGCCATGTGCTCGAGCCGCGCCTCGAGGCGGCGGCAGGCCTCCTCGGAGCAGTCGAGGTTGGCGCGGATGCCGGTGCGGTGCGTGCAGTAGCCGGCACGGCGCAGCCACTGCGCCATCGTCCCGAGCGACGCGTCGCCCGCCATGAACCCGGGGATCAGCAGGACCGGGCGGCGCTCTCCCGGAGGCAACCCGAGGCCGCGGAAGACCGGGCTGCGACGCAGCGCGGCGGCCTCGAGGCCGATACGCGACTCCCGCCACATCGGCGGAATCCGCGGGAGAGCGGGGATAAGGGACATTTTGACCCGGTCCTTCTACCCACAGAGTACGTTCGCCCCACCCGGAATACATCGGCCTCGCGCGAAGACCGGACGAACGGCCAGTCCAGGTAGCATCGCGCCGATGCGTGCGGCCACCATCCGCGACGGCTCGATCGCGGTCGAGGAGCACCCCGACCCGGTCCCCGGCGACTCCGATCTGCTCGTCCGCGTCCGCGGCGCCGGGCTCAACGGCGCCGACATGCACCAGCTCAAGGGCCGCTACCCCGCCCCGCCCGGCGCGCCGCAGGACATCCCCGGCCTCGAGCTCGCGGGCGAGGTCATCGAGTGCGGCCCCGGCGTGCAGCGCTTCCAGCCCGGCGATCGCGTGATGTCGATCGTCGCCGGCGGCGGCCAGGCCGAGCTCGCGGTCGTCCACGAGCGCACCGCCATGCCGGTGCCCGAGGAGCTCGACTGGGAGGCGGCCGGCGCGGTGCCCGAGGTCTTCACCACCGCCCACGACGCGCTCTTCACCCAGGCCGGGCTGCTGCCGGGCGAGCGCCTGCTCGTCCACGGCGCCGCGGGCGGCGTCGGCATGGCCGCCGTCCAGCTCGGGCAGATGGCCGGCGCGCGCGTGACCGCCACCGTCCGCAACCCGGAGCTGCGCAAGCGCATCGACGCGCTCGACGTCCATGCGATCGACCCCGAGGGCTTCGAGGAGCATGGCCCGTTCGACGTCGTGCTCGAGCTCGTGGGCGGCCCGAACATGCCGGGCAACCTCGCCGCGCTCGCGACCTGCGGCCGGATCGCGGTGATCGGCATCGGCGCCGGCGCGAAGACCGAGCTCAACCTCGGGCTGATGATGGGCAAGCGCGCCACCATCCACGCCTCGATGCTGCGCGCCCGGCCGCTCGAGGACAAGGCCGCGACCGCGCGCCTCGTCGAGCGCTCCGTGCTCCCGGGCTTCGCCTCCGGCGATCTCAGCGTGCCGGTCTGCGCCACCTATCCGCTCGACGCGGTCGCCGAGGCCTACGAGCGCTTCCAGGCCGGCGGCAAGCTCGGCAAGATCGTCCTGACGCCCTAACCCTCGGGCGGCTCTTCGTCGAGCTCGACCGCCTCGGCGCGGTGGATCGCGCAGAGGTTCGGCCCGCCCGCCTCGAGCGCGAGCTCGATCTCGCGCTCGGTGAGCTTGGCGCCGCACTCCTCGCAGCGCTCCGAGACCGACTCGAGCGAATGCTCTTCCAGGCCCATGGCCTGATTCTACGCCTGGGCCAAGTGCGCGGCCGACCCGCTGATCGTCTCGAGCTCGCCCTCCTCGAGGCGCTTGCGCAGGACCTTCTTGTCGAACTTGCCGACGCTCGTCTTCGGCACCTCGTCGATGACGGCGAAGTCCTCGGGGATCCACCACTTGACCACGCGCGCGGCGAGGTGCTCCTGGAGCTCCTCGACCGACGCCTCCCGGCCGGGCTCGAACACCACGCAGGCGAGCGGGCGCTCGGACCAGCGCTCGTCGGGCCTGGCGATCACCGCGGCCTCGGCGACGGCGTCGTGGCCCATCAGCTCGTTCTCGAGGTCGACGGAGGAGATCCACTCGCCGCCGGACTTGATGACGTCCTTGGAGCGGTCGGAGATGCGGATGAAGCCGCGCTCGTCGATCGAGGCCACGTCGCCCGTCCGCAGCCAGCCGTCGTCGAACTTCTCGTCCGCCTCGGGGTCCTCGTAGTACGTGCGCGCGATCCACGGCCCGCGCACCTGCAGCTCGCCGGTGGTCTCACCGTCCCAGGCGACCTCCGTGCCGTCGTCGGACATCAGCCGCGCCTGCACGAGCGGCATCAGCCGTCCCGCCGTCGAGCGGTAGTCCCAGTGCTCCTCGCCCTCGGCGGCCGCCGGCGGGTGCGCGACCGACGCGAGCGGGCTCGTCTCGGTCATGCCCCAGGCCTGGATGATGCGCATACCGTGGCGCTCCTCGAACGCCTTCATGAGAGCGCGCGGGACGGCCGCGCCGCCGCACGCCACGATCCGGATGCTCGAGAGGTCGGGCTTGTGCTCGTCGGACCAGCGCAGCACGTCGAGCCAGATCGTCGGCACCGCGCCCGCCACCGTGACCTTCTCGCTCTCGATCAGCCGCGCGAGCGGCTCGGCCTGCAGGAAGCGGTGGGGCATGATCAGGCTCGCGCCCGCCAGGCACGCCGCGTAGGGCAGCCCCCACGCGTTGGCGTGGAACATCGGCACGACCGGCAGGATGCGGTCGGCGCGGCAGATCCCCATCCCGTCCGCCATGCACTGGCCCATCGTGTGCAGGATGTTCGAGCGGTGCGAGTAGAGGACCCCCTTCGGGTTGCCCGTCGTCCCGCTCGTGTAGCAGAGCCCGGCCGCCGCGTGGTCGTCGATCGTCGGGTAGTCGAAGCCGGGCTCCTGGCGCTCGAGCAACTCCTCGTAGGCGATCGCGCCGGGCAGCTTCGAGACGTCCGCGTCGTCGCCCATCACGACGTAGTGCTCGACGGTCTCGAACTGCTCGACGTGCTCCGCCAGCGCGTCCACGAGCGAGCCGTCGACGAGGATCACCTTGTCCTGCGCGTGGTTGACCACGTAGACGAGCTGCTCCGGGAACAGCCGGATGTTCAGGGTGTGCAGCACGGCCCCCATGCAGGGCACCGCGAGGTAGGCCTCGAGGTGGTGCCGGCTGTTCCAGGCGAACGTCGCCACCCGGTCGCCGGCGCCCACCCCGAGCTCCTGCAGCCCACGGCACAGGCGGTCCACGCGATCGCCGACCTCGGCATAGCTCGCGCGCGTCGTGCCCTCACCCGTGAAGGTGACGACCTCGGCGTCGCCGTTCATCCCGCGCATCCGCTCGAGCACCAGCTGGAGCGTCAGCGGGTGGTCGTGCTGCATCAACCCTTCGAGCATCCGTGTCCCCCTACTGCGCCTTGGCCTCGATCAGGCTGCCCTGGAGCTTCCAGTTCTGGCCGTCGAACTTGGTGATCTGCATCCCCTCGAGGGGATAGCCGTCAGTGGGCGAGGTCTCGACCTTGTTGCCGGGCAACAGCGTGCCCTGCTCGAGGCTCATGTTGCGCACCGCATCCATCAGCGCGGCTCGCGTCGGCTTCTTCATCTGCTCGAGCGCCTTCGCCATCGTCGCGGCCACCGTCCAGCCGTACATGTTGAACGCATCCTCGGGATCCGACTTGGGCGAGTACTGCTTCAACGCGTCGCGGTACTCCTTGACCGCGGCGTCGTCCTTCCACCGTGCGTCCTGCGGGTCCTTGAAGTAGGCCGTCGAGACGATGCCCTTGGCATTCTGGAGCCCGACCGGCTTGAGCACGAGGTTCTTGTCCGCGCCCACGTTGTTGAGGATGTGCAGGGGCTTCCACCCGGACTTGGCGACCGCGGCGATCGCCTGGGCGGAGAACTTCGGCGTCGTGATGTTCAGGAACGTGTCCGCCCCCGAGCGCGCCAGCCTGCCCACCTGCGCGGCGACCGTCGGGTCGGTGACGTTGTAGGTCTCCTTCTTGACGATCTTGATGCCCGAGCCGGCGATGCCCTCCGTGAAGCCCCCGAGCAGGTCCTTGCCGAACCCGTCGTTCTGGTAGAGCACGGCGACCTTGGCCGTCGGCTTGGCCTTCTTGAGGTAGTCCGCGTAGACCTTCGCCTCGGTGACGTAGTTCGGCTGCCAGCCGATCGTGTAGGGGTGCGACTTGATGTCGGCGCCGAACGCCGACGCGCCGGTGGCGACGTAGAGTTGGGGCACCTTCTGCTGGTTGAGGAAGTCCCAGATCGCGAGGTTGTTCGGCGTGCCCAGCGTGTTGAACATCGCGAACACCTTCTCCTGCTGGACGAGCCGGCGCGCGTTCTGCAGCGCCTTCGGCGGCTCGTAGCCGTCGTCGAGCGTCATGAAGTCGATCTTGCGCCCGTTCACGCCTCCCTTGGCGTTGAGGAACTTGAAGTAGGCCTTGGCGCCCTCGCCGATCGTCCCGTAGGCCGACGCGGGGCCGCTGAAGGGATACGAGCCGCCGAGCTTGATCGACGTCTTGGTGATCCCGGGATCGGCGCTGGCGCTGCCCCCGCCGCCGCCGCCCCCGCCACTCGAGCTGTCACGACCGCACGCCGCCGGCACCAGCGCCAGCGCGCTGATCAGCGCCGGCCACAGCCACTTCTGCCACCTCATCCTGGTTCCTCCCCTTGATTGACCCTTGCACCTCGACGACTCGTGACCAGGCGGCGCGGAGCAGGCCCATGATGCCGCCCCGGAACACGTACATGCACGCGATCAGCGTCGCGCCGTAGATCACGCCCGACAGCGCCTCGTCGACGTCGGACGACCAGACCGGCACGAAGACGATGAACAGCGCGCCGAACAGCGCGCCTGCGACCGTGGCCAGCCCGCCGACGACGATCGCCGCGAGGAACGCGAACGACACCGTGAGTGTGAACGACTCGGGCGCGACGAACCCGTTGGCGAACGTGAACAGCGAGCCCGCGACGCCCGCGTAGGCGGCGCTCAGCCCGAACGCCCGCGTCTTGAACGTCGCGAGGTTGACCCCCATCGTGCGCGCCGCCGTCTCGTCGTCGCGCATCGCGATCAGCGCGCGGCCGACGTTGCGGCGCACGATCCCGGATGCGAGCCAGAACAGCGGCACGGCGACCACGAGCGAGAGGAAGTAGAGGAACTGGTCGTCCGCGAGCCCCAGCGACGACGGCGCCTTGGGCTGGGCGATCGTGATGCCCTGGCTGCCGCCGGTGAGGCCGTCGAAGCGCTTGATCAGCACCGGTGTCGCGATCGCGATCGCGAGCGTGACGAGCGCGAGGTAGAGGCCGCGCAGCCGCAGCGCCGGCAGCCCGAGCGCGAGCCCGGCGACGAAGCAGACCAGCGCGGCGGCGGGCACGGTCAGCAGATGCGGGATCGACGTCTTGTCGAGCAGGATCGCCCCCGTGTAGGCGCCGAGGCAGAAGAACGCCCCGTGCCCGAGCGAGATCTGCCCCGAGTAGCCCACGAGCAGGTTGAGGCCGAGCACCGCGACGGCGTAGATCAGCACGAGCGTGAACTGCGACACGCGATAGGGCCCGAAGAAGAACGGGATCGCCACCGCGACCAGGGCGAGCGCCGCGAGGCCCGCAAGCCTGAGCTGCTTGTGCCGCGCCGAGTCGCGCTCCACGGTCATGAGGCTCACGCGCGCACGACCTCCGGCGAGCCGAACAGCCCGTTCGGGCGCACGAGCAGGACCCCGAAGATGATCGCGAGCGGCACGAGGATCGTGAGGTCGGAGCCGATGAAGCCGACGTAGTCGCCCGCCAGCGTCTCGGCGACCCCGATGATCCAGCCGCCGATCACCGCGCCCTTGGGCGAGTCGAAGCCGCCGAGCGTCGCCGCCGCGAACGAGTACACGAGCACGCCGCCCATGAAGTTGACGTCGAGGAACAGCTGCGGCGCGACGAGCACGCCGGCCAGCGCGCCGAGCAGCGCCGCGAGCCCCCAGCCGATCATCAGCGTGCGCCCCACGTTGATGCCCACGAGCCGGCTCGACGCGGGGTTGGCGGCGGCCGCGCGCATCGCGAGCCCGAGCTTCGTCTTCTCGAAGAGCAGCCACAGCAGCCCGGTGACCGCCAGCAGCACCGCGACGATCCCGAGCGACTCGTAGGACAGCTGGACGCCCGCGACCTTCGTGCTGCCGCCGGGCAGCGCGCGCGGGAAGCCGCGGTTGTTGAAGCCCCAGATCCAGCCCGCGCCGGAGTTGACGAGGATGAAGAGGCCGAGCGTGACGATCAGGATCGTCAGCGGGTCCTCGCCCTCGACGGGCCGGATGATCACGCGCTCGATCGCCATGCCGCCGGCGAACGAGGCGGCCAGCGCGGCGAGCAGCGCGAGCCCGAGCGGCAGCCC
>JAXDGC010000114.1:0-5331 GCA_034665245.1 Solirubrobacteraceae bacterium | reverse complement strand
TCGACCTGTCCGGGCTGCGCATCAGCGCCAACGCCCACCTGATCATGCCCTACCACCTGATGCTCGACTCGGCGGGCGAGGCGCGGCTGGGCAAGCTCCAGATCGGGACCACGCGCCGCGGCATCGGCCCCTGCTACGCCGACAAGGCCGCGCGCCTCGGCATCCGCGTGCAGGACCTGCTCGACGAGAAGATCCTGAAGAAGAAGATCGTGCTCGCGATGGAGCCGAAGCGGCTCTCGCTGCGCCCGTTCGCCAAGGCGCCGGAGCTCGACCTGCAGGCGATGACCGACGCCTACCTCACCTACGGTCACCGTCTCGAGCAGTACATCGCCGACACCTCGCGCCTGACCTGGGACGTGCTCGACGGTGGCGGCGACGTCCTGTTCGAGGGGGCGCAGGCCACGATGCTCGACATCGACCACGGCACCTATCCGTTCGTGACGTCCTCCAACCCGGTCGCGGGCGCGGCCTGCACGGGCACCGGCGCCGGGCCGAAGGACATCGACGAGATCTGGGGCGTCACCAAGGCCTACGCCACGCGCGTCGGCTCAGGGCCGTTCCCGACCGAGCTCGACGGCGAGCTCGCCGACACGCTGCGCGAGGCGGGGGGCGAGTACGGCACGACCACGGGGCGCGCCCGCCGCGTCGGCTGGATCGACCTCGTCGCGCTGCGCTACGCCGCGCGGCTGAACACGATGACCGCGCTCGCGGTCACGAAGCTCGACGTCCTCACCGGCCTCGGGCCGCTGTCCGTCTGCACGGCCTACCGGGGCGCCGAGGAGGCGCGCTTCGACACCTATCCGTACCACCAGACCGTGCTGCACCAGGCCACCGGCGAGTACGAGGAGCTGCCGGGCTGGGACGAGGACATCACCGAGGTCCGCGAGGAGGCCGACCTGCCGCAGGCCGCGCGCGACCTCCTCGCCTACATCGCCGACTTCGTCGGCGTGCCGATCGCGCTCATCGGCGTCGGCGCCGGCCGCGAGCAGGTCATCTGGACGGAGGCCGGCCGCGACACCGCCGCCGGCCGCCGCGTCGGCGTGGCCTAGCGCTCCGCCGGGCTGCCCAAGCCGTCGGGGCAGTTGGACAAACCGGTGGCCTGCCCGCCGCCCGTTCCGCGATTCGTCCCCTTGACCGCGAGGCGCGGTCTCGAAGAGCATCGCGACGTTCGGATGTCGTAGGGGGAGAAGAGCGTCGTGGCCGACTCACCGCACGAGGATCAAGGCAGTGAGCGCAGGATCAGCCGTCGTGACTTCCTCGACGGCGTGGCGATCGGCGCGGCCGGGCTCGCCGCCGCTGCGGCGTCGCCGTCGCTGACCGGCGCCGAGGCGGCGCTGCTCGGCAGCCGGCCGCTGCCGCGCGATTACTACCCGCCGACCTCCACCGGCATTACCGGGGAGCCGGACGACGTCATCCGCGACGTGATGCGCATCGACGGAAGGCCGAACCCGCGGCATCCGCACTCGACCGACGCCGGCCCGGGCATCCACCCGCGGCACGTCCGCGACGTCGACGACTGCTACGACCTCGTGGTCGTCGGCGCCGGTGCCAGTGGACTCGCGGCCGCCAAGTGGTACCAGGACCGCTTCGGGCCCGACGCCAAGATCCTGCTCGTCGACCCGCTCCCCGACTTCGGCGGGCACTCGCACCGCAACGAGTTCCACATCCAGGACGCGACCAACGGCGCCGACGTGATGCTGCTGCGCAACGGCGGCACGGTGAACCTGGACTCGATCGGCAACTGGAACAAGCCGGCCAACGGCCTGCTCGACATCCCCGGCTCGTACGGGCAGCCGGCACTGGACATGCTCGACTTCTGCGGCGTCGACCCGGACAACCTCCCCGCCAACACCGGGTCGAGCATCCCATCCACATACGGATTGCGCCCGATGCTGCTGTTCCCGAGCCAGGACTGGGGGACCGACACCCTCGTGCGGGCCAAGCAGGGCAGCCAGAGCTGGGCGGAGTTCCTCGCGACGACGCCCTACTCGCCCGCGGCCCGCGCCGGCATCGAGCGGATCATGGACGACACCGCGTCGGATTGGATCGCACTCAAGGACGGCCCGAAGACCGACCAGGAGAAGAAGGCGATCCTCGCCCGGATCACCTACAAGCGCTACCTCATGGACTACGTGGGCGCGAACGAGGAGGCGACCGGCTACCTGCAGCGGACGTCGCACGGGCTGTTCGGGGCCGGCATCCAGGCCGTCCAGGCCGGCGACACGTGGGCGCTGGAAAACCCCGGCTTCGACGGGCTCGGCCTCAACGGCGACATCTTCCCCGGCATCGGCCGCACCGCCCAGCAGGACATCGACCCGGACGGCGGTCCGTCGGTCGCCTGGCCGGACGGCAACACGTCGCTGCTGCGCCTCCTGGTCGCCAAGCTGATCCCGGGCGCGATGGGCGACGTCGGCGGCGCGCCACCGACGCAGGACACGATCGTCCAGTCACGCTGCGACTACAGCCGGCTCGACCGGCGCCGCAACACGGTCCGCATCCGGCTCAACAGCACGGTCGTTGACGTCAAGGCCGCGCGCCGTCACAAGGACACGGCGTCGGTGACCTACGTCAATGACAACGGCTCCGCCGAGCGAGTCCGCGCGACGCACGTCGTGATGGCGTGCTGGAACCGGGTCACGGCCAGGCTGGTCGACGGGCTGCCCCGGCACCAGATCGAGGCGCTCGACTACGCGCGCAAGGTGCCGCTCGTCTACTGCCGCGTCGGGCTTCGCAACTGGCAGGCGTTCGCGGCGGCACACATCTCGAGCGTCAGCCCGCGCGGGGACAGCCTCTTCTGGGACAGCACGAGCCTGTCCGCGGGCGCGAAGTTCGGCTCGTCCTACGGGCCGAACCCCAACACGCCGGCGCAACCGGCGATGTTGACGTTGACCGCGACCCCGAATGACCCGAGGGCGACGACCCAGCTCGAGTCCTACGAGCGCGGGCGCCAGCAGCTGCTCAACATGAGCTTCGGCGACTTCGAGCGGGCGATCGTCGACGTCATCGACCGCAGCGTGAATCGGTCCGGCGGCGACTTCGAGCCTGAGCGCGACATCGAGTCGATCATCGTCAACCGCTGGAACTACGGCTACGCGTACGAGCTGACGTCGACGTTCGACCCCTCGCTGTACGGGCCCAACGCGAGGCAGCCGCACGTGATCGGCCGCAAGCCCTACCGCAACGTGGCGATCGCGAACAGCGACTCGGGCGCCTTCGCGTACACGCACAGCGCGATCAACGAGGCCTACCGGGCGGTGCAGGAACTGCCGTGAACCGCAGCTAGTCCTTGACCACGCGCGTGCTGACGACGAAGTCGTGCAGCGCGCGGTTCTCCTCGTCCCACAGCGGCCACAGGCTGTCGAGCAGGCCCGCGAGCCCGAACGTGAACGTGCCGGCGAGGCTGACCCCGATCGCCTTGACCAGGACCTCGCGCAGCATCGCGAACCAGAAGGTGATCGGCTCGCCGGACGTCCGCACGACCCGGATGTTCATGGCCATGCGCCCGAGCGTCTTGCCGTTCGTCCGCGCCATCAGCACCGGGGCGTAGAGGAGCGCGATGAGCGCGATGCATGCGATCCAGAGGACGGCGGCGCCGATCGCGGCGGCCACGCCGGTGTCGCTGTTGGACGCCGCGCCGATCCCGATCGCGGCACTGATCGGCAGGAACGGGATGAGCGCGGCGACGAAGATGATGAGGCCGTCGATCAGCTGCGCGCCGACGCGCGAGATCCAGGTCGCGAGCACGTAGCGGCCCATGACGCCGCCGTAGCTCGCGGGCGCGACCGGGCCACCGGCGCCGGGCGGTGGCGGCGACCCGTAGCCGGGGAGGGTCTCCGGGCGCTCGGGTGCGGGCGGGGCGCCGGGCAGGCCGGACGCGTGTCGCGGAGGCTCAGGGGCTCCGCCGCCGCCGAGCGGGTCGCCCGAGGAGAGGCCGCCGGAGTCGCTGGGTCGCTCTGTCATGGACGCGACTCTAACGCCACTCCTCGACGAGATCACGATCTTCCACTTCGCGGACCACACGGGCCGGCACGCCCATGACGACCGCGCGGGGGGGCACGTCGCGCGTCACGACGGCGCCCGCGGCCACGAACGCCTCCTCGCCCACCTCGACGCCGGGGCACAGCACCACGCCGCCGCCGATACGGCACGCCCGTCGCAGCGTCGGCCCTTCCAGTGGCACGCCGGGTGCGTGGCGCGCCATCGTCGAATCATTCGTCGTCGTGACCCCCGGACCGACGAACACGTCCTCCTCGAGCACCGCCCCGGCCGTGAGGTACACGTCGGTCTGGACCCGCACGCGCGCCGCGATCGTCACGTCATTGTCGACGCACGACCCGCGGCCGATCACGCTGGCCGCGCCGACAGACGCGCGCTCGCGGACGTACGCCTGGTCGCCCACGATCACGTCATCGCCGAGCTCCGCGCCGGCGAACACGATCGCGCCGCAGCAGACGACGGCGCCCCGCCCGAGCACGAGCGGCGCGGGCGCCGCGCGCGGCGCGCTCGAGTGGCGCGCGAGCTTCGGCGGCTTGCCGAGGACCGCGTGGTCCTGGATCACGCAGTCGTCCCCGACGACCGTGCCCGAGTGGATGACGACGTGCGCGCCGAGCTGGAGTCCCTCCCCGAGCTGCACCCCGTCACCCAGGAAGAGCCCCGGCGCAAGGTCAGAGGGCCGCACTCTGCTCCCTCCGCGTCGCGTCGAGCCGCGCCTGGAGCCCCTCCAGCACGCGCACCACGCGCAGCCCGCTCTCGCCGTCCGAGAGCGGCGTGCGACCTTCGCGGACGCACTCGACGAAGTGCTCGCACTCGATCCGCAGTGGCTCGCGGTTCGGGATCCGCGGGCTCCAGATGTCCCCGGTGCGGGTGATGTACTCGCCGTAGGAGCCCGAGTTCTCGTCGAAGCCCTTGTCGTAGACGGTGACCTTGCGCTCGATGTCCATGTCGTCGAAGGTAGCCATCCGCTTGGAGCCGACGACCGTGAAGCGCCGCTCCTTGTGCGGGTCGAGCCACGACAGGTGCAGGTGCGCGGCCAGGCCGGACGGGAAGCGCAGGTAGCCGAACACCACGTCCTCGATGCCCTCGCGCATGTAGGACTCGCCGCGCGCGTCGAGCTCGAAGGGCTCCTCGCCCGCGAGGTGCAGCACGACCGAGACGTCGTGCGCGCCGCGCGACCACAGCGCGTTCTCGTCGGCCCGCAGCTTGCCGAGATTGAGGCGATTCGAATAGATGTAGTGGATCTCCCCCAGCTCGCCGGAGTCCGCGATCTCCTTCAGCTTCGCGACGCCCGGGTGGTACTGGAGCAGGTGGCCGACCATCAGCACGCGGCCGGTC
>JAXDGC010000113.1:0-7199 GCA_034665245.1 Solirubrobacteraceae bacterium | reverse complement strand
TCCGCGACGGCCGCGAGATGACAGATCGCGCTGCAGCCACGCGCCGCGCGCATCACGTCCTCCAGCCGCCGCACGTCGCCCAACACCGTCTCCACCTCAGACGGCTGATGCCACTCAGACACACGCGTATCCAAGATCCGCGGCCGCCGACCCGCCGCCACCAGCCGATCCACGACATGCGACCCGATAAAACCCGACCCGCCCGTCACCAGCACGGGGGTCATCGCAGCGACACTCCTGCCGGAACGGCGAACATGAGGCGCAGCTTGGCGAGTCCAGGTGAATCGAAAGTGAAACCGGTCGCTACGGCGTTCGTGACGGGGCGTTCAGCACGAGCACCCTCATCCCGGCGAAGTGCAGCGCGATGGTCTGATGCCGCGGGTACGCAGCCAGCCATTCGCGCGGCGCGGGGCGACTCAGGCTCGTGGTCACGATCGCCTGGGTCTGTGCGAGGTGAGCGTGCATATACGCATACCAGGGGCCGTCCATGCTGGTGTTGAGCACCATCGTGCCGCGGTCCTGCAGGAACGGGGCCGGCCGCAGGTCGGCGAGGAAGTAGACGGCCGGGGGCGTCAGCTTCGTCGTGCTGTCGACGAGCACGCGCCGACCCCCGACGGCCGTGTGGAGGCGGTCAAGGAAGCCGACGAGCTGCGCCATCGACAGGTTTCCCTTGGTGCAGCAGCGCGGTTGGCGCACCGTCGAGTCGCCCACGCGCGCGGCGGCGCCCGAGCGGACGGGGATCCCGGCGGGCCGCGGTGGCTCGGCCGGGGGGCTCACGCGCGCATGCAGCGGCTGCCACAGCTTCTGAGCGACGAGCTTCGGTTGCGACAGGCGGGGCGTGAGCGGCAGGAGCGCGAGCGCCGCGATCGCGATCGCGAGTCCGCCGATCCACTGCGACCGGCGCGAACGGGCTCCGAGCAGCCCCGGCAGGTAGAACGCCGCAAGGCAGACGGCGGCCGGCAACGCGAGCTCGGTGTTGATGAGGTGGGGCGGGTCGGAGCGCGTGAGCGCGCCGAGGTGGCAGATCAGAGCGGCCACGAGCGCCGATACGAGCACGACTCGGCGCTGCGTCCAGGCGGTGGCAACGCGCAGCGGCCTGCCGCTCAGCAGCGCGGCGAGCAGCAGCCCGCCCAGCAGGAACGGCAACCCGTAATACAGCGCCGCGTAGGCCGGGCCACCGAACGGCGTATTGCTGTATCCCGCTGCGACCGCGCTCGGCACGAGCCAGTAGAGCCCGAGGAAGCGGGCGAGCGCGCCATGCGCGGCGTAGAACACACAGACGGGGACGGCCACGAGCACGAAGCCCGCCACGGTCCCGCCCAACGCGGTCAGGACCGCCCGCCGGCCGTAGGTACCGGTGACCACCAGCAGCACCGAGAGGACGCCGAGCACGAGCGCGCCGCCGATCAGGTTCTCCTGCGCGACCAGGCTGAGGATGCCCCACGCCACGCCGAGCGCCACCGACCGAGCCCGCGCCGGCGCCGCACCGGCTCGCGCGGCGAGCGCGGGAAACGCCATCGCGAGCAGGAACACACCCGCGTAGCGCAGCGTGTTCGTCCAGCCCCAGAAGCCATCGATGTAGCCCGCAGGCGTGACGCTGAACACCTGCAACGTCGGGAAGATCGTGATCGCGGCGAGCGCGGTGACGGCTGCGATCAGCGGCCGCACGCGCAGCACGAGGGCGCCGAGGAAGAGCGTCGCGGCGATCCAGTGCAGCAACAGCGACGTCTCGCGGAAGCCGTCGACGCTGACGCGGCCGGACACGGCGACATAGGCGGCGTTCGCCAGCTGGGCCGCGGGTCCGTACTGCACGGCGGCGGCGTCCAGGTACGGAACCGAGCCGGTCCTGACGGCTTGGACGCCGCCCATCGTCAGCGCCTCGTGGTAGTCGATCGGGGTCGGCGCCAGGTGCCACGGCGGGCCGAAGAAGTAGGCGGCGACCGCGGCGGCGCACAGGAGCTTCAGGGCTGTCGGCACCCACCCCCCGCCGACGACGGACTCGCGCTCGCCGCCGGGCCCCCGCGCGGGGAGGATCTCGGCTGCCCATACCCGCCACGACTCGGGCCGCTGGAGCGCGGTCCCCACCGCCCGCGCGGCGGTCGCGAGCGCGAGCGCCGAACCGATGGTCGCGGTCAGGAACAGCGACGTGAGCCAGCGCTTGTCCAGGAATCCATAGTGATTCCACACGAGAGTCGTCGGGTGGGTCCGCGCCGCCATGTAGTGGACCGGGACCAGCAGCACCGGCAGCACGACCGCCGCGGCGAGCATCGCCGCCGTCAGCAGGTCGCGCGGCGCCGCCTCGCGCGGGACGTATGGCTCGACGGGAGGCGTTTCGTCGCTGCCGGCTCGGCGCCGCCTGTAGCGATCCACGATCAGCCCCGCCAGTCCCGCCGCGGCGAGGCCCCGCAGGCTCCACAGCGCGAGCTCGTTGACCGTGGGCCGCGCCCCGGGCGCGCTTCCCAGCACCAGCAACAGCTCACCCGCCACACCGACGAACAGCGCGACGGCGGCGAGCGCCGGGACCATCCCGGCGGGACCGCGCTCGGCGACGGCAATCGCCCGGACCCGCAGCCGGTCGGACGTCGTGGCCCTGCGGCGGTCGAGCTCGAGCACCCGGCTCACCGTGCCGGCTTGACGGCGCTACCGATCAGCAGCAGCCCGAGGCCCTTCTCGAGCGTCCCGCGCTCGAGCTCCGCAACGCGATCGGCGAGACGCCAGCCGAGCGCGGCGGCGAACGGGGCCATGAATAGATAGGGCTCCGCCCGCGGTTCGTCCAGCCCATGGCTGGCCAGCAGATCGACGAGCCGCCGGGAATCGAACTTGTTGATGTGTTGCAGGTCGTAGGTCACCTCTGCGAAGCGGTTGACCACGGATTCGACCAGCGGCCACGCGCCGCCGAAGTTCGGCGTCGTCACGATCAGTCTGCCGCCCGGCCGCAGGCGCTCGAGCGCTTCGCCGATCGTCTCGTCCACGAGCACCGGGTCCAGGTGCTCGATCAGCTCGACCATCGTCACCGCATCGAACGGGTCGTCCTCGAGCAGGCCCGCGGGGCTCTCCTGATAGAAGCGCGGGCCGCGGTGCCCGTAGGTCCGCCGCGCGTAGTCGATCTGACGCGAGGACAGGTCGGTCCCGACCCAGTCGTGACCGGCGCCGAAGTTGCCGGCCAGCGTCCCCGGCCCGCAGCCGACGTCCAGCACGCGGCGGGAGCCCTCCAGCTCGCGGGCGACCCGCGCGAACTTCAGATGGTGCCACTTGCTCTGGACCCCGCGACCGCGGCGGAAGACCTCGTCGTAGTAGCCGGGGGGAACGCTCTCGTAGTCGAACGCCTCGAGGATCGGAGCGGGCGCGTTGGTAGCCATGCCCGCAGCGTCACGGGCGCTCATGAGGCGACGATGAAGTCTGGACTCCAATCAGACCGTCTGCCCGCGAGCGCTTGACCAGCGCTGCCAGATGATCTAGACCTGACCAGGTGGTCGCCCCGCGAAAGCGAAATCTGGCCCGGCGCATGGTCGCGATACTCGTGACGCTGTCGTTGTTCCTCGCGCTTGCGGCTGTTGCGCTCGGCCTGCCGCCGTTCACGACGGCACCGAAGTCTTCACCCGGGAGCGGTGGGCAAGCCGAGTTGTTCGGCGTCGCCGCCGGGTGCCATGCGACCTTCGACCGGTTCGTGATTCGCGCACGGTTCGGGACTCCGCGCTATGACGTGCGGTACGTGAGGCGGATCGTCGCCGATGGCTCCGGACGACCGGTGTCGCTGCTGGGCACCAAGCGCATCCGAGTCGTGATCCGCAACGCGCGCGGACACACACAAGGGGGGACGAACCTCCTGCCGCAGGTCAGGACGCCGCTGTGCCCGAATCTCCGGCAGATCAAGACGGCCGGCGACTTCGAGGGCGTCGTTTCGTTCGGACTCGGACTGCGCCGGAGAACCGGCTTCCGTGTCTTCCGGCTCACCGGCCCGACGCGCATCGTCGTCGACATCGCGCACTGACGCCGCCCCGCGCCGGCCTGTGGCGCACTCAGGCGGCGAAGTCGTCAAGGTCGTCGAGCTGGAGCTCGAGTGCCTCGAGGTTCTCGCGCAGGTGCTCGATCGACAGCGTGCCTGGGATGGGAAGGACGACGGGAGAGCGGTGCAGCAGCCAGGCGAGCTTCACCGTGCTCTCCGTCACGCCGAGCCGCTCGGCCGCCGCCGCCACGCCCGGGCCACCGTCGCCGCGCAGCGGGAAGTACGGCACGAACGCGATCCCTTCGCGCGCGCAGAAGTCGACGACATCGTCGTGCCTGCGGTCGGACAGGTTGTAGCGGTTCTGCACCGCGGCGATCGGCACGACCTGACGGGCCCGCTCGACCAGTTCCACGCTGACCTCCGACACCCCGACATGGCGGATGGCGCCGCGGTCGACATAGGCCTTGATCGCGCCCAGGCTCTCCTCGAGCGGCGTTTCCGGATCCACGCGGTGCAGGTAGTAGAGACCGATCGCCTCGGTGCGCAGCGACCGCAGACTCTGCTCGATCTGGGCCCGCAGCACCGCGGGGCGGCCCTGGCCGGCACCGCCGTAGCCGCCCTTGGTGGCGACGAGCACGTCCTCGGAGCTGCTCCCGAGTGCATCGCCGATCGCACGCTCGCTGTCGCCGCCGCTGTAGAGCTGCGCGGTGTCGATGTGTCGTACGCCGGCGGCCACGGCATCGCGGACGAAGCTCACGTTCCGGGACGCAGCCGTGAGCCGGTTGGTCCCCAGGCCGATGCGGGGCACGTCGATGCCGGCGAGTCGGAAGTCGGTCATGCCCTATGAGGCTAGGACGGACTTCCCTCGCTGACGGCAGGGTCGTCTATTGCTTGGCCTTCCACGCGACCTTGCCCGACTTACAGGTGTCGGTGACGGCGCCGCCGACGCTGAAGAACGTTTCGGTCACTTCCCAGGTGCCCGACATTCTCGTCCTCGCGGCGTTCACCGCGCCGCGCAGAGTTCCGGAGAAGTCCGTGGTACTTCCGTCCGCGTTCCTGGTCGTGGTGGGGCCGTAGCTCGAGCTGAACCGACGCCGCGCGTTGATGGGAATCCTGATGAATGAGTCGGTCTGGCCGAATGAGTCCCCGGAGCTGCAGTGAAGGTCGAGCCCGATGGCGGCGCGGACCATCCTCCTCCCGTTGCGGCTCACTTCCACGACCACCGGCCAGGACTGTGGCGTCACGCCCCCATAGACGACCGCCGCCGCGGCGCTGCTCGCGGCTTGGCGCCGAGCACCGGCCGTCGCCGTCGCCGTCGCCGCAACGCCGCCAAGCGCGGTGGCGATGAGGATGACCCCCACCCACCGGGCTGGCCGCGCCGATCCTGGCAGTCGCCGCATCGGTAGGAACGATCGCAAGAGACCACCTCGTCCAATTGGGAACGCTCGGCGCCCTCGCAGGCGCTGGCCGGTTACACACTCGAGGCGATACTCCCATTCAGGGATTCACGTAGCAAGAGTCCTTCGATTGCCGAGGGACCGCACTCGTCGGCCTGGGGTCAGGCGACGATGACCTTCAGCTTCAGCGTGTTGTCCGGGCCGATGGTCTTGATGCCCTTGGCGTAGTCCTCGCCGGGCTTCGTGGTGAACGTGTAGACGCCGGGCCGCTTCGGCAAAGCGACGGTGCTCTTGGCGCCGGGGCGGTTCATCGCCGGGGTGGTGAGCACCGCACCGGCAGCAGACACGCTCTTCAGTACCTGTGGCATGACGTCGTTGTTCGTGATGACGACCGTGGTGCTGGGGGCGACGTGGAGGGTGGTGGACGGTGCGACAGGCGTGCCCGCGCCGACGGCCCAGGTATGGCAGCCCTTGACGATGTGGGTGATCATGAGGCTCGTGGTCGCCGGTGTGGCCGGCGCCTTGGCGGGCGAGCCGCTCGTCGAGGCGGTCGGGCTCGAGCTCGAGCCGCAGGCTGCGAGGACGAGCGCCGCGGCCACAGCGGCGAGAAGGATGAGTGAGCGGCGCATGTTGTTTCTCCGGTCGATGGGTCGGATCTGGAACCTGATCCGACGGTACGCCGTCACATGCGGTTGGACATCCGCACAACGCCACGCAGGCCGGTGGGCGACTACGGTCCGTGGACCGGACAAGCGATCCGAGCGCCGGCGCGACGATGCATCCGTGGCGAAGAGGTGGTGGTTCCACTTCCTCGGGGAGACTGCCTCGGTGGACAACGCCTGGATCGCCGACCGCCTGGAGGCCTTCGCGTCGCTGCTCGACCTGGCCGACGCGAACCCCTACATGCCGCGCGCCTATCGCCGCGCCGCCGAGACGATCCGAAGCGCGGCGGTCCCTGTCGCCGGGCTGGTGAAGTCCGGGCGGGTGCGCGAGCTGCGCGGGATCGGCCCGGGGATCGAAGGCCGGCTCCGGGAGCTCGTGGAGACCGGCGAGATCGCCGAGCTCGCGGAGCTCGAGCGCGAGCTCTCGCCCGAGCTCGTCGGCCTCGGCCGCTATCTCGGGCTCGGGGCGACCCGCTCACTCGAGATCGCGCGGGCGCTCGGCGTGCGGACGGCCGGCGAGCTGCGCGAGGCGGCGGCGGCCGGACGGCTGCGGACCGTGCCGGGGATCGGGCCGAAACGCGAGGCGCGGCTGCTCGACGCGCTCGCCCGTGAGGGCGAGCCGCGACCGCGCGCGCTCCTCCTGAACCGCGCCTGGGAGCTGGTCGGAGGCGTGGCGGCCGCCCTCGGCGGCGAGGCGGCCGGCGACGTGCGGCGCTGGCGCGACTCCTGCGAGCACCTCGCGGTGGTCTGCGCCGCGCCCGATCCCGCGGCCGTACTCGAGCACTTCGCGTCGCTGCCCCAGATCGTCGCGGTGGTGGAGCAGGCCGAGCGGCGCGCGGTCGGGGTGACGGTCGAGGGCGTGCCGATCGAGCTCGTCGCCGCCGAGCCGGAGCGGTTCGGGACCGCCCTCGTGCGGGCGACGGGCTCGTCCGCGTACGTGGCGGCGCTCGAGCCGCTGCCGGACGCGTCGGACGAGCAGTCCGTCTACTCCGCGCTCGGCCTCCCCTGGTGCCCGCCGGAGCTGCGCCAGGAGGCGTTCCGCGGCGGGCCGCCGGCCCTCGTCTCGCCGGCCGACGTCCGCGGCGACCTCCATTGCCACACGACGTGGTCGGACGGACGCGCGAGCGTCGAGGAGATGGGCCGCGCCGCGCGCGAGCGCGGCTACGACTACGTGGCGATCTGCGATCACACGCC
>JAXDGC010000112.1:0-3144 GCA_034665245.1 Solirubrobacteraceae bacterium | reverse complement strand
AGGTCGCGCTGGGCCTGCTTGGGATCGACCTGGCGGCCCGGCAGGTGCAGGTTGGCCTCGGAGATCAGTCGCCGCTCGTCGCCCTGCAGCGCCATCCACTTCGCCAGCACGTCGTCGGAGTCGGGCAGGCGCGCCGAGCCGTAGGGGCGCGTCTCGTCCGGGAACTCGACGCAGTACTCGTTGAGCAGCTGGCCGGTCTGCGGCAGGTAGGCCACGATCGGCTTGTGCGGGTAGATCAGGTAGGCGTACGGCACGCCGCCGAGGTCGCGGCTCGGGTGCGTGGCGGCGGGCCCCGACGCCTGACCGCCCCACACGCGCAGGAAGCCGAGGTCGCGGTACATCGCCCACTCCTCCTCGTTGACGCAGGAGCGCAGCAGCTCGCGGGCGCGCTGCTCGGCGCGGCGCTCGCGGCCCGGGTCATAGGCGCCGGGCGCGCGGCCGCGGCGCGCCTCCTTGCGGGCGCGACGCGCACCGAGGCGGCGGTCCAGCCACGGCGTCGAGATCTCCCACAGCAGCGCGAGCACGACGATCGCGGTGGCGCACAGCGCAACGGTCAACGCCCCCGCCCTCCCCCGCCTACCTGGCGCCGCCGGCGGCGCGCGGGAAGAAGATCACCCGGTCGGTATCCCGCGGGATATCTTCGAACGCGCGCACCATCTCCGCCTCACGCCGGCCGGTCTCGGTGACGGTCGGCACCGCGGCCCACATCCCGTCGTCGAGCTGGCGGCGGAACATCTCGACGAGGCGCTCCTCGTCCTCAGAGACCTCGACGTCGCCCTCGGCGATCAGCTGCTCGCCATGGCCCGGACGCATGCGGAGGAACTTCATAAGCCGATTATGCCAGAGGCGCCGCGGTCCGCCGCGGCTCCGGCGCGCCAAGACCGGCGCGCTGTCGGAGGCCGAACACATCCACCGGGCCGGGCCCGGCGCCGAGCTCGCGCAGCCCGTCGCGCACCGCCTCCGAGGCGATCGTGCGAGCGGCCCGGGCGGCCTCGAGCGCGGTATGACCGAGCGCGAGATGAGCGGCGAGCGCACTCGAGTGGGTGCAGCCCGATCCGTGGGCCGCGCCGTCGGGGTAGCGCGGGCCGCTGATCTGCTCGAGCGTGTCGCCGTCGAAGAAGACGTCCACGACCTCGTTGCGGTGACCGCCGGTGACGACGACGGCTCCTGGGCCGAGGCGGTGCAGCGTGCGGGCGAGGCTCTCGGCCTGCTCATCCTCGGTTCCCGCCAGCACGCGCGCCTCGGGAAGGTTCGGGGTGATGACGGTCGCGAGCGGCAGCAGTTGCTCGACGAGCGCCGCGCGGGCCGCGTCGTCGAGCAGCACGGCGCCGGACTCCGCCACCATCACGGGGTCGATCACGACCGGCGTGCCGGGCTCGAGGAGTCCGAGCGCCTCTTTGACGGCGCCGACGCTCTCCGCCGTCCCGAGCATCCCGATCTTGACCGCGTCGACGCCGATGTCCGTCACGACCTGGCGTACCTGCTCGACGATCATCGCCGGCGGCGTCGTGTGAACCGCGCTGACCCCGGTGGTGTTCTGCGCGGTCAGCGCCGTGATCGCCGTCATCCCGTGGACGCCACAGCGAGCGAACGCCTTCAGGTCCGCCTGGATGCCGGCGCCGCCGCCGGAGTCGGAGCCGGCGATCGAGAGGACGGCTGGGATCGGGCGGCTCATGACGTGCAGGGTAGGAGGGTGGCGCGCTCCGGCGATCGCGGTGGACGAGCGAACGTCAACGGCGGCTGGGTGGGAGGTGAGTTCGAGCCCGGGAGGCGACGAGTGTCGTCTCGATCGGCTCCTGGACCATCGAGACGACATTCGTGGGAGCCGGGCGGTTCGAACCCACCTCTCACCAGCCCGCTGTTCGCCGGGCCAGCCCAACACCTCACGAGCACCGCACGTACCGTCCCCCGAACCCGCGCCGCACGAGCCCGAGCAGCTCCAGCTCCGACAGCGTCCGAGAGGCGGCCTGGGCCTCGTCCATCGTGCGCGCCAGCTCTGCGAGCGTCCCCTGGCCGCGCTCGATGGCGTCGAGCACGCGGCGCTGGGCCGGGTCGAGTGGCACGAGCGGCGCCGGCTCCGCGAGCGTCGGCGCGTCGGCGCCGAAGACGAGGTCGAGCACGTCGCGCGGGCCGCGGATGACCGCGGCGCCGGCGTGCAGCAGCTCGTTCGCGCCGGCGGAGTAGCGCGAGGTGACGGGGCCGGGGACGGCGGCGACGACGCGGCCGAGGTCGGTGGCGAGGTCGGCGGTGATCAGCGACCCGGACTTCGTCGCGGCCTCGACGACGATCGTCAGGGTCGAGAGCGCGGCGATGATGCGATTGCGGGCCGGGAAGCACCAGCGATGGCCGGTGAACCCCGGCGGCATCTCCGACACGACGGCCCCCGCCTCGATCAGCTGCCGGTGCAGGCTCCGCATCCGCGCCGGGTACGCGGTCTCGGCGCCGCCGGCCAGCACCGCGACGGGCGCTCCGGCAGGCGCGGGCGCCTCCAACGCCCCGGCATGCGCCGCCGAATCGATGCCGAGCGCCATGCCGGAGACGACCGGAAGCCCCGCGGCAGCGAGCCCGCGGCCGAGCGCCCCCGAGACCTCGAGGCCGTACGGCGTCGCCCGGCGCGCGCCGACGATCGCCACCGCCTCGCCGGCGGGCAGCGCGGCGAGCGATCCGGCGACGTGGAGCAAGGCCGGCGGGTCGGGCAGCTCGCGCAGGCGGTCGGGGTACTCCGCTCCGCAGCGGCAGACGGCGATCAGCCCGGCGTCCGCGATCCGGCGCCGGGCGCGGCCGGCGTCGAAGCGCGCATAGCGAGCGCGAGCGGACGCGTCGAGGGCGAGCAGGTCCTCGTCGGGGAGCGCGAGCACCCGAGCGGTGCGGCCGCGCTTCTCCCGCCACGCGATATCGATCGAGCCGGCGACGGCGGTGATCAGATCGGTGCGCCGCAGGCACGCATCGCACGCGGCCTTCACGCCGCCGCCGGGTGAGATGCGGCGTCGGTCCGGTGCGCGAGCGCGGCGGCGACGTGCTCGGGCCCGACGACGTCGGAGCCCTCGAGGTCGGCGGCGGTGCGGGCGACGCGGAGAACGCGGTGGTGGCCGCGGGCGCTGAGGCCGTCGCGGTCGTGGAGCTCGTAGAGCAGGCGCAGCGCGC
>JAXDGC010000111.1:0-2761 GCA_034665245.1 Solirubrobacteraceae bacterium | reverse complement strand
GGGCGCGCGGGAGCCTGACCACAGGACGCTTCCGCGCCGTCACCTCACACCGCTTCACCCCGACCACGATCGAGACCCGCTGGCTGCTCGAGCGCCGCTACGGCCGCGCGCGGCTGCGCGCCGACGTCCTGCTGCCGAGCTGGGGCCGCACGGCGCGCATCGTGGCGGTGCTGCGAGACGGCTCGCGCATCAGCCTGCGCGCGAGCGCGGTGCGCCTCCCGCGCGTCGCACGGTTCGAGATCGCGAGCGCCCACAGCGGCTACACCGTCGTACCGCTGCGGCGCCCCGCGGGCGCCGTGGCGCACGTGCTGACGCCCTCACGCCAGTCCTCGGACCCCGACCCGGGGCCGACGCTCGCGATCGAGATCGCGCACGGCTCGACGTGGCGGCGCGCTCGCTTCGCCGCCCGGATCGCCTTCGCGCGCTAGCGGCGAGGAGGCTCAGCCAGGATCAGCTTGCCGCGGCCCAGCGCGGCGGCGACCTTGCAGGCCTGCTCGATCTGAGCGTACGTGTAGCGGATCGGGTTGTGGACCGTCTCGATGTGGACGCCGGGGATGCCCATGCAGCACAGGGTTCCCGCAGACGACCACTCCATATCCCAGCCAATAGGCTGGCGCGAGATGCCGGCGTCCGAGATCTTCGCCCCCGGGATGCTCGACGGCCGTGTCGTGCTCGTCACGGGCGGTGGAACCGGCCTCGGCCGCGCCGCGGCGGCGGAGCTCCGGGCGAGCGGCGCGGAGGTCGTGATCTCCGGCCGCCGCCGCGAGGTGCTCGACGCGACCGCCGCGGAGCTGGGAGCGCACGCGATCGCGGGCGATGTCCGCGAGCCCGACGACGCCGAGCGCATGGTCCGCTTCGCACTTGACCGCTGCGGCCGCCTCGACGTGCTCGTCAACAACGCCGGTGGTCAGTACTTCGTGCCGGCCGAGGGGATCGAGCCGAAGGGCTGGCGCGCCGTGATGCGCCTCAATGTCGGCGGCACCGAGCTGATGGCGCGCACCGCGGCGCAGTTGGCGTTTCGTCCTCAGGGCGGCGGCACGATCGTCAACGTCACGCTGTCACCGCACCACGGCCTGCCGGGGATGACGCACTCGAGCGCGGCGCGGGCGGCGGTCGAGGGACTGACGCGCGCGCTCGCGCGGGAGTGGCGCGCCGACGGGATCGCCGTGCTCGCGGTCGCCGCCGGCCACTTCGACACGGAGTCACTGCGCAAGTACCCCGAGGCGGTCTGGAGGGCGGCGGCGCGGACGGTGCCGCTGCAGCGACTCGGGCGCGAGGAGGAGCACGCCTGGCTCGTCGCGCTCGCGGCCTCGCCCCTCGGGCGCTCGCTGTCCGGGTCGGTCGTGACGCTCGATGGCGCCCGCGACAACTGGTTCGGGCCGTGGCCGCCGCCGTCGCTCACCGAGGACGGCGGCGAGGTGCCGACGGAGGCGCGGCAGCCGCCCGCGCCCCGTTGAGCGTCGCCGCGCGCGCCTCGGCCTCGGACATCGCCTCCGCCAGCTCGGTCCCGAGCGTGTCCCAGTCGAGGTCGGCGGGGAGCCGCTTCACCTCCTGCGCCGGCTCGCCCGCGCGGACGATCTCGACCACATGACCGCCGCCTTCGAGCGCGCGCGTGCGCGCCTCCCAGCGCGCAGCGGCGGCCAGCCGGCGCCGCTGCCGGATCAGCCACGCGACGCTCAGCGCCACCCACACGATGGCGAACAGGATCAGGGCGTCGAAGAGCGCCACCGGCCGCCCCGGCGAGCTACTTCTTGGCGCCGCTCAGCGCGATCGACCCGCCGCCGCCGAGCGAGATCGCGGTGACGTTGGCGGGGATCGACTTCAGGGCGTCGATCTCCGCGCAGGCCGGGCACCTGTCGTACGACTGGCCGAGCGTGGAGTTGACCTTCTTGCGGATGCGCGCCTTCTGGAGGTCGGCGTTGGCCTTGTTGACCTCGGCGAACTGGGCCTGGGCGTCATTGACGGCGGCCTGCACCCGGTCGGGGAGCTTGACAGCGGACACCACGACGCGCACGCCCTTGAAGTACTTGCCGCCGAGGTTGCTGGACAGGTCGTCGTTGAGCGCGCCGCCGATGGCCTGCTGCACCGCGACGAGATTCGCGTTCGTCCTGGCGCCCGATTTCTGGTCGAGCGAACCGCCCTTGTTGGAGAGCAGCGCGCAGGAGGAGACGAGCTCGTCGCAGCGGAAGCGACCGATCGTCTCGCGCAGCGCGTTGTCGAGCACGGGGCGGAACTCGGTGTCGAGGAACGCCCCGAAGCCGTCGTCGCCCTCCCACGGATGCAGGCGCCCCGCCGCGCCCGGCACGGGGTACGTGCGGTTGCCGAAGCGGGCGTCGAACGACTTCACGAGCTCGTCGTTCGACTGGCCCGTGAAGCCGGTGGTGAAGGAGATCTTGGCCTCGAGCCCGACGTCGATGCCGTCGGCGGTCGGGACGCGGAGGTCGTCGACGCCGACGCGGTCGCCGCGCCCGGGCGTGCTCGTGATGATGTAGCGCCGCGGCGAGCCCTCCGACGGATACAGGCGCGGGTCCTGCGACAGCCAGCCCGTCCACGTCAGCCCCGAGGCGGGCGGGATCAGCTGGCGCTGGGTCTTCTTGTCGAGCGGGCCGCCGTTGTAGACGACGCCGACCTCGTTCGGGCCCGTGCGCGCGAGGCTCGAGAGCGCGATCAGCGCCCCGATGATGACGAGCAGCCCGATGCCGATGGCGGCGACGCCGAAGGCGACGCCACGGTTCTGGCCCGCCGGCCGCCCGGGACCGCC
>JAXDGC010000110.1:0-4576 GCA_034665245.1 Solirubrobacteraceae bacterium | reverse complement strand
AGCGCGTCGTCAACCGCGTCGCCCCGCGCGAGCGCGACATCGCGATGGTCTTCCAGGACTACGCGCTGTACCCGCAGATGACCGTCTACGACAACCTCGCCTTCGGCCTGCGCCGGCGCAAGACGCCAAAGGAGCAGATCGACGGGCAGGTGCGCCGCGCCGCCGCGGCGCTCGAGCTCGACGCGCTGCTGGAGCGGCGGCCGCGCCAGCTCTCGGGCGGCCAGCAGCAGCGCGTGGCGCTCGGGCGGGCGCTCGTGCGCGACCCGCAGGTGTTCCTGATGGACGAGCCGCTCTCCAACCTCGACGCGAAGCTGCGGGTGCAGACGCGCGGCGAGATCAAGCGGCTGCAGAAGGAGATCGGGACGACGACGGTCTACGTCACCCACGACCAGGTCGAGGCGATGACGATGGGCGACCGGATCGCGGTCATGAACGAGGGCCGGCTCGAGCAGGTCGGCACGCCCGCCGAGGTCTACGAGGCGCCGGCCAACGTGTTCGTCGCCGGGTTCATCGGCTCCCCCGGGATGAGCTTCGCGCCCGCGGACCGGCTCGCGCTCGACCTCGGCGCGCCCGCCGGCGCGATCGTCGGCGTGCGCCCGGAGCACGCGCGCCCGTGGAGGGAGGCCGACGGGCTCCTCGGCCCGCTCGACGGCCTGGTCGAGTACGTCGAGGCGCTCGGGCGCGAGACGTTCCTCGGCGTCCGCCAGGACGACGAGACGCGGCTGGTGCTGTGCGTGGACGGCCGCTCGCCCGCGCAGCCCGGCGACCGCGTCAGCTATGGCCTCGTCCGCGACGGCTTGCGCTTCTTCGACGCCGAGAGCGGCCTTGCGCTTTCCCGCCCGCCCGCGGCCTGAGCTACGCTCGCCCCGTGCTCAGCATCGAACTCGCGGTCGCGACCCCGGCCTATCTCGATCTGACCTTCGTCGGGCTCGAGTCCCTGCCCGAACCGGGCGAGGAGCGCTTCGCCGGTGAGCTCATGCGCTCGCCGGGCGGCGGCGCGATCACCGCGGTCGCCGCGGCGCGGCTCGGGCTGCAGACGGCGCTGGTCGCCCCGCTCGGCAACGATCTCGCCGGCGAGTACGTCCGGCGCGAGCTGGAGGCCGAGGGCGTCGCCGTCGCCGGCTTCCGGACCAAGCGCACGCCCGAGACGGTCGTGATGCCGGTCGGCGCCGAGCGGACGATGGTCACCGTCGATCCGGGGGTCCGCGCTCGCGCGGGCGACGTCGCGGCGCTCACGCCCGTGGCGATCGCCGCGAACCTCGACCAGCTCGACCTGCTGCCGAACGGGACGCGCTCCTATCTCACCTGCGGGGACGACGACGCGCGCGCGTTCTCGGGCAAGCTGCCGCCGCGCCCGGTCGGCGCTCGCGCGCTGTTCCTCAACGCGCCCGACGCGCTCGTCCTGACCGGCGCCGCCACGCCCGAGGCGGCCGCCGAGCGGCTCGCCGACTGGGTGGAGACCGTGGTCATCACACTCGGCGCCGATCGCGCGCTGGCGATGAGCGGCGGCCACCGCGTCGAGGTGCCCGTCTACGACGTCGGCCCGGTCGTCGATGTCACCGGCGATCGCGACCTGCTCTGCGCCGCCTACGCGTGGGCCGACCTGCGCGGCGCGGAGGCCGGCGACCGCCTCAGCTGGGCACAGCTGTACTCGCAGCTCGCGATGGGGGTGCCGACCGCGACCGCCGGCGCCGTCACCGAGGCCCGGCTGCTCGAGGAAGGCGCCAAGCACGGGCTCGGCCGGCCGCGAGCGCTCGCCTGACCGACCACGCGGATGCCGATTCGACCTGCCACCGCAGAGGACGCCGCCGCGATCGCGGAGGTGTTCCTCGCCTCCGGCCGTGAGTCGTGGGGGGTCCCGGGGGAGACGCTGCCGGAGATGGAGCCGCCGCGCATCAACGGCGGGGAGCTGGTCGCGGAGGACGACGAGGGCATCTGCGGGTTCGCGGTCATCGAGGGCTGCGCGGTCGAGCTGCTGTTCACCCACCCGCGCGCGTGGGGCCGGGGGGACGGCCGCGCGCTGCTCGTCGCCGCGGAGGCCGCGATGCGCGAGGCGGGCTGCTCCGACGTGACGCTGTGGACGGAGGTGCGCAACACGAACTCCCGCCGCGTCTACCAGGCGTCGGGCTGGCGGAAAGGGAAGGAGATCCGCGAGCGCGTCTGGAACGGCGCGCCGTTGCGCGAGCTGCGCTACAGCAAGCGGCTTTGAGCGTCGCCGGCGGGGCGCCGCGGCGTGCGGCCGCGCCCGCCGTCGGGCTCGTCCTGCTCGCCGTCTCGTCGCTTCAGGTCGGCGCGGCGTTCGCGGTCGAGCTGTTCGACGACCTCGGGCCGGCGGGCGCGGCGTTCGGGCGCCTCGCCTTCGCCGCGGTCGTGCTCGTCGCGATCTGGCGCCCGCGGCTGCGCGGGCATCCGCGCGGCGACCTGGGCGTCGCGATCGCGTTCGGGCTCGCACTCGGCGCGATGAACCTCTGCATCTACGAGGCGATGGACCGCATCCCGCTCGGCGTCGCGGTGACGTTCGAGTTCATCGGCCCGCTCGGCGTCGCGGTGGCGGGCTCGCGGCGCGCGCTCGACGCGCTCTGGGTCGTGCTGGCGGCGGCGGGGATCGCGCTGCTCGCCGACTACGGTGGCGGCTCGCTCGACGCCACCGGGGTCGCGTTCGCGCTCGCGGCCGGCGCGCTCTGGGCCGCCTACATCCTGCTGTCGGCGCGCACCGGCCGGCTGTTCCCCGGCGGCACCGGGCTCGCGGTGGCGATGGTGGCCGGCGCGGCGCTCGTCGCGCCGTTCGGGATCGCGGGCGCCGGCACGGAGCTGCTGCGGCCGGAGCTGCTGGGCGCGGTCCTCGCCGTCGCGCTCGCCTCGTCGGTGCTGCCCTACTCGCTCGAGCTCGAGGCGCTGCGGCGGCTGCCGGCGCGCGTGTTCGGCGTGCTGATGTCGCTCGAGCCGGCGGTCGCGGCGCTCGCGGGCTTCGTCGTGCTGGGCCAGGGCCTCGCCGCGCGCGACTGGCTCGCGGTCGGCCTCGTCGTGGTCGCCAGCGCCGGGGCTTCTACGCTCGAGCGGTGACGCACCGCGGACTCATCGCCCTCTCCGGCCGCGAGGTCAAGCGCGTCCTGAAGCTGTGGACGCAGACCGTGCTCGCGCCGATCCTCTCGAGCTCGCTGTTCATCCTCGTGTTCGGGCTCTCGCTCGGCGCCCGCATCCGCCAGATCGACGGCGTCTCCTACGACGTCTACATCGTCCCGGGGCTGATCACGATGACGATGGCCCAGGCCGCCTACGCCAACAACTCGGCGACGGTGTTCCAGGCGCGCTTCGACCGCTACCTCAACGACGTGCTCGCCGCCCCGATGCGCGGCTGGCAGGTCAACCTCGCACTCAACGTCGGCGGCGCCGTGCGCGCGCTGCTGATCGGAGCGGGCCTGCTCGCGGTCGCGGTGGCGCTGACCGGCGTGCCGATCCACGCCCCGTTCGCGCTCGCCGCCGCGATCTTCCTGCTGCTCGTGCTGTTCTGCTCCTTCGGCGTCGTCGTCGGGATCTACGCCGAGTCGTGGGACCACGCCGCGTTCGTGACCAACCTCGTGATCCTGCCGCTGTCGTTCCTCGGCGGCGTCTTCTACTCGGTCGCGCGGCTGCCCTCGCCGTGGGAGGAGCTCTCGCGCGCCAACCCGGTGCACTACCTGATCGACGCGGTCCGCTACGGGTTCCTCGGCAAGAGCGACATGCCGATCGGGCTGTCGCTCGGCGTCACCGCCCTGATCGCCTCGCTGTCGGTCGGCTGGAGCGTCTGGCTGTTCGCCACCGGCCGTCGGCTCAAGCCGTAGGAGCCGCTCACGGCGTCAGGTAGGCCTCGGCGATCAGCTGATCGAACGCGTGGACCGTCTGCTCCGTCTCCGTGTAGCGGCCGGGCACGTGGCCGCGCGATCCGATCCCGCGCTGGACGAGCTCGCAGACGTGCCAGTCCTGGCGGTTGACGGTGTCCCAGAAGTCCACCGCGTCGGCGGGGTCGAAGCCGGGTCGGGCGATCGTCTCGGGCTCGAAGTACCATTCGCACACGACCTCCGTGCGGCCGGCGCCGCGCGGCCACAGCGTGTGGACCATCACGTAATCGGGGTGCAGCGACACGAGCAGGTTCGGGAAGAGCGCGAAGTAGAGGACGTCGCGCTGCTCGGCCTCGGTCAGCCCGGCGATCGGCGGGCGGTTGGCGTGCCCGCCGTTCGACGCCATCGTGTCGGTGCCCTCGGTCAGCGTCATCGAGCCGCCGCACCAGGCGCCCGCGCCCTCGTACTCGTCGCCGCTGAGGTAGTGCGAGAGGCGGTTGAGCTCGGGGTGCACGCCCGGGCAGTGCAGGCACTCCGAGTAGTTCTCGACGATCGCCTTCCAGTTCGAGCCGACGTCGTAGGTGATGGCGGCGGCGCGCTCGAGCTCGCCGAGGCGGTAGTGCTCGAGGTGGGGCGTGAGGTCGCCGAGGTGGTCGGCGAGCGGGCCGGCGGTGCCGGAGACGTCGGCGAACAGCAGGCCGTGGTGTTGCTCCATGCGCAGGCGGTTGAGCCCGGAGGTGGCGGGGTCGAAGTCCTCG
>JAXDGC010000109.1:0-5102 GCA_034665245.1 Solirubrobacteraceae bacterium | reverse complement strand
GGAACGACACGGCCTCGCGCCCGAAGAAGCGGTAGCGCGCGACGGCCGTCGCGGCGAGCGAGCCGAGCACGACCGCGATCGCCGTCGCCGCCAGGCCCGCCTTCAGCGAGGTCAGCAGCGCGTCGCGCACGCCGGGGTTGTGGAACGCCCTCGCGAACCAGTCGAGCGTGAACCCGGGGATCGGCCACGTCTGCGTGCGGCGCTCGTTGAACGCGTACAGCGCGATCACGATCAGGGGCGTGTAGATGAACGCGAGCGTCAACCCGGTCGCGAAGCGCAGCAGCGCCTTCATGCGCGGCGAGATGGCCATCAGAGGGAATCGAACGCGCCGAGCCGCCGCGCGCCGAGCAGGTAGAGGATCATCACGACCACCGGCACCGTCGCGAACGCGGCGGCCAGCGGGAGGTTGTTGGCGACGCCGACGTTCGAGTACACGACGTTGCCGATGAACTGCGTGCTCGAGACGAGGTTCGGCGTGATGTAGTCGCCCAGCGTCAGCGAGAACGTGAAGATCGACCCGGCCACCATCGCCGGCAGCGCCAGCGGGAGGATCACGCGGCGCACGGTCGTCCCCGGCTTGCCCCCGAGGTCGCCGGACGCGTCGAGCAGCGAGTCCGGGATGCGCTCGAGCCCGGCGTAGAGCGGGATGATCATGTACGGCAGCCAGAGGTAGGAGAACACGAGCCAGGTGGCGACGTTGCCGAAGCCCGGGCCGTGGAGCCCGAACGGCCCGAGCGCCCAGTTGAGGATCCCGTCCTCCGACAGGATCGTCCGCCACGCGTAGACCTTGACGAGGTAGCTCGACCACAGCGGCATCAGCACCGCGACGACGATCAGGTTGCGCGTGCGCGGCCGGGCGACCTTGGCCATGTAGAAGGCGATCGGGAACGCGATCAGCGCGTCCGTGACCGTCACCGCGGCGGCGATCGCGACCGTCCGGCCCGCGATCTTCCGGTAGACGTCGGAGTCCCACAGCGTCTGGAAGTTCTGGAACGAGAAGCCACGCACCACCTCCGAGCTGAAGGGGTCGAGGTGCCAGAACGCCGCCACGAACAGCACGACGAGCGAGCCGAGGTAGGCCAGGCCGAGCCAGCCGAGCGGCCCCGACAGCAGCAGACCGAGCTGCAGCCGGGGCCGTCCGTGCAGCGAGAGCCTTCTCAGCCCTTGATCTCCGTCCACGCCTGGACCCATTCGGAGTAGTCCTTGCAGACCGTCCCGCGGTCATCGCCACAGGCCTTCCGCGGCGTGGTCCAGTACGAGACCTTCGAGAAGTAGTTCTCGTCGTCGGCGTGGAAGATCTTGCAGTGGTCCTTCACCGCGGTCTTCGCGCAGGACTTCTTGTTCGACGGCGCCTCCCCGAACCACTCCGCCACTGCGGCGTTCGTCTTCGGCGAGATGATGTGGTCCATCCACATGTACATGCAGTTCGGGTGCTTGGCCTTGGACGAGATCATCCACGTGTCCGACCACCCCGTGGCGCCCTCCTTGGGCAGCGTCGTCTTGATCGGCACCTTGTCGGCCTCGAGCAGGTTCGCGATCACCTGCCAGGTCGTGCCGATCTGCGAGTTGCCGTTGGCGAACGCCGCCTGCTCCTTGGTGTAGTCCGACCAGTACTCGCCGATGTTCTGGCGCTGCGCCTT
This sequence comes from Solirubrobacteraceae bacterium, assembly GCA_034665245.1. GTDB lineage: Bacteria > Actinomycetota > Thermoleophilia > Solirubrobacterales > Solirubrobacteraceae > DASQFQ01. The sequence continues at coordinate 3,462 of JAXDGC010000109.1, read as the reverse complement.
GAGCAGGTCGACCGCGGCCTGGAACTGCTTGTCGTCGAGCTCAAAGACGTTGTCGATCTTGAGCTCCGGCTTCGTCGCCTTGAGGTAGAGGGCGGCGTCGGCGATGTAGATCGGGTTGTCGTAGGCGGTGACCTTGCCCTTGTGCTGGGCGGCCTGGTCGAACACCGCGCCCCAGGAGTCCGGCGCCTGCTTGATCTTGTCCGAGCGCCACATCAGGAGGTTCGCCCCGCGACCGTGCGGGATGCCGTAGGCCTTGCCGTCGACGGAGTTGAAGGGCTGGTTCTTCAGCGCGTCGAAGACGTCGGCGTAGTTCTTGACGAGGTCGGTGTTGACCGGGGCGACGTCGCCGCCGGCGATCAGCCGCAGCGTGGCGTCACCCGAGGCCGACACGCCGTCGTACTGGCCCGTGCGCATCAGCGTGACCATCTCGTCGGAGGTGTTGCCGACCTTGACCGAGACCTGGCAGCCGGTCTGCTTCTCGAAGTCCGAGACCCAGTCGACCTTCGGGTCGGTCGAGCCGTCCTCGACGTAGCCCGCCCAGGCGATCAGGCTGACCTTGCCCTCGCCCTGACCGAGCGAGGCGAGCGCCTTCGGGCCCTTCGGCGCCTTGATGCCGCCGCTCTTGGACGTGCTCGTCGAGTCGCTGCCGCCGCAGGCGACCACCCCCAGCGACAGCACCGCGGCGATCGCCAAGACCACCGTCCATGGACCGTTCCTCATGACTTCTCCTTGTCCTCGACCGCGTATGTGTGCTCTTCGCGCCAACCGATCCTGACCTCACGCCCGCGCTGCTCGAGCGCCTCCGCCGAGGAGGTCTCGAGGTTCTGGCGGACGACCTGCAGCTCCCCGCCCGCGTCGAGGTCGACGAGGTAGCGGGTCACCATCCCCACGTAGGCGACGTCGCGGATGCGGCCGGACTCGACGTGCAGTCCGGACTCGTCTCCGTCCTCGACGAGGCGCACCTTCTCGGGGCGGACCGTGAAGCGGCAGCCGCCGCGCTCGAGCAGGTTCGAGACGCCCACGAAGCCCGCCACGAACGCGTTCGCGGGGCGCTCATAGACGTCGGCCGGGGGCCCGACCTGCTCGATCCGCCCGCGGTTGAACACCGCGAGGCGGTCGCTCATCGTCAGCGCCTCCTCCTGGTCGTGCGTGACGTAGACGAAGGTGATGCCGACGTCGCCCTGGATCTGCTTGAGCTCGACCTGCATCTCCTGGCGCAGCTTGAGGTCGAGCGCGCCCAGGGGCTCGTCGAGCAGCAGCACCTTCGGGCGGTTGACGACGGCGCGGGCGAGCGCGACGCGCTGGCGCTGGCCGCCCGAGAGCTGCGCGGGCGAGCGCTTCTCGTAGCCGGTGAGGCGCACGAGCTCGAGCGCCTCGGAGGCCCGGCGCCGGCGCTCCTCGCGCGGGACCTTGGCGATCCGCAGGCCGTATTCGACGTTGTCGCCGATCGACATGTGCGGGAACAGCGCGTAGTCCTGGAAGACCGTGTTGACGTCGCGCGCGTACGGCGGCAGGCCCGTGACGTCGCTGCCGCGCAGCTCGACCGTCCCGGCGTCGGGGATCGCGAAGCCGGCGATCAGGCGCAGCGTCGTCGTCTTGCCCGAGCCGGAGGGCCCGAGCAGCGTGAAGAACTCGCCCTGCGCGATCTCGAGGTCGATGCCGTCGACCGCGGCGAAGTCGCCGTAGCGCTTGGTCAGCCCGCGCAGCCGGATGTCCGCTGCCTCGCGCCGCGCGTTCGTCACCGCTCCGCTCGGCGGGGCGCCGGGGGCGATTGTGTCGCTCGGTTCGGCGGCGCCGGCTGTCTGGCTCACTTCTTCCACGACCCTATTGTCGGGTGACGGACCCCGATTGGACAAAGCGGCCGCCATACTTGTGCGAAATGGAGCGACTGTTCGATCCGCCCGAGGAGGAGCGCGGCGAGGAGCCGGCCGATGGCCCGCTGGCCGCGCGGATGCGCCCGCGCACGCTGGCCGAGTTCGTCGGCCAGGAGCACCTGCTGGGCGAGGGCTCGGCGCTGCGCGCCTCGCTCGAGTCGGGCCAGCCGCACTCGATGGTCCTCTACGGACCGCCCGGGACCGGCAAGACGACCCTGGCGCGGCTCGCCGCCGAGCACGCCGCCGCCGCGTTCGAGGAGCTCTCGGCGGTCAACGCCGGCCGCCCCGAGGTGCGCGAGGTGATCGCCCGTGCCCGCGAGCGGCGCGGCGGGCCACACGGCCGCGCGACGATCTTCTTCCTCGACGAGATCCACCGCTTCAACAAGGCCCAGCAGGACGCGCTGCTGCCGGCCGTCGAGGAGGGGCTGCTGACGCTGATCGGGGCGACGACCGAGAACCCCTACTTCGAGGTCAACTCCGCGCTGCTCTCGCGTGCTCAGGTCTACGAGCTGCACGCGCTCGAGGCCGATGACGTCGAGGCGCTGCTGCGGCGCGCGCTCGAGCGGGGCGCCGGCGAAGGGCTCGAGGTGCCGGGCGAGGTGACCACGTTCCTCGCCGTGCGCTCGGGCGGCGACGCGCGCACGGCGCTGAACGCGCTCGAGCTGGCGATCGCGACCGCGCGCCGCGGGCAGGAGCCGCGCGTCACGCTGGGCGACGCCGAGGACTCGCTGCAGCGCAAGGCGGTCCTGTACGACAAGGCGGGCGACCAGCACTACGACTACATCTCGGCGTGGATCAAGTCGACGCGCGGCTCCGATCCCGACGCGTCCCTCTATTACCTCGCGGCGATGATCGAGGGCGGCGAGGACCCGCGCTTCATCGCGCGGCGGATGATCGTGCTCGCCTCCGAGGACATCGGCAACGCCGACCCGCAGGCGCTGCCGATCGCGGTCGCCGCCGCGCACGCGGTCGAGCACGTCGGGTTCCCGGAGGCCGAGTTCGCGCTCGCCCAGGCCGCGATCTACCTGTCGCTGGCGCCCAAGTCCGACGCCGTGAAGCGAGCGATCGGCGAGGTCCGCGGGCACATCCGCGAGCACGGCGCCAAGCCCGCGCCGGCGCCGCTGCGCTCGGCCGCCTACCCGGCGGCGCGCAAGCTCGGGCGCGGGAAGGGCTACGACTACCCGCACAACCATCCGGGCCACGTGAACGACCAGGAGCACCTGCCCGAGGGGCTCGAGAGCCTGCGCTTCTACTTCCCCGACGAGGGCGAGCCCGAGGCGCGGGCGCGGCTCGAGGCGATCCGGAAGGCACGCGGCCGCGAGGACTGAGCGAGCGGCGTGGCTGGGATAGCGTGCCCGGCCGATGGTTGCCCGTTCCGCGCCGCCCCAGCCGCTGTGGGCCCTCGTGCCCACCGCGGCACGCGCCCGCTACCTGCGCCGCGCGGCGACGGCGATCCTCGACGAGCTCGAGGACCTGGCCGACGCCCTCGCGGACACGGTCGGCCAGCCGCGCACGGAGGCGATCCTCGCCGAGCTGCTGCCGTCGGTCGGCGGGCTGCACGACCTCGCCGAGCAGGGGCCGCGCGCGC
>JAXDGC010000108.1:0-3157 GCA_034665245.1 Solirubrobacteraceae bacterium | reverse complement strand
GGGACGTTGGCGATCACCACCCGCTCGTCGGTGAGCAGGCTGGCGGCCAGCAGCGGCAGGGCCGCGTTCTTGTTGCCGGCGGGCACGATGGTGCCGGACAGCGGCACGCCGCCCTCGATGACGAGCTTTTCCATGGTCGAGCGGCGGGCTAGGGTACCAGCCATGTCGCAGCCCCTTTCGCGCGATCTGGCGTGGTCCCTCTTCTGCGAGTGGACCGAGTCGGCCTCGCTTCGCAAGCACGTCCTGGCGGTCGAGGCGGCGATGCGCGCCTACGCGCCGCGGTTCGACGGCGACGAGGAGGAGTGGGGCCTCGTCGGCATGCTCCACGACCTCGACTACGAGCGCTTCCCGGACGCCGAGACCGGCCACCCGCGGATGGGCATGGCCGAGCTCGAGCGCCAGGGCTTCTCGCCGGAGTTCGTCCGCGCGGTCGCCTCGCACGCCGACTACCTCGACGTCCCGCGCGAGACGCCGATGGAGAAGACGCTCTACGCCGTCGACGAGCTCTCCGGCTTCGTCATGGCCTGCTCCTACGTGCGCCCCCAGGGCATCCACGGGATGACGCCCAAGTCGGTCAAGAAGAAGATGAAGACGCCCGCCTTCGCCGCCGCGATCGACCGCGACGCCTTGCGCGCGGGCGCGGAGGACCTCGGTGTGGACTTCGACGAGCACGTCGCGATCGTCATCGCGGCCCTCGAGGAGCACTCGGGCGAGCTCGAGCTCGACGGCGCCGAAGCCGCTTGATCCTCTACGAGCACCCTTCCTCGGGCAACTGCCTGAAGGCCCGTGTGATGCTCGACCAGGTCGGGGCCGACTACGAGCGCGAGCAGCTCGACCTGTTCGCCGGCGAGACGCGTACCCCCGAGCACTTCGCGCGCAACCCCGACGGCCGCCTCCCGGTGCTCCAGCTCGACTCGGGCGAGTTCCTCGCGGAGTCCGGCGCGATCCTGCTCTATCTCGCGGAGGGCACCGCGTTCCTACCCACCGACCCGCTCGCCCGGGCGCGGGTGCACGCCTGGATGTTCTTCGAGCAGAACCAGATCGAGGCGAACATCGGGGTGGCGCGCTTCCTGGCGCTGAGCAGCCGCGCCGACCTCGTTCCCGAGGTGTTCGCCGACCGCCGGCGTCGCGGCCGCGACGCGCTGGCCACGCTCGAGCGCGCGCTTGCGGCTCGCAGCTTTCTCGTGGGCAGCTCCTACACGATCGCCGACCTCGCGCTCTACGGCTACGTCCACGTCGCCGACGACGCCGGGGTCCCCGTCGCCGACTATCCCGCGGTCGCCTCGTGGGTCCAGCGCGTGGCGGCGCTTCCGGGCTTCGAGGAGGGCCTCGAGCCGCTCCCTGCCCACGCCCGCGACCGCTCGCTCTGAGTAGGCTCCGCCGCCGATGGCCGAAGACCTGAAGATCATCGTCCTCGAGGGCGACGAGACGGGGCAGGAGCTGCTCGAGCAGGCGATCCGCGTGCTCGACTCCGACGTGACCGGCGTCGAGGCCGAGCTCGTCAACTTCGACCTCTCGCTCGACAACCGCCGCGAGACCGACAACGCCGTCGTCACCGAGGCCGCCGAGGCCATGCGCGAGGCGGGATTCGGCATCAAGGCGGCGACGATCACCCCCGAGGGCAAGGACGACGTCGGCTCCCCCAACCGGATCCTCCGCGAGGCGGTCGACGGCAAGGTCATCATCCGCACGGGCCGCCGGATCCCCGGCGTCGTCGGGCCGGTGTCGGGCGTCCACTACCCGATCTCGGTGGTGCGGATGGCGGTCGAGGACGCCTACGGGGCGAAGCAGTGGCGCGAGGGCGAGGAGGACTCCGACGACGAGGTCGCCTACCGGACGGAGAAGATCACGCGGTCGACCTGCCGCGCGGTCGCCGAGTACGCGTTCCGCACCGCCGAGCGCACCGAGGCCGTCGTCTACGGCGGGCCCAAGTGGACCGTGTCCCCCGTCTATGAGGGCATGCTCAAGGAGGAGCTCGACCGCGCGGCCGAGCGCCACGAGGACGTGGAGTACCGCCCGGTGCTGATCGACGCCACCTACGCCGGCCTGATCTCGGGCGCCGCGGACACGCCGCTCGTGATCCCCGCCCTCAACCGCGACGGCGACTGCCTGTCGGACCTCGTGCTCCCGATGTTCGGCTCGATCGCGGGCGCCGAGTCCGTGCTGCTGGCGTTCGACGACGACCACGAGATCGACGTCGCGATGGCCGAGGCGCCCCACGGGACCGCGCCGTCGCTGCAGGGCAAGGACCTCGCGAACCCGATGGCGATGATCCTCGCCTGCGCCGCGGTGCTGAGCTACGGCCACGTGCGCGGGGTCCGGGGCGCCGACCGCGCCTCGCGCGCGATCTACGAGAGCGTGCTGGAGACGATCGCCGGCGGGGACAAGACCGTGGACCTGGGCGGCAACGCCACGACGACGGAGTTCACCGACGCCGTCATCGACAGGATCCGCACCAAGATCGACATCTGGTCGTCGCTGGGGAACTAGGTCCCGGCTGCGATCGCCGGACGGCTCAGCGCATCTCCTGGATGCGGATCAGGTTGCCCGCGGGATCGCGGAAGGAGCAGTCGCGAACGCCGTACGGCTGCTCGGTCGGCTCTTGGACGACGTCGGCGGCGTCGCTGGCCTGCAGCCGCTCGAAGGTTCCGTCGAGGTCGTCCGTGGCCAGGTTGATGCTGGCGTAGGTGCCCTTGGCCATCATCTCGGCGATGGTGCGGCGCTCGTCGTCGGTGAGGCCGGGGCTGGCGGCCGGCGGATACAGGACGATGGACGTGCCGGGTTGGTTGACGGGGCCGACCGTGATCCAGTGCATCCCGCCGTATGCGACGTCGTTGCGGACCTCGAAGCCGAGGGTGTCGCGATAGAAGGCCAGGGAGGCGTCCGGGTCGTCATGCGGGAGGAGGGTCGAGTGAATCGTGATGGCCATGGCGGTGACTCTAGGTGCGGCTCGGTGACCGCGCCTCTCGATTCCTGATCGGTTTCGTCACCTGTTTCGCGACGCACGGCGGCATCCCCGCCGTCGCGTGCCCCTCGCGGCGCCGGTAGGTGCTGGGCGGCACACCGACCAGTTCGGTGAAGCGAGTGCTGAAGGTCCCCAGCGACGCGCAGCCGACCTCGAAGCAGACCTCGGTGACGCTGAGGTCGCCACGACGCA
>JAXDGC010000107.1:0-4672 GCA_034665245.1 Solirubrobacteraceae bacterium | reverse complement strand
GGGTCGGCGCCCTTCTGGGGCCCGAAGACCTCGGCACAGCGCTCCCACGGCGTCTGGACGTCGGAGAGGACGACGATCTTGGCGCCCTGGAGCCCGCCGGCCTCCTCGATCGCCTCGAGCGCGCCGGCGCCGCCGTCGGTCGTCGCGGAGCCGCCGACCGCGACGAGGATCACCTGGGCGCCGCGGGCGGCGGCGTCGGCGATCAGCTGGCCGGTGCCGTAGGTGCTCGCCTGCCACGCGTCGCGCTCGTCCTCGGCGACGAGCGCGAGGCCGGAGGCGGCCGCCATCTCGATCAGCGCGGTCCCGCCGTCCTCGACGAGGCCGTAGCCCGCCTCGATCTCGCGCCCGAGCGGGTCCTTGACGCGGAGGGAGGCCGTCTCCCCGCCGAGGTTGACGAGCAGCGCGTCGAGCGTGCCGTCGCCGCCGTCGGCGAGCGGCAGCAGGTCGGGCGGCATCAGCCCGGCCCGTTCGAGCCCGCGGCCGATCGCGCCGGCGACCTGGGCGGCGCGGAACGTGCCCTTGAAGGAGTCGGGCGCGACGAGCACGGGGCGCTCACGGACAGGCACGGCGGCATCGTGTCACGCTTCGCGTCGTGCCGACCGAGTACCTGACACTGGAGCTCAACGGCCACGAGCTCCGGCTCTCCAACCCCGACAAGGTCTACTTCCCGCAGTCGGGCTGGACGAAGGGCGACCTCGCCCGCTACCACGTCGACTGCGCGGACGCGATCCTCAACCACGTCCGCGAGCGGCCGACGATGCTCAAGCGCTTCCCGGGCGGGATCGAGACGAAGGCGATCTACCAGAAGCGCGTGCCGGAGAAGCGCCCCGAATGGCTCCAGACCGCGGTCCTGAAGTTCCCGTCCGGGCGCGAGGCGGAGGAGCTCGTGCCGGTCGACGCCGCGCACCTCCTGTGGGCGGTCTCGCTCGGCAACGTGGACTGGAACCCGCATCCCGTGCGGCGCTCGGACCTCGACCATCCCGACGAGCTGCGCGTCGACATCGACCCGATGCCCGGCGCGCCCTGGGACCACGTCCGCCGCGTCGCGCTGCTCGCGGGCGAGGTCCTGCGCGAGCACGGGCTCGCCGGCTTCCCCCGCACGTCGGGCTCGCGCGGGATGCACATCATGGTGCGCATCCACCAGCAGTGGGACTTCACGACGGTGCGCGCGGCGGCGCTCGCCCTGGCGCGCGAGGTGGAGCGGCGCGGCGAGGGGATGGCAACCTCGAAATGGTGGAAGGAGGAGCGCCCGCCGGACGCCGTCTTCGTCGACTACAACCAGAACGCGAAGGACCACACGGTCGCGGCGGGGTACTCGATCCGCCCGGTGCCCGACGCGCGCGTCGCGTGCCACGTGAGCTGGGACGAGGTGCCGGACTGCGAGCTCGGCGACTTCCGCATCGACACGGTGCCGGAGCGGCTGCGGACGGTCGGCGACCCGAGCGCATCGATCGACTCGACCGCGGCGTCGCTCGACTCGCTGCTCGACTTGGCGCATCGCGACGCCGAGGAGCGCGGGCTCGAGGACGCTCCGTGGCCGCCGCACTTCACCAAGCAGCCGGGCGAGCCCAAGCGCGTGCAGCCCTCGCGCGCGCGGACCGACACGTAGCGTGCTCGACGTCGGGGCCGACCAGGCGCTGGCGTTCCGGGTGGCGGGGCACCACCTGGACCGGCGGGTCGGGGCTGCGGTGGCGGTCGCCGCGATCGGGTTGCAGGAGTACCCCCCGGGGTGGGGTTGCCTCGCCGCGTTGCGCGCCCGCTCTCTCGACGCGCTGCCGCCCGACGTCGTGCAGGTGAACTCGTTCCGCGGGGCGCCGTACGTGGTGCCTCGCGCGGACGCGCGGGTGTTCACGGCGGCGCTGGTGCCGGAGGACGAGGCTGGCCTGAAGGCGCTGGTGGGCGCGGCGCCGGCGAAGGAGGTCATCGGGGAGGGCTACGGGGTGGGGGAGGCGTTGACGCTGGTGGCCGCGGCGGCGCGGGACGGCCTCGCCGCGGGGCCGCTGGATCGGGACGCGTTCCATCAGGCGATGCGCGAGCGGCTGCCGGCGGGGCTGCTGCCGTGGTGCCGCGGGTGCCAGAGCCACCACGTCCGACCGGGGTTCTGGCGCGCGCTCGGGCCGCTGGAGGTCACCGTGATGCCGGGCAAGGCGACGTGGGAGCTGGCGGAGCCCCCATCGATGTCGCTCGCCGACGCCCGGGCCGAGCTCGTGCGGCGGTTCCTGCGCGTGTACGGCCCGGCGACGCACTCGCAGCTCGCGTCGTGGGCGCAGACCGCGGCGTCGCACGCGAAGAGGCTGTTCGAGGCGGTCGAGGACGAGCTGGAGCCGGCTGCCGTCGAGGGCCGGCGGGGGTTCGTGCTCGCGTCGGACGTGGCTCGGCTCGAGGATCCGCCGGCGGCGGCGGGCGTCCGCCTGCTCGGCGGCCACGATCCCTACGTCGCGCAGCCCGACCGCGCCACGCTCGTGCCGGACGGGGCGCTGAGGAAGCGGCTCTTCCCGCCGGTCGGGCGCCCGGGCGTCGTGCTCGCGGACGGCCAGCTCAGCGGCCTCTGGCGCGGCCACAAGAAGGGCGACGTGCTCGAGCTGTCGGTCGAGTGGCTGGGCGAGCCGGTCGACGTGGCGGAGGAGGCGGCGGTGATCGCCCGGCTCCGCGACTGCGAGGCGCGCCTGGTCTGAGTCGGCTCTGTGCCAAGTCTGGAGGGCGCGGGCGAACGGCGGCTGGTGAGGGAGGGTGTCCGGATGGCAACGGCATTTCGTTCCTCTCGAAGTTGGATTGCGGGCGGCGAGGAACGTTGTGCCGGTGGTACCGGCAGTTCGTTCCCCGGGCCACTCGGGACGCGTTCGAGAGGAACGAAATGCCGGATCGAGGCGGTTCTGACGGTGGCGGCCAGGCATGACACGAAGCGAGGCGTTCCGGTCATCTCGCCGGCCCGCACCCTCCTCGACCCCTCGATGCGCGGTTCAGCCGTTATCCGACGCACCGAGGAACTGCGACATTGCTAGTTGGGCATCTTCGGCGGGTGCTGGGCCGGGTCGTCGCCGGCGGCGGTCGGGGCGAGCAGGGCGAGGGCGAGGACGGCGATCAGAAGGGGGCGCATTGGCGGCGCAGCCTAGCGCGAGGCAATATCCCGCCTGCATGGTCATCGACGACATCGATGCGCTGCTCGCGCGCGCCCGCCGGCTCGCCTCCGGCGACCGCCGCATCCTCGGCATCGCGGGCCCGCCCGGGGGCGGCAAGTCGACGCTCGCAAGCGTGGTCGTGGACGCGCTCGGCGACGCGGCGGTGCTCGTGCCGATGGACGGCTTCCATCTCGCCCAGCCGGAGTTGGTGCGGCTCGGCCGGCGCGATCGGATGGGCGCGCCCGACACGTTCGACGTGGCGGGCTACGTCGCGCTGCTCGCCCGCCTGCGCGCGCGCGAGGACGACATGGTCTACGCGCCCGGGTTCCGGCGCGAGATCGAAGAGCCGATCGCCGGCGCGATCGCCGTCCCGCGGTCGGTCCCGCTCGTCGTGACCGAGGGCAACTACCTCCTGGCCGCGGACGGCGGTTGGGCCGGAGTGCGGCCGCTGCTCGACGAGGCCTGGTACGTCGAGATGGACGAGGACACCCGGCTCCGGTGGCTGATCCAGCGCCACATCGACTTCGGCAAGGCGCCCGAGGTCGCACGCGCGTGGGTGATGCGCTCGGACCAGGCCAACGCCGCCGTCGTCGCCGCCACCCGCGAGCGGGCGGATGTCGTCTTCCGCCTGGTTACCTAGCCCGCGACCATGCCCGCGCCGACCGTGTCGTTCGTCCCCTCGTCGATGAGCACGAACGCGCCGGTGACGCGGTTGGCGGAGTAGGGCTCGAGCGGCAGTGCGCGGGAGACGCGCAGGCGGACCCGGCCGATGTCGTTGAGCGCGAGGCCGTCCGGAGCGGGAGCGCGCTCCGAGGTCGTGAGGTCGAGCCGGTCGGCCACCTCGTCCACCGCCGCCCGCACGGTCGCGGTGCCGTGCTTGAGGGCAAGCCGAGCGCCGGGGCGCAGCGGCGCCTCCGAGAGCCAGCAGACGTCGGCCTCGAGCTCCCGCTGGGGCACGGGGGCGGATTCCGCCGCGACGAGCATGTCGCCGCGCCCGAGGTCGAGCTCGCGGTCGATGCGTACCGACACGGACTGGCCCGCCGGCGCGGCCTCGAGCGGGCCGGAGAGCGTCTCGACCGAGACCACGCGCGCCCGCGCGCCCGCGGGCAGCGCGACGACCTCGGCGCCCGGCCGCAGCTCGCCGCCCGCGACGCGGCCCGCGTAGGCGCGCCCGTCGCCGGCCAGGTCGCGCAGCACCCACTGGACCGGGAAGCGCAGCTCGCCCGGCTCACCCGCCGGCAGCTCCACCGTCTCGAGGTGCTCGAGCAGCGGCGGCCCCGCGTACCACCCGAGCCGCGCCGAGCTCTCGACGACGTTGTCGCCGTGCAGCGCGCTCATCGGCAGCGCCCAGACCGCGCCGAGCCCGACCCGCGCCGCGAAGCAGTCGAAGTCGGCGACGATGCGGTCGAAGACCTCCTCGGACCAGTCGACGAGGTCCATCTTGTTGACCGCGAGGACGACGTGGCCGACCCCGAGCAGGGCCGCGACCGCGGCGTGGCGGCGCGTCTGCTCGATCACGCCCTTGCGCGCATCGACGAGGACGATCGCCACCT
>JAXDGC010000106.1:0-2806 GCA_034665245.1 Solirubrobacteraceae bacterium | reverse complement strand
GCGTCGCCGGGCCCGCCGCAGCCGGAGAGGGCGACCGCCAGCAGCAGAAGGGCGAGGACGGCCCGCATCCCAACGGGATCGACAGCCGCGGGCGCGGGCTTGAGCCGCTCCGGGTCAGCGCAGGATGCCGGTGTGCCCGATCGAGTAGCGGCCCGGCTGCGGCCACACCGCCATGCCGTGAGGGCCGCTGCCGACCCGGATGCGGTGCAGCAGCTTCCCCGACCCGGTGCTGATCGCGTAGACCTCGCCGTCGTAGCGCCCGGACAGCCAGAGGACGCGACCGTCCGCCGACACCCCGCCCATGTCCGGGCTGCCTCCACCGGGGAGGCGCCACTTGGCGACCGGCCGGCGGGTGCGGAACGAGATCACGCTGATCGAGCCCTCCCCGCGGTTGGAGACGAACAGGCGCCTGGAGTCGCGGCTCGGGTAGAGGCCGTGCGCCCCGGCGCCCGTCGGCTGCAGCCGCATGCGGCGCAGACGGTGCGCATCGATCAGCCAGACGCCGTTGGAGGCCATGTCGGCGACGTAGAAGACGCGGCCGTCCGGCGACAGCTTCACGTCCTGCGGCATCGCGCCGGGGCGCAGCGCGATCGTCTTGACGACCTTCTCGCGCCGCAGGTCGACGACGACCATCCGACCGGAGAACTCACACGACACGAGCGCGCGGCGCCCGTCGGCGGTGAAGTCCATGTGGTCGACGCCCTTGCACTGGGGCACGCGCAGCTGGTGCTCGAGCCGCATCGTGTGCGGCTCACGGAAGTCGAGGCGCTGGAGCCGCTCGGCGACCACGATCGCGCGCCGCCCGTCGGCGGTGAAGTACAGGTTGTAGGGATCGGTGACCGGGACGGAGCGCCCGTGGTGGCCGCTGCGGGGATCGATCGGCGTCAGCGAGTTGCCCTCGTCGTTGGTCACCCACAGGGTCTTGAGATCCCACGACGGCGTGACGTGCTGGGGCAGCCTGCCGACGGCGAAGTGGTCGATCACCTTGAACCGCCGCTGCGAGATCACGTCGACCGTGTCGGACTGCGAGTTGGGCACGTAGACGCGGGCAGGATCGCCGCGCACGACCGGGCTCAGGCCGCCCGGGCGTTCGGCGGCGTAGACGTCGCGGGGGTCGAGCAGCGGCGGGATGCGGCCGGCGCGCGGCACACCGGCCCGCGAGGAGCGAGCCGGCGTGCCCGGGGAGTCAGCCGGCGTCGCGGTCGGGTTCGCGGCGCTGCCGACCTTGCCGGAGCCGCAGCCCGCGGCGAGCACGAGCACGGCGGCGAGCGGTGCGAGCCCGCGCCTCATGGGCGCGCCCTCAGCGACCAGATCTCGTCGCGGGCATGGCCGAGCAGGTCGCGCCCGCCGACCACCGCCACGTGGTCCGGGAATGAGGCGGCGGAGAGATCGGACAGCGGCTCGGGCAGCCGGCCGGCGCGCGTCACGCGCCCGCTCGCCGGGTCGACCGCCAGGATCGCCGACCGCTGCGAGTCCAGCGCGTCGCCGCGCCCGCCGAGCACGTAGAAGCGCCCGTTCAGCGACGCGCCCGCGGCGTGCGTGACCGGCTTTGACAGCCGCCCGATCACGCGGATGCGGCGCGTCCTTGGATCGAAGCTCAGGACCTCGCGGCGCGCGGTCGTGCCCGACGTGCCACCGGCGATCAGCACCCGGCCCCCGACGGCCGCGACGGCCGCATAGCGCAGCGGCCGAGGCATCTCGCCCACCACGCGAACCGAGCCGGAGGGCCCCACCGCGAAGATCGACCGCAGCGGCACGGTGCCGGTGTAGCCGCCCACCACGTAGATCTCGCGCCCGACCGCGGCGGCCCCGACGTCGGAGGCGCCCGCCGGCAGGCTGCCGGCCGGCCGCGTGCCCCCGCCGGGCAGGATGCGCAGGATCTCGCGTTTGCCGGCCCCGGCCTCGCCGCCGCCCACGAACAGCGTCGTCGTCCCGGCCGTCGCCGCCGCGGCGTCGTGCAGCGGCGTCGGCAGGTGGCCGATGACACGGGCCGTCGCCCCCTGGACGCGCACGATCGAGGAGACGGAGGCGTCGCCGGCGTCGAGGCCGCCGATGGCGAGCAGCGCCGATCCGCGCGTCGCGACGGCGGGCAGCTCGACCGGCGCGGGCATGCGGCCGACGGAGCGGGCCTGGAGGCGCGCGCCCGGTGTCGCGGCGGCGCGTGCCGGCGTGCCGGTCGCGGAGGTCGCGGCGGGCGTGGACGAGGCGCGAGACGTGCCGCTGGAGCCCGACCCACAGCCGGCCAGCACGACGCACGCGGCCGCCAGGGGGAACGAGAGCCGCACCCGCTCGAGGCTAGCCAGCGAGCATGAACTGAGCCTGAACGCGGCCTGAGCGGCCGCGCGTGGCTACCCGACTTCGGCGGGCTCGTCCTTGCCCTGCAGGCGCTCGCGGCCCCGCTGGACCGCGGCGATGAACTTCGAGAGGTTGACCTCGAGCGTGTTGAGGATCTCGTCGGCGTAGTCCTCGGCGCCGAGGCGGATCTCGCGCTCACGGGCGCGGGCGTCCTCGACGATGTCCTCGGCCTGGCGCTCGGCCTGCTTCGTGACCTCCTGCTGGGACACGAGCGCGGTCTGGCGCTCGCGCGCCTCCTTGACGATGCGCTCCGCCTCGCGCTTGGCCTCGGCCAGCATCTCCTGGCGCTCCTTCACGATCCAGCGCGCCTGCTTGATCTCCTCAGGGATCGTCGCGCGCATCTGGTCGAGGATGTCGTAGATCTCCTCCTGGTCCACGCGGACCGTCCCCGTCATGGGGACCGTCTTGGCGTTGTGGACCAGATCGTCCAGCTTGTCGATGAGTACGAGGA
>JAXDGC010000105.1:0-2582 GCA_034665245.1 Solirubrobacteraceae bacterium | reverse complement strand
GAGGCCTACCCCGCCTACCACGCCCACCGTCCGCCGATGCCCGACGGCCTGGCGGTTCAGTGGAAGCAGGCGCCCGGGTTCTGGGAGGCGTTCGGGTGGACGGTGCTCGACCACGACGGGCTCGAGGCCGACGACCTGATGCACTCGCTCGCGCTCGCCGAGGAGCGCCGGGGAGGGAGCGCGCTGATCTTCACCGGCGACCGCGACATGTTCCAGTGCGTCACCGACAAGGTCCACGTGCTCATGCAGCAGGCGCGCAAGGGCTTCACCGAGATGGGCCCGGAGGAGGTGCGCGAGCGCTACGGCATCGGCCCCGAGCTCGTGCCGGACTTCATCGCCCTGCGCGGCGACCCCTCCGACGGCCTGCCGGGCGCGAAGGGCATCGGCGAGAAGACGGCGGCCGACATCCTGCAGCGCAAGGGCGACCTCGAGCACGCGATCCTCGGCGCGATCCGCGAGAAGCCGTCGGTGCGACGGGCGCTGATCGAGCAGGCGGCGGAGCTGCGCTCCTTCAAGGAGATCGCGACGCTCGTGGAGGTCGAGATGGACCCCGTGCCGGACGCGACGACGGACCTCGCGGGCGGCGCGAAGGCGGCCGAGGCACTCGGGATGCGGCGGCTGGCCGAGCGGTTGGGGAAGCTGGAGCCGGGCTAGGCGTCCGGGCGCACCATTCCCGGACGGACCACGTTCCCACCCGCCTCGCGCGCCTGGCGCAGGGCGCGGTCGACGCGCAGCTTGAACTCGCTCGGATCCTCGCCCCGCCACTCGGCCCAGCCGACCGAGATGGTGAGGTCGAGCGTCGCGGGACCGACCGTGAACGGGGTCGAGGCGATCGCGCTGCGCAGCCGCTCCGCGGCGCGGTGCGTGCCGTCGCGGTCGGTGTCCGGCAGCATCATCAGGAACTCGGGCCCCTCCCAGCGGACGATCACGTCGCCGCTGCGCAGCGTGTACGCCAGCCGCGCGCCGGCCTCGTGCAACGAGGCGGCACCGGCCGCCGGGCCGTGCGCCTCCCCGATTCCCTCGAAGTCGTCGATCGCGGCGATGACCACGGCGAGCGCGTGGCCGTGGCGCGTCGAGCGCGCGACGAACAGGTCGAGCTCGCGCTCGCCGAGGCGCCGATTGCCGAGTCCCGTGACCGAGTCGGTGAGCCCTTCGGGCTCCTCCGCGCTCGCGTTGCGGCTGCGCTGGATGGCGAGCGCGCCCGCGACCGCGGCGAGCAGCTCGTCGGGATGGACGGGATCGGCCAGGCAGGTGTGCGCGCCCGCGCGCAGGAGGCCGGCGCGCTCGCCGGCCGGCACCGCCCCGCTGAGGACGATCACCGGGGCGACGGGGATGCGGTGGCGGCGCTCGAGCGCGGCGAGAACCGCGGCGCCGGAGGAGGCGCGCACCGCCACCACGACGTCGGGCGGCGGCCCGAGCGCCGCCGCCGGCAAGCGGGTCTCGACCCGGTGACCCTCGCCCTCGAGGGCGCGCACGAGCGGCTCGGCCCCGTTCTCGGCGACGACAGTGACCCGCCCGCCGGGCGCGGCTCCAGCCTCCATGATCACGAGTCTATGGCGTGAACTTGACGGTGATGACGTCGCCGTCGGCCATGACGTAGTCGCGGCCCTCGAGCCGCAGCACCCCGCGGTCGCGCGCCGGCGCGTAGCCGCCCGCGTCGACCAGCGCGTCCCAGCCGATGACCTCCGCGCGCACGAAGCCGCGCTGGATGTCGGAGTGGATCTCGCCGGCGGCGTGCCACGCGCTGCGGCCGCGGCGCAGGTGCCAGGACTGGGCCGGCTTGTCCTCGCCCGCGGTGAAGAACGCAATCAGGTCGAGCAGCGAGAACGCGCCGTGCACGACCCGTTGGAGGCCGGACTCGGCGATCCCGAGCTCCTCGCGCATTGCGGCCGCCTCCTCGTCGTCGAGCTCCGAGAGCTCGGCCTCGAGCCGCGCGGAGATCGCGACCGCGCCCGCCTCGTGCGTCAGGGCGTGCTCGGCCACGACGGCCGGCACTTCGTCGTCGCCTTCGTCGACGTTCGCCACGTAGAGCACGGGCTTGGCCGTCAGCGCCCCGAGGTCGCGCGCGGCGTGCGGCGCCTCCTTGGGCAGCGGCACCGTCCGCACCGGCCGCCCGGCCTGCAGCGCGGCGATCGCCTCGCCGAGCCAGGCCTCCTCGGCCATCACGGCGCGGTCGCCGCCGCGGGCGTCGCGCACGAGCCGGGCGTGCCGGCGCTCGGCCTGCTCGAGATCGGCGTAGATCAGCTCGGTCTCGATCGTCTCCATGTCGGACGCCGGGTCGACCTTGCCGTCCGGGTGGATCACGTTCGGGTCGCGGTGCGCCCGCACGACGTGCAGCAGCGCATCGGTCTCGCGGATGTTGGCAAGGAACTGGTTGCCCAGCCCCTCGCCGCGGTGGGCGCCCGCCACCAGGCCGGCGATGTCGTGGAACTCGATCGTGTCCCACACGATGTGAGACGACCGCACGATCCGTGCCACGGCGTTGAGACGCTCGTCCTCCACCCCCACGACCGCGACGTTCGGCTCGATCGTCGTGAACGGGTAGTTGGCGGCCTGCGCGCCCGCCTGCGAGAGCGCGTTGA
>JAXDGC010000104.1:0-33848 GCA_034665245.1 Solirubrobacteraceae bacterium | reverse complement strand
GAAGCACTCGCGGTTGAGGCAGTTGACCTGCTCGTCCTGGCGCACGAGGTCCTCGGCGAGCCCGACGTCGCGCAGCGAGAACGCCTGCTTGGCCTGCTCGACCTCGGAGCGCACGAGCCGGCCCATCTGCTCGATGCGATCGAGGATCTGCTCGTCGACGGGCGGCTCGTGACCGGACAGCGGCAGCATCTTGGCGATGTTCACGCACTGGTCCCCCATGCGCTCGGCGTGCTTGATCACGTGCAGCAGCGCGGCCACGGTGCGCAGGTCGGACGCCACCGGCGCCTGCAGGGCGAGCAGCGACAGGATGCCCTGGTGCACCTCGAGGTAGCGCCCGTCGAGCCGGTCGTCGTCGAGGATGACGATCGAGGCGAGCTCGATGTCCTGGTGGTGCAGTGCCTCCATCGTCCGGTCGAGCTGGGAGATGACGAGGTCGAGCGCACCCAGCGCCTGGTGCTCCAGCGCCGCCAGCTCCTCCTGGAAGTGGATCCGTGTCCCGCCGCCGGCCACGATCAACCGAACTTGCCCGTGACGTACTCCTCGGTGCGAGTGTCACTCGGGTTCGTGAAGATCGTCCGCGTGTCGGTGAACTCGACGAGCTCGCCGGTCAGCATGAACGCGGTCTTGTCCGCGACGCGCGCCGCCTGCTGCATGTTGTGGGTGACGATGATGATCGTGTAGTCCCGCTTGAGCTCCTCGATCAGCTCCTCGATCCGCAGGGTGGCGACGGGGTCGAGGGCCGAGCAGGGCTCGTCCATGATGATCACGTCGGGCTCGACGGCGATCGTGCGGGCGATGCAGAGCCGCTGCTGCTGGCCTCCCGACAGGCCCATCCCCGGCCGCGCGAGCCGGTCCTTGACCTCGTCCCACAGGCCGGCGCCGCGCAGGGAGGTCTCGACGCGGTCCTTGACGTCCCCGCGGCGACCCGTGAGCCGGAGGCCGGCCGCGACGTTGTCGAAGATCGACATGGTCGGGAACGGGTTGGGCTTCTGGAACACCATCCCGATCGTCCGCCGGACGGACACCGGGTCGACGTCGTCGTCGTAGAGGTCGGCCTCGTCGAGAGTGACGGTGCCCTGGGCGCGCGCGCCGACGATCTCCTCGTGCATCCGGTTGATGCAGCGCACGAGGGTCGACTTGCCGCAGCCCGACGGCCCGATCATCGCGGTGACCTCGTTGGCCGCGTACGTCATGGACACGCCGCGGACGGCGTGCTGGTCGCCGTAGTAGGCATGCAGGTCCTGGATGGCGACGGTCGGCGCCACGGTGCGCACCTCGCGTGCGGCGGCGCGATCGGTCGGCGCGGGCACCTGCGTGACGACCGGCGCGGCGGCGGGCTGGTCGCCCGGTTCGGCCGACACCCTGACCTCCTTTGACTGGCTGCTCATGCGATTCGGCTCCTCCGCTGGATCAAGCGGGCTAGCAGGGTGAGGGCGAGGATCATGAGGACGAGCGTCAGCGCCGCGCCCCATGCCCGTTCGACGATGTTCGACTGCGCCTGGCGCACGTCGTTGAAGATCTGGATCGGCAGCGAGTTCATCTGATTGCCGAGGTTCCAGGTGGTGGAGTTGACGGCGAAGGCGGTGAAGAGCAGCGGCGCCGTCTCACCCGCGCCGCGCGCGATGGCGAGCAGCGAGCCCGTCACGAGGCCCGGCATCGCGGTCGGCAGGACGATCCTGGCGACAACGCGCCAGCGCGGCGAGCCGAGCGCGAGCGCCGACTCGCGCAGCGAGTCGGGCACGAGGTTGAGGACGACCTCGGCGGAGCGGCTGACGACCGGCAGCATCAGCAGCGCGAGCGCGATCGACCCCTTCCAGCCGGCGAAGTTGCCTCCGATCCCGCTCAGCACGAGCACGATGTAGATGAACAGCCCGAAGACGATCGAGGGCACGCCCGTCATGACGTCGACGAAGTAGCGGACGACGTTCGCGAAGCGGGAGGCCTTGCCGTACTCGACGAGGTAGAGCGCGATGCCGATGCCGAGCGGGACGGCGATCACCGACGCGAGGCCGACGATCAGCACCGTGCCGACGATCGCGGAGCGCACGCCGCCGGGGTCGCCGAGGAAGCGGCCGCTCGGGTCCGAGGTGAAGAAGCTCCAGCTCAGCGCGCCGAGCCCCTGCTTGAGGAGGTAGTAGACGACGAACACGAGCGGGACCAGCGCGATCAGCGTGCCCGCCAGCAGCACGCCGCGCATGGTCTTGTCGGTGCGGCGACGACGCGGCGCGACGGGGGCGATCGTGGTCATCCGGCCATTCCCGTCGGCACGCTGCGCGTCATGGCGCGCTGCGAGCGTCCGACGAAGTAGCGCGCGACGAAGTTGATGACCAGCGTCAGGACGAACAGCACGAGGCCGGCCGCGATCAGCGCCGCGCGGTGGGTGGGCGTCGCCGCCGCCTCACCGAACTCGTTCGCGATCACCGCGGCGAGCGTGTAGCCCTGGCCGAAGATGCTCTCCGCGATCTTCGGGGCGTTGCCGATCACGAGCGTGGCCGCGATCGTCTCGCCGATCGCGCGGCCGAGCCCGAGCATCGCCGCGCCCGAGATGCCGGCGCGCGAATACGGCAGCACGGCCATCCGGATCATCTCCCAGCGGGTCGCTCCGAGGGCGAGCGCGGCCTCCTTCTGCTCGACCGGCACGGTCGCCATGACCTCGCGCGAGATCGCGGCGACGATCGGGAGGATCATGATCGCCAGGATCAGACCGGCGATGAAGTAGTTCGGGCCGGCCACCGTGCCGCCGAGGAAGGGCAGGAACGAGAGCGTGTCGCTGACCCACTGCTCGGCCGGCCTGAGCTTCGGGATCAGCACGAACACGCCCCACAGGCCGTAGACGACCGAGGGGACGGCGGCCAGGAGCTCGACGAGGATGACGAGCGGCTGGCGGACCCTGGGCGGGGCCAGCTCGGTGACATAGAGCGCGGAGGCCACGGCGACCGGGACGCCGATCACGAGCGCGATCGTCGCCGTGATGAGCGTGCCGACGATCAGCGGCAGCGCCCCGAACTGGTCCTTGGAGGGGATCCAGGCGTCGGTGAAGATGAAGTTGACGACCCCGTAGCTCGAGAAGACCGGGCGCGACTCGAGGTAGAGCCGGATGAAGAAGTAGCCGATCAGCACCAGCACGCCGGCCGCGATCCCGGTCAGCCCCCAGCGCAGCAGCCGGTCCGGCAGGCGCGACGGCGGCGGCCGCCCGGACTCCGGGCGGCCGCCGTGCTGAATCGTCGCTGCTTCCATCAGGCGCCGGTCACGCGCTCTTGATCGGCTGGCCGTTGCACTGCAGGCCGTCGACCTTCGCCATCGCGGCGGTGTGCACGGCGTCGGGGAGCGCCGCGTAGTAGAGCTCCTTGGCCGCGCCCTGGCCCTCACCCTCGGCGTAGTCGAGCCACGCCTTCAGGCTCTGCGCCTTGCCACTGCTCATGCCGGCCTTGCAGACGTCCTGGTAGACGAGCAGGAACGTCGCGGCCGTGATCGGGTAGGCGGCCTTGCCGGGCGCGTCGATCGGGCTGAAGCGCAGGTCGTCGGGGACCGTGAGGCCCTCGCCCGCAGCCGACGTCGACTCGAGCGTCGGCTCGACGTACGCCCCGGACTTGTTCTTGACCGAGGCGAACGTGAACTTGTTGGCGAGCGCGTAGGCCTGCTCGACGTAGCCGACGGCCCCGTCGTTCTGCTTGATGCAGGCCGCGACGCCGTCGTTGCCCTTGGCGCCGGTGCCCGTCGGCCACTGGACCGACTTGTCGGAGCCCGGGCCGCTCGCCCACGCCTTCGAGTAGGCCGCCAGGAACTGGGTGAAGTTCTTCGTCGTGCCCGACTCGTCGGAGCGGTGGCAGACCGTGATCTTCGTCGCCGGCAGCTTCGCGCCCGAGTTCTGCTGGGCGATCGCCGGGTCGTTCCAGGTCTTGACCTTGCCGAGGAAGATGTCGGCGACGGTCGAGCCGTCGAGCTTGAGGCCCTTCTGGAGGCCCTGGACGTTGTAGGACACGGTGACCGCGCCGAACACGGTCGGCACGTGGACCGGGTCGCCCTTCTTCTTGGCCGCCGCGATCTCCTCGTCCTTCATCGCCGAGTCGGTGGCGCCGAAGTCCACGGTGCCGGCGGTGAACTGCGCGATGCCGCCGCCCGAGCCGATGCCCTGGTAGTTGACCGCGGTGCCGGTCTTGTCCTTGAACCGTGCCGCCCACTCCTGGTAGACGGGCAGCGGGAACGTGGCCCCTGCTCCGTTGAGCGAGCCGCCGGCCGACTTGGAGCTGCCGGACGAGCCGCCTCCGCCGGACGAGCCGCTGTCGCTCCCGCACGCGACGACGCCGAGTGCAAGCACACCGGCGAGGACAAGGGAGAGCAGATTCCGAGCGTTTCTCATGCGCGTTCCTTCCTGGGTTTGGTCGAGCGGCGGCGAGCGTCGCAGCGACTGGGACACAGCCTGTTACGGACCTGTGGCCGCGTTGTGAAAAGGGTGTGAACGCTCGGGCTCGAACCGGTAGCCGAAGCCGAAGTGCGTATGGATGTACCGCCACCCCGGCAGCGCGTCACCGAGCTTGACGCGCAGCTTGTGGATGTAGACGTCCACGGACCGGTCGTCGGCCCGCAGCGGCGCTCCCCACACCGTCTCGTACAGCTCGGCACGCGGCACGATGCGCCCCTTGCGGCTCGCCAGCGCCGCCAGGAGCTCGAGCTCGCGCACCGACAGCGTGAGCGTGTGGCCCGCCGCCACCGCCTGATGCTCGTCCGGCCGGATCTCCAGCGCGCCGACCGACAGGACGCTTCCGTTGCGACTCATGAGGCCTGAGGGTGCTGCCGGCGGAGCCCCCGAGGGTTACCGGGTCGTGAAGCGGTCGTGAACAGGCTGTGAACGGCTTCCCGCATGTGCGGACGCGCACGTAGCGTGGAAGCATGCGGCGCAGGACAGACCCCCGTGTCCTCGACCTCTTCCAGGAGTCAGGGCGCAACGTCCAGCAGACGGCGGTGCTGCTCCGCGAGCTGATGAGCGACTACCCGGAGTCCAACGGGGTGGGCGGCGAGATCGTCGCGTGCGAGCACGAGGGCGACCGGATCGCCCACGACATCCTCCACCATGTCGCCCGGCACGCGGTGCGCAACGCGGTGCCCGGGGCCGCCGACGTGCACGCGCTGACCGTCGCGCTCGACGACATCGTCGATTTCGCCGAGGAGGCCGCGGACCAGCTCGGCCGCTACGGCGTGGAGGCGCCGATGCTGCCGGCCCAGGAGATCGCCGAGGTGCTCGTGCTCGCTTCAGACGAGCTCTCGTCGGCACTCGCCGCGCTGCCCGACGGGTTCGACGCCGGCCCGCACCTGGTGGAGATCCACCGGCTCGAGAACGAGGCCGACCGGATCGTGCGCGAGGCGGTCGCGTCGCTGTTCGCCGGCGGGATCGACCCGATGGTCGTGATCCGCTGGAAGGACATCTTCGAATCGCTCGAGGCGGCCGTCGACGCCTGCGAGACGGCCGCCAACGTGCTCGAGGGCATCGCGCTCAAGCGCCGCCGGTAGCGGCTTCTTCACACCGGGTCACGCGGCGCCGGAGATCCTGAGCGAGCGAGACCTCCTCCTCGCCGTCGCGCGGCGGTCCCGGCCGACCCCAGGGGGCCGCCGCGCGACCTCCCCCTTCTAGGCGGCGCGGGCTGCGGCGGGGCGCTCGCCCGCCAGGGCCAGCCGCCAGCCCTCGGCGAGGCGGCCGAGCGCCGCCTCCCAGGAGCGCTCCTGGACCGCGCGCAGCCCGCCGCCGGAGAGCCGCCGGCGCGCGGACGGCGAGCCGGCCAGCCCGGCGAGCGTGAGGCCGAGCACCGCCGGGTCGGGCGAGCACAGGAGGCCGCTGCGGCCGTGTGCGACGAGCTCGGCCGGGCCGCCCGCGGCCACCGCGACCACCGGCAGGCCCGAGGCCTGGGCCTCGAGCAGGACCTGGCCGTAGGTGTCGGTCTGCGAGCAGAACAGGAACACGTCGGCCGACGCGTAGGCGGCCGCGAGCGCGTCGCCCTCGAGCCACCCGAGGAAGGTGCCGGCGTCGCCCAGGCGGTCGCGCAGCGCCGCCTCCTCCGGGCCGCCCCCGGCGAGCACGAGCTGCAGCGCCGGCCGCAGGCGATGCGCCTCGAGGAAGGCGTCGGCGAGCAGGTCGACACCCTTCTCGCGCGTCAGCCGGCCCGAGTAGAGGACGTTGATGCGCGACGGGTCGAGCAGTCCCGGCTCGCGGCGCTCGGGCGAGAAGCGGGCGAGGTCGACGCCGCGGTCCCAGCGCGCGATCCGCTCCGCGGGGATCCCGAGCGCGCCGAGCCGGTCGTCCGTGAAGGCCGACGGCGACAGCACGACGTCGCACTGGCCGTAGAACGCGGCCAGAGCCAGGTCGGTGCGCAGCTTCAGCTGCGCGTCTCCCGAGCGCAGCCCCGCGTAGGCGGCGAGCTCGGTGTGGTAGGAGCCGGCCGTCGACAGCCCGAGCAGCCGGCCCGTCAGCGCCGCGGCGATCCCGGCCGGACCGGGCGTGCACAGGTGGAGCAGGTCGTAGCGGCCGTCCGCGAGCGCCTCGACGACCGCGGGGAGGCTCGGCACGCCGACCTTCAGCCCGGCGTAGTAGGGCACCTCGGCCTCCGCCACCGAGGGCAGCCTCCGGTCGACGTGCGCGTCGGTGCCGATCACCTCGACCTCGAAGCCCGGGACCCCGCGCTCGCGCACCTCCTCGAGCGCGCGCGTGACCCCGTGGGTGGCGCCGATGCCGTCGGCGATCAGCGCGACGCGCAGCGGGCCGCCGTCGCGGGTCGCGAGCTTGTCCTTCTCGCGCGCCTGGAACGCGGTCGCGGGCGCGTAGGGGATGGCGGCGACGCAGGCCTCGAAGACGCCGGCGGCGGCGCCCGCCCAGTCGCCCTGCTCGCCGCCCGCGGCGGCCTCGAGCACGCGCCCGACCGCCGCGTGCAGCTTGCGCTCGTGGCAGCGCCGGGCGCGCCGGAAGAGGTCCGAGTGGCTGAAGCCGTCCGACTGCAGGTACGCGAGCAGCTCGCGGTCAGGCAGGTCGAGGTCGATCGCGGCCAGCCACGCCCGCAGCAGCGCCCGCGCGTCGTCCGGGCCGATGTCGGACGCCAGCGCGCCCGAGCGGGCGTCGCCGTCGGCCATCACGCGCTCGACCATCCGCAGCACGACGCCGGGGTCGGGCGACGCGCCGGCGCCGCCCCCACCCAGCACGCGCACGGCGATCGCCATCGCGGCGTGGGCCCACTTGGCGGCGGAGCCCTGGGCGCCGTGCGCCTCGACCCGGCCGTCGCGCAGGTGCGAGAGGAACTCCGCCGGGCCGGCGGCCGGCGGCGCCTGCGTCCAGGTGCGCCCGATGTCGACGCCCGCGTGGTCGTCGGAGCCGCCGATGCCGACGCCGCCGTGCGTGTCGACGTAGATCGCGGCCGGGCGGTTGAGCTCGGGCGCGCGGGCCCCGTTGCGGACCTCCCAGACGTCGAAGAGCTGGGCGAGCCGGCGCCGGTGGCGCGGGGTCAGCGGCGCCGCGACGGAGTAGAAGGGGTGCGCGAGCGCGCACGCGATCTCGCGCTCGCGCAGGTACTCGGCGACCACCTCGACGTCGTCGGCGTGCTCCTGCAGCCACTCGTGGTCGCCGGGGGTGATGCCGAGGCACAGCACGTGCACCGCTTGGCGCTCGCCGGCGAAGCGCGCCGTCAGCTCCTCGGAGACGAACACGTCGGGACGGTCGGCGATCGCCAGCACGCCGTCGATCGTGTCGTGGTCGGTGATCGTCACGAAGTCCATGCCGCGCCGCTTGGCCAGGGCGTAGACCTCCTCCGGTGGCGTGGCACACTCGGGCAGGCCGAGCGCGCGCGAGACGCCGAGCTTGGAGACCGCGGAGGCGGTGGAGTGGCAGTGCAGGTCGGCCCGGGTGGCCGGCGTTGTCTTCCGATCTGTCGTCATGCCGCGATCTTCCCTGCAAATCGCGGGATCAAGTGACGGTTCGGTGAACTACGCGCGGGAGACGCTGAGCGCTTCCTCCCAGCGCGCGTAGAGCTCCTTGAGGTCGCGCTTGGCCGCCTCGTGGCGAGCGGTCGACTTCGCGCTGCGGTCGGGCGAGCTCCAGGCGGCGGGGTCGGCGAGCTCCTCCTCGAGCGCCTTCAGCGCGGCCTCGGCGGCCTCGATCTCCTTCTCGAGGCGCTCGGCCTGGCGGCGCCGGTTCTTCGACGGCGGACCGGCCGACGTGCCCGGCTTGGCCTTCTCCGGCGGGGCGGGCTTCGCCGGCTTCGCGCGCTTGGCCGTCCGCTCGTCCTGAACGCGCTCCTCGCGGACGCGCAGGTACTCCGCCCAGCCGCCGAGGTAGGAGCGCAGCGAGCGGTCCTCGACCGACACGGTGCGGGTGCCGACCGCGTCGAGCAGCGCGCGGTCGTGGGTGATCAGCAGCACGGAGCCCTCGAAGGCCTGGAGCGCCGCCTCGAGCGCCTCGCGGCTCTCGAGGTCCAGGTGGTTCGTCGGCTCGTCGAGGATCAGCACGTTCGCGCCGGAGTGGACGAGGATCGCGAGCGACAACCGCCGCCGCTCGCCGCCCGAGAGGCCTTCGACCGGCTTCTCGGCCGCCTCGCCGGAGAACAGGAACTGGCCCAGCAGCGCGCGCGCCTTGTTCGGCGTCAGCCGGGTCGCGCGCTGAGCGGCCTCGAGCACGGTCGCGGTCGAGTCGAGCTCCTCCGCGTGCTGGGAGAGCACCCCGAGCTTGACGTTGTGGCCGGTGCGGAGCCTGCCCGCGTCGAGCTCGCGCCGGCCCGCGAGCGCGGTGATCAGCGTCGTCTTGCCCGACCCGTTGGGGCCGATCAGCGAGACGTGCTCGCCGCGCTCGAGCCACAGCTCGGCGTCGCGCAGCAGCTCGCGGTCGCCGATGCGCAGCGTCGCGTCCTCCATCTCGAACACGACGCGCCCCGAGCGCTCAGGCGGCTTGAAGGCGAAGCCGAGGCTCTTGCCGTCGCGCGGGTCGCGGGTGACGCGCTCCATCTTGTCGAGCTTCTTCGCGCGGGACTGGGCCTGGCGGGCGCGCGTGCCGGCGCGGAAGCGGGTGACGAAGCGCTCGAGCCGTTCGATCTCCTCCTCCTGGCGCTCGATCGCGCGCCCGAGCGCGAGCTCGCGCGCGGCCTTCTCACGGCGCCAGGCGTGCCAGGTTCCCTTGAAGAACTTCGAGCGGCCGGCCTCGAGCTCGAGCACGGCGGTGCCGACCGCCTCGAGGAACCAGCGGTCGTGGGCGACGAGCACGATCGCGGCGTCGAGCGTCTGCAGGTGGCCCTCGAGCCATTCGAGCGAGGCGATGTCGAGGTGGTTGGTCGGCTCGTCGAGCAGCAGCAGGTCGGGATCGCCCGCGAGCGCCCGCGCGAGCGACGCGCGCGTGAGCTCCCCGCCGGAGAAGGTCGCGAGCGAGCGCTCGAGGTCCGCGTCGCGGAAGCCGAGGCCGTGCAGCGTCGCGTTGATCTGATCGCGCCAGCCGTAGCCGCCCGCGTGCTCGAGCCGCGCCTGGGCGGTCGCGTAGGCGCCGAGCGTGGTCGCGTCGGTGGCGCCCTCCGCCATCGCGACCTCGAGCTCGGCCAGGCGCAGCTCGATCGCGAGCAACTCCTTGGCGCCGCTGAGGACGTAGTCGCGCAGCGACAGCTCGCGCTCGCGCGGCGGGCGCTGGTCGTGCAGCGCGATCCGCGTCCCCTTGGCGAACACGAGCTCCCCGCCGTCGACCGAGGTCTCCCCCGCGAGCATCCGCAGCAGCGTCGTCTTGCCCGAGCCGTTGCGCCCGGACAGCGTCATCCGCTCCCGGCGCTGGAGCCGGAACGAGACGCCGCGCAGGAGCGGCTCCCCCACCATGTCCTTGGCGAGGTCTGAGGCGATGACGACTGCCATACGAGCAGGCTAGCCGGGCGCGATGGCGTCGATCTCGACGCGGCCGCCCGCCGGCCTCAGGGTGAGCCGGTGCACGCCGCGGCGCAGGAGCCCTGAATCGAAGGCGACCTGGCGCTGACCGGAGGGGCCGGCGACGCGCACGACGGTGCGGTGGCCATCGAGCGCGACCGCGAGCCGGCCGGAGGATGGGGTCCGACGCACGATCACGCGCACGCGCCGCCTGGAGAAGCGCAGCTTCGCGGTCGCCCGCCTGGAGGAGGCGGCGGCCGTCGCTCCATTCCACGCGCCGGCCCGGCGCTGCTTGCGCCATCCGCGTGACAGCTTCACGCGGCGGTCGCGCTCGTCGAGCGGCACGAGCACGCTCGAGCTCGCCGCCGGCCCGTAG
The DNA here is from genome assembly GCA_034665245.1 of Solirubrobacteraceae bacterium. Classification (GTDB taxonomy): domain Bacteria; phylum Actinomycetota; class Thermoleophilia; order Solirubrobacterales; family Solirubrobacteraceae; genus DASQFQ01. The sequence continues at coordinate 23,602 of JAXDGC010000104.1, read as the reverse complement.
CCGTCAGAGTCGAAGGGGCGCGCACGGACGCGCACCACGTACGCCTCTCCCGGCTCGCCCGTGAAGGTCGTCGCCCGCACCGGCGCGCCCGCCACCAGCGTGCGCCAGTCCGCTTCGTCGCGGCGGCCCAGCTGACGCACGTCGACCACGAAGGCCGCCGCTCTCCCGTCGTCGGCCCCGCGCCCGCCCCAGCGCAGCAGCATGCGCGGGGAGGCGAACACGTCGCTGGCCAGCTCCGGGACGAGCACGTCGGATTGCGGCGCCGCGAGCGGAGCCGGCGCGGGCGCGGGCGCCGCCGTGGGAGCGGGCGTCGGTGTGGGCGTCGGTGTCGACGTCGGCGTCGCGGTCGGGATCGGCGTGACGGTGGGAATCGGGATCTGCGCCGGAGCCACGGCGACGCGCGCGGCCGAGAGGGCCAGAACGCCGAGCAGGACGAGGAGGCGACGCGGCATCAGGCCCATATAATCGGGCACCGATGCGCCGGACGCTGCAGCTTCTCGCCCTGACCGCCCTCCTGCTCGCGCTGAGCGCGCCCGTCGCCCTCGCCTCCGACGGCGGCGAGGGCTGGTACGGCGAGACCGACGACAAGGTCGTCACCAACGCCGGGTTCATCATCATCGCGGCGTTCCCGCTGCTCGTGTTCCTGCTGAGCCTGCTCCAGCGGACCCTGGACAAGCGCAAGGACGCCCGCAAGCGGGCCGCGAAGGCGCGCCGCGCGCGCGCCGACATGCGCGGCGGCTGGTAGCGCGGCCCAGCTCGACGCCGTGGTCCGCTACGAGCGTCCCGGCGCCGCCGCCCTCGTCACGATCGACCGCCCCGAGCGCCGCAACGCGATCGACGGCCCGACCGCGGAGGCGCTGCACGACGCGTTCCGGCGCTTCGTCGCCGACGACGAGGCGCGCGTGCTCGTGCTCGCCGGCGCGGGCGAGGAGGCGTTCTGCGCCGGCGCGGACCTCAAGAGCCTCGAGACGCTGGGGCCGCGGCTCGACCTGCCCGAGGGCCCGCTCGGCTTCACCCGGATGGCGGCGCCGAAGCCGACGATCGCGGCGATCTCCGGCTGGTGCCTCGCGGGCGGCTTCGAGCTCGCGCTCTGGTGCGACCTGCGCGTGGCGACGCCGAGCGCCCGCTTCGGCTTCACGGAACGACGCTTCGGCGTCCCGCTGATCGACGGCGGCACGCAGCGGCTGCCGCGGATCGTCGGCAGCGGCCGCGCGCTCGACCTCGTGCTCAGCGGCCGCATCGTCGAGGTCGAGGAGGCCGAGCGCATCGGTCTCCTGACCGAGGTCGTCCCGCCCGCGAAGCACGTCGAGCGCGCGCTTGCGATGGCCGAGCGACTGGCGGCGTTCCCGCAGGACACGATGCTCTCCGATCGCCGGGCGGTGCTCGAAGGGGCCGGGCTCCCGCTCGTCAAGGGCCTGGCGCTCGAGGCGCAGCTCGGCCGCGGCCGGCACGGCACCGCGCTCACGGGCGCGGAGCGCTTCGCCGGCGGCGAGGGGCGCCACGGCGAAGGGACCGGTATCTAGCGCAACTTCCCCCCGCGCCCGGGTATCGATGACCGTGACGCATAGACGCGCGATCCTCATCGTTCTGGTCGCGGCCGCGCTCGGCGCCGCGGCGCCGCCGGCCCACGCCGGCAGCTACGCCGTGTTCGCGTGCGGGAGCTACGACAACCGGTCGTGGAACAGCGTCGGCGACACCGGCATCACCGCCGACGAGAGCTGCCCGGGCAGCACCACGATGGGCAACGCGGTGAACGGAGGCTCGCGGATCCCCCTCGGCTCCACCGGGACCACCACCTTCACCGCCCCGACCGGGATGACGATCGCCGACTTCACGCTCGCCCGCCAGCTCACCTATCGCAACGGAGCACCGGCCAACGGCACCCGGCGGCTGTACGCGATCTACAAGCTCGGCGGCACGGTGTTCGCCGGCGCGGGCCACTACGAGAACGCGACGCGCGACCGCTTGAACGCCGTCGGCTCCTGGTACGGCTACCCGGAGAAGAACATCGTCGTGCCGAGGAGCACCGTCTCGCGGGCGAGCTTCCCGGCGCTCGCGGGCTACGCCGGCACCGCCACCACGCTGCAGATCGCGGTCGGCTGCTTCGACGGCACCGTCAACACACCATGCTCGGTGGCCGCGGGAGGCGGCGTCTCGCACCTGCTCTCCGGCGCTCAGGTCGTCCTCAACGACCCCACCGCGCCGACGGCGTCGATCGAGGCTTCGGGCCTGCTCGCCGGCGGGTCGCACTCGGGCGCCGACCCGATCACGTTCGACGCGAGCGACAACGGCGGCATCCGGCGCGTCGAGATCATCGACGTCGCCGCGAGCGGCTCGAGCGTCGTGGGCACGGAGGACTACGCCGCGGGCGCGCGCACGGACACCGGCGCGACCTGCTCGTTCCGCCTCCGCCGGGCGTGCCCGATCCTCAAGAACGAGACCGTGCACCCGACCGCCCTCCCCGCCGGCCGGCGGACGCTCAAGGTCCGCATCGTCGACGCGGGCGGCAACGTCCTCGAGCAGGGGCCCTACGCGGTCGACGTCACCACGCCGTCGGACCGCGGGCCGCGCAACGGGACGGACGCGACCGACGACGGCACGCTGAGCGCCCACTTCACCGGCACCACCAAGGTGCGTCGCACCGTCAACTACCGCGCCAGGGTCCGGATCTCGGGCCGGCTGCTGAACTCCGCGGGGCGCCCGATCGCCGGTGCCGCCCTGCGCGTGCTCACGCGCGACCGCCGCTCGGGCGCGCGCTTCGTCGACCGCTACGGGGCCACGACGGGCGCCGACGGCGTCTACCGGCTGACCGTACGCGCGGCCGCCTCGCGCCTCACGCAGGTCGCCTGGCGCTCGCACACGAAGGACCCGGGCTTCCAGGAGAGCGCCTATGTGACGCTCAACGCGCGGGCGTCGTCGTCGCTGGGCGCGCGCCCGCGGTCGGTCGGCGTCGGCGGGCAGCTGCGCCTCAGCGGGACCGTCCACGGCGCGATCCCCTCGCGCGGCGTGCCCCTGATCTTCCAGGGCCGCACCGGCCACGGGCGCTACACGACCTTCGCCGAGGGCCACGCCGACCGCAGGGGCCGCTTCAGCAAGCGCTACCGCTTCCGTGCGGCCTCCTCGCGCGGGCACACGTTCACCTTCCGCGTCAAGCTCCGCGGCGACGCCCGCTTCCCCTACGCGGTGGGCTACTCCCAGCGCGTTGCGGTCCGCGTCCGCTGAGGCCTGAGACGAAGTAGATTCCCGCGACGGACCAGACCGCGGAGGGGGACACAGGATGAGCTACTTCGTGACGGGAGCGACCGGTTTCATCGGGCGCCATCTCGTCGAGCGCCTGCTCGAGCGCGAGGGGGACATCTACGTCCTCGTGCGCGAGGGGTCGCAGGAGAAGCTCGAGGCCCTGCGCGAGCGCTGGGGGGGCGCCGAGCGCGTCAAGCCGGTCGTCGGCGACCTCTCGCAGCCGCTGCTCGGGGTCTCAGAGGAGGACCGCGGGGCGCTCGCCGGCGTCGATCACTTCTTCCACCTCGCGGCGATCTACGACATGACCGCGGATGAGGAGCGCAACCGCCGGCTCAACGTCAACGGCACCCAGCACGCCGTCGATCTCGCCAACGAGATCGGCGCGGGACGCTTCCACCACGCCTCCTCGATCGCGGTGGCCGGCGAGTACGACGGCCACTTCACCGAGGACTCCTTCGACGAGGGCCAGACGCTCCCGAGCCCGTACCACAAGACCAAGTACGAGGCCGAGAAGCTCGTGCGCCAGGGCATCAAGGGCGCCTGGCGCGTGTACCGGCCCTCGATCGTCGTCGGCAACTCCAAGACCGGCGAGATGGACAAGATCGACGGGCCGTACTACTTCTTCAAGGCGATCCAGAAGGCGCGCAACGCGCTGCCGCAGTGGTTCCCGCTCGTCGGCATCGAGGTCGGCAAGACCAACATCGTGCCCGTGGACTACGTCGCGGCGGCGATGGACCACATCGCGCACCTGCCCGACCTCGACGGCCAGGCCTTCCACCTCGTGGACCCGAAGATGCGCAAGGCGGGCGACGTGATCAACATCTTCGCCCAGGCCGGCCACGCGCCGAAGATGGTCCTGCGGGTCGACAAGAAGATGACCGACATGCTCCCGAAGGGCGTGCTGTCCTACGCCATGAAGCTGCCGGCGCTGAAGGACATCCGGCGCCAGGTGCTGTCCGACTTCGGCATCCCCGACTCGATCCTCGAGCACATCGGCCTCAAGCCGACGTTCGACGCGCGCGACACCAAGCGCGCGCTCCAGGACTCGGGCATCGAGCTGCCGCCGCTGGAGGACTACGCCGAGAAGCTGTGGGACTACTGGGAGCGCAACCTCGACCCCGACCTCTTCAGGGACCGCTCCTTCGAGGGCGCGGTCAACGGCAAGACGGTGATCATCACCGGCGCGTCGAGCGGCATCGGCCTCGCGGCCGCGCACAAGATCGCCGCGGCCGGCGGGATCCCGATCCTCGTCGCCCGCTCGATGGACAAGCTCGAGGAGGCCAAGGCCGAGATCGAGGGGGCGGGCGGCACCGCCTACGCGTACTCGTGCGACCTCTCGGACTACGACTCGATCGACGCCCTGGTCGAGAAGCTGTTCTCCGAGCACGCCTCGATCGACATGCTCGTCAACAACGCCGGCCGCTCGATCCGGCGCTCCGTCGAGGTCTCCTACGACCGCTTCCACGACTACGAGCGCACGATCCAGCTCAACTACCTCGGCACGATCAAGCTGATCATCGGGGTGCTCCCGCACATGCGCGAGAAGAAGGCCGGCCACATCGTCAACGTCTCCTCGATCGGCGTGCAGACCAACCCGCCGCGCTTCTCGGCCTACGTCGCCTCCAAGGCGGCGCTCGACGCCTTCACGCGCGTCGCCTCGAGCGAGACGATCGGCGACAACGTGACGTTCACGACCATCCACATGCCGCTGGTGCGGACGCCGATGATCGCCCCGACCAAGATCTACGACAGCTTCCCGACGATCTCGCCCGAGGAGGCCGCCGACCTCGTCTGCGAGGCGATCCGGTCCAAGCCGAAGCAGATCAACACGCGCCTGGGCACCTTCGGCGAGGTGGCCTACGCGCTCGCGCCGAAGGCCGTTGACCAGATCCTCCACATGGCCTACAAGGTGTTCCCGGAGTCGACCAAGAAGAAGGAAGGCGAGAAAGACGGCCCGGGCGACCGCGCGAGCGGCGAGGCGATGGCGCTCGCGCACCTGATGAAGGGCGTGCACTGGTAGGGAATAGCGCAGGTTTCCTCGACGTCTGCTTTCTTGATGAGTGTGGCTAGCGAACCACCGGACCTGACCGAAGAGGACGAGGCCGACCTTGTCGCCTTCGTCGACGGCCACCTCGAGCCGGAGCAGCGGGCGCGCGTAGAGGCACGGGCCGCGAAGGACCCGGCCTACAAGGCCGCTTTGCTCCACCAGGAGGTGGGGCGCCACGCGGTCGTCACCGCCGCCGAGGCGACGGGCGCGCCGCTCGCGCTGAAGACGCGCGTCGAGGAGATGGGGACGGCGCGCGGGCGCCGGCAGGGCGTGCGCGGGCCGTCGGCGCGGACCCGGCTCGGCGGCATCCGCTGGCCTGCCGCGGGCGTCGTCGTCGGGGCGTTCGCCGTCGTGCTGGCCGTGATCGTCATCGTCGGCGGCGGTCCGGGGATCGAGGACGTCGCCGCGGCCGCGGAACGCGCCCCGCGCGCACCCGTCGCCTCGGTGCCGGCGACGTCGAAGCTGCTCCACGAGCACGTCGCCGACGTCGCCTTCCCCAACTACGCGGGCAAGTTCGGCTGGAAGGCGGTCGGCACTCGCACGGACGAGATCGATGGACGCGCCACCCGGACCGTGTTCTATGAGAAGGGCGGCCGGCGGATCGGCTACGCCGTCGTGGCCGGCGCCGCGCTCGAGCGGCCGGGCGACGGCGACCAGGCGACGCGCGAAGGCACGGAGCTGTGGCTGTACCGCTCGGACGGCCGCGACATCGTGACCTGGCGCCGCCGCGGCCACACCTGCGTGCTCTCCGCCAAGGGCGTCCCGCGCGGCGAGCTGCTCGACCTCGCGGGGTGGAAGGGAAAGGGCGCGGTCGACTTCTAGACGGCGCCGCCGGTCGCCTCGGGCGCTCGGGCGGCGTGGCCCATCATCAGCTCGCGCTGGACGCTGCGGGGCTCGGGCCCCTCGGGCGTGCGCCGTGTCCACGCGCCGTCCCGGCCGAGCTCCCACGCGTTGGTGTTGTCCGCGAAGCAGCGCTCGAGCGTGTCGAGCAGATCGTCGCGCAGCGCCTCGTCGCGCACCGGCGCGAGCAGCTCGACGCGCGTGTCGAGGTTGCGCGGCATGAGGTCGGCGGAGCCGATGTAGATCGTGCAGGCGTCCCCGCGCTCGAAGGCGTAGATGCGCGAGTGCTCGAGGAAGCGCCCGACGATCGAGACGACGCGGATGTTCTCCGACACGCCGGGCACGCCGGGGCGCAGGCAGCAGATCCCGCGCAGGTTGAGCTCCACCTGAACTCCCGCCTGCGAGGCCTCGTAGAGGGCGCGGATGCAGCGGCGGTCCACGAGCGAGTTCATCTTCAGCGCGATCCGGGCGTGGCGGCCCTCGCGGTGGGCCTCGATCGTGCGCTCGATCTCGGCCAGGATGCCGTCGCGCAGGTGCGCGGGGGCGATCAGCACCTGCCGGTAGCGGCGCGGCCGGCCGAAGCCGGTGAGGAAGTTGAACATGTCGGCGACGTCCGCGCCGATCCGCTCGTCGCAGGTCAACAGCCCGAAGTCGGTGTAGATGCGGGCCGTGGTCGGGTGGTAGTTGCCCGTCCCGACGTGGACGTAGTTGCGCACGCCGTCGCCCTCGCGACGGATGATGAGGATGCATTTGGCGTGCGTCTTGAGCGACGGCAGGCCGTAGACCACATGCACGCCGGCCTCCTCCAGCGCCCTCGCCCAGGTGATGTTGGCGCGCTCGTCGAAGCGGGCCTTCAGCTCGACCAGGCACACGGCCTGCTTGCCACGCTCGGCGGCCCGGATCAGCGCCGGGACGAGCGGCGAGTCGTCACTCGTCCGGTACACCGTCTGCTTGATCGCGAGCACCTCGGGGTCGTTGACCGCCTCCTCCACGAGGCGCTCGACCGAGGTCGAGAACGAGTCGTACGGGTGGTGGACGAGGATGTCGCCCTCGCGCATCGCCCCCATGACGTCGGGCTGCTCGGACTCGTTGGCCTGCAACCGCGGCTGCGTCACCGGCGTCCACGGCGGGTCGCGGAGCTCCGGGAAGCCCGGCGTCTTCACGACGTCCCAGAGGTCGTTGAGGTCGAGCAGCCCGTCGATCTCGAACACGTCGTCGGGGTCGGCCTCGAGCGCGCGCTCGATCTGCTCGCGCATGTCGCGGCTCATCCCCGCCTCGACCTCGACCCGGACGACCTCGCCGAAGCGGCGGCGGCGCAGCTCGTCCTCGACGGCCTGCAGGAGGTCGTCGGCCTCGTCGGAGACGGTGAAGTCGGCGTCGCGGGTGACGCGGAAGACGGCCGTGTCGACGATCTCCATGCCCGGGAAGAGCTGGTCGAGGTGCTTGGCGATCAGGTCCTCGAGCGGGACGAACGTGCGGCCGTCCGCGAGCGGCATGAAGCGCGGGAGCATCTCCGTCGGCACCTTCACGCGCGCGAAGACCTGGGTCCGCGTCTGCGGGTCGTGCACCACGACGCCGAGCGACAGCGAGAGGTTCGAGATGTAGGGAAACGGGCGCCCGAGGCCGACGGCGAGCGGCGTGAGGACCGGGAAGATCTGCCGCCGGAAGCGCTCGTCGAGCAGCTCGCGCTCGTGCTCGGACACGGCGTCGGGCCCGACGATGCGGATGCCGTGCTCCTCGAGCGCCGGCCGCAGGTCGTTCTGGAGGCAGCGGGCCTGGCGCGCGCAGCTCTCGCGGACGACCTTGCGGATGGCGTCGAGCGTCTGGCGCGGCGTGCGCCCGTCCTGCAACGGCGTCTCGATGCCCGCGTCGACCTGGTCGTGCAGGCCCGCGACGCGCACCATGAAGAACTCGTCGAGGTTGTTCGACGTGATCGCGGAGAACTTCAGGCGCTCGAGCAGCGGGACGTCGTGATCCTCGGAGAGCTCGAGCACGCGCTGGTTGAACTCGAGCCACGACAGCTCGCGGTTGAAGTACAGCTCGGGATCGGCGAGGTCGATGGCCTCGTCGGCCTCGTCGGCCTCGTCCGCCGGCGGCTGTTCGACCGTGCTCACAGGCGCTCGATCGTAGCGCGGCCGCTTGCCGCGGAGCTTTCACAAATGGCGGGCGGCGAGCTCGAGCAGGATGCCTTCTCGTATCCCGCCGCGGCCGATCTGAAGCGGCCGGCCGAGCGCGTGCGACGCCGCGTCGAGCACGATCAGGCCCGCGGGCATCAGGGTCACGCGCTCGCGGTCGATCGCGAACGTCCGCGCGACCTCGTCACTGGCGTCGCCCGAGAGGACCCGCATCGCGCGCTGGAGCGACTCCGGGTCGAGCACCGCGCCGACGAGCCGCCGCAGCGAGGCCGCGCTGCCGCCGACCGCGACGGCGGCGTCGACCGCGGGCAGCTCGAGGCCTTCGAACACGCCGTGGGCGTGCTCGCGCATGGCGTGCAGATCCGCGGCCGACGGCGGGTCCGAGCGCCGGTAGGCGTCCGTCAGCAGCCCGGAGCCGACGCGGAAGGACTCGGACCAGGTCGCGCCCTCGGACACCGTGCCGACCGCCAGCTCGGTCGAGCCGCCACCCACGTCGACGACGCCGACGGTGCCGTCGAGCGGCTGGCCGAGCGTGCGCGTGGCGCCCAGGAAGGCCAGCCGCGCCTCCTCCCGGCCGTCGAGGATCTCGACGTCGACACCGCCACCTTCGCGCATCGCGGCGGCGAACTCGTCCTGGTTGGCGGCGCCGCGGATCGCGGCCGTGGCGACGACGCGCATCGCGTCCGCGCCGAGCTGTTCGATCAGCGTGCGCTGCTCGGCCACCACGCGGGCGACCTCGTCGATCTTCTCGCGCGGGATCTCGCCGCCCTTGAGGCCTTTGCCGAGGCGGGTGAACGCGCGCCGCTGGAGCACCTCGCGCAGGCGGCCGTCCTCGACGTCGGCGACCAGCACGCGCGTCGTGTTGGAGCCGATGTCGATGCAGGCGCAGAGCATTCGCTGCGCGAGAGGTTGCCATGATGGGCGCGTGACCGCGATCGAGGTACGGGGCCTGCAGAAGACCTATGGCGAACACGAGGCCGTCCGCGGCATCGACTTCGACGTACGACGCGGCGAGGTCTTCGGGCTGCTCGGCCCCAACGGCGCCGGCAAGACCACCACGGTCGAGATCCTGGAGGGCTACCGCTCCCGCAGCGGCGGCCACGTCGCCGTGCTCGGCCACGACCCGGCGCGCCGCGACCCCGACCTGCGCGCCCGCGTCGGCATCGTGCTGCAGAGCTCGGGCATCTACCAGTACCTGACCGTGCGCGAGTCGGTCGCCCACTGGGCCGGCTTCTACCCCGCGCCGCGCGAGGTCGACGAGGTCATCGGGATCGTGGGGCTGGAGGAAGCGGCCGGGCAGCGCGCCAACAAGCTCTCCGGCGGCCAGAAGCGCCGCCTCGACCTCGCGCTCGCGCTCGTCGGCGATCCCGAGCTCGTGTTCCTCGACGAGCCGACCACCGGCTTCGACCCGGCGGCGCGCCGGGCGGCCTGGGACACCATCCGCTCGCTGCGCGACCTCGGCAAGACGGTGCTGCTGACGACCCATTACCTCGACGAGGCGCAGGCGCTCGCCGACCGCGTCGCGATCATCAAGGACGGCCGCATCCTCGCCGACGGCCCGCCGGCCTCGCTCGGCGCAGGCTCGGGCCGCTATCTCGTCTCCTACCGCGCGGGCGAGGGCGCGCCGCGAACCCACGAGACCGACGACCCGACCACGCTGCTGCACGAGCTGACCGCGGCAGCGCTCGCGCGCGGCGAGCGCCTCGACGACCTGAGCGTCACGCGCCCGAGCCTCGAAGAGGTCTACCTGGAGCTCACGGCGGAGGCTGACGCCGTATGAACGAGCACGCGATCGAGCGTGGCCGTGCGGACCGCGCCGCCGTCGACGGCGCGTCGGCGCGCCGCTGGAGCGGGCTGGCCTGGCGCCAGTACCGGCTGGAGCGCAAGATGTTCTGGCGCAACCCGAGCGCGGCGTTCTTCAACTTCCTGCTCCCGCTGCTGTTCCTCGGCTTCTTCGGCGCGCTGCTGCACAACCGCCTCCGCGACCTGCAGGTGATCGTCCCTGGGATCGCCGGGATGTCGGTGATGTCGACCACCTTCAACGCGCTCGCCTTCAACATCACGGCGCTGCGCGAGCTCGGAATCCTCAAGCGCATCCGCGGCACGCCGCTGCCGACCTCGGCCTACCTGGCCGGGATCGCCGGCAACGCGGTGACCAACACCGTTCTCCAGATCACGATCATCTCGGTCGCCGGCCACGTCGTGTTCGGGCTCGGCTGGCCGCAGAACTTGCTCTCGCTCGCGTTCTTCGTCGCGCTCGGCGTGGTGTGCTTCGCGTCGCTCGGCGTCGCGCTGTCGCACGCGATCCCGAACTTCGACGCGGCGCCCGCCTACGTCAACGCCGCGTTCCTGCCGCTGATCTTCATCTCAGGCGTCTTCTACGACGCGGCGGACGCTCCGCGCGTGATCAAGGACGCCGCCGAGGCCCTCCCGCTCAAGCATCTGATCGACGGCCTCTCCGGTGCGATGGTCCATGGAGAGGGCGTCGGTCAGCACCTGGTGGCGGCGCTCGTGCTGGCGCTCTGGGGCGCGGCCGGCCTCGTGCTCGCCGTTCGCGGCTTCTCCTGGGAATCCAGGAACGACTAACCGATCTCGGCGGCCCAGAAGACGCGGCCGCCGCTGCAGCCCGCGGCGCGCTTGAAGCCGATTCCGATCGCGCGCCCGCGACCGAGCAGGATCGCGCGATGCGGCGGGCTGGCCATCCACGCGCGGACCGTCGCCGCCGGGCTCGAGAGGGAGCCGCAGCCCCAGGCGAGCGCCTCCCCCACGCCTCCGCGCCAGCCCGCGGCACGGGCGCGCCGCAGCGGGCTGGCGCCGTTGGGCGAGACGTGGCCGAAGTAGTTGTGCCGGGCCATGTCGGCGGCGTGGCGCGCGGCGGCGCGGGTGAGCCGGCGATCGGCGACGAGCCCACGGCGACCGCTGCTCGCGCGCTGGCGGTTGATCAGGCACACCACCGACCGTCGCACCGCGGCGCGCGAGGCGCGCGAGGCGCGTGCGGCCGTGCCGCGGCACCCGGCCGTCGCGATGCGCGCGGGCGGGGTGAGCACCGGGGCGCTGCCCGGCGGGAGCAGCGACGCCACGGGTGCCGTGACGGGCACATCCACCGCCAGGGCGGCGGGGGCGAAGAGCATGAACGAAGTGGCGACGCACGTCACCGAGCCTGCGGCGAAACGCCGCTTCCGAGCGCTAGAAAGCACAGGGCCCCTCCCTTGGGTCTGTCCCCATATCCGTGACCAACGCCGGCGGAGCGCCCTTCCCCTGCCCCACGGCGCCGTTCTCTTTCTGACGAGAACGGTCCCTACCCCAACCCGGACGGTTTAGTCCACGAACTTTTAAGGTACGAGTTGGGCCCTTTGTTGATCGCCGTCCGCTACGACGACCGGATGATCAGCGGCCGGCTCGAGCGCTCGCGGCCTTGGTCACCGGGCAGGTCCCGCGGTCGTGGCCGCAGGCCTCGCTGTCGCAGAGGCGGCAGAGGCGGCGGGCCGAGGCGCGGTCGCTCGTGAGGCCCGCGAGCAGCTGCTCGTTGAGCTCTGTGAGGGCGCGCCGCTCGCCGGCGCCGAGCGCCGCCAGCACCTCGGTGAGCGCCGCCTCGCGCGCGGCGCGGATCTCGGCGGCGGCGCGACGGCCCGCCGCCGTGAGCGCGACGGAGACGGAGCGGCCGTCGGCGCCGCGGCGGCGTTCCGCCAGGCCATCGGCGGCCAGCCGGTCCACCACCCGCACCGCGCCCGAGTGGGTGAGCCCGAGCACGCGCGCGAGCGCATCGATCGGCTCGCCGCCGAGGTAGCCGTCGAGCGCGGAGAGCGCCGCCGGCGCGGACGGCCCGCACGACGAGACGGCCTCGAGCGCCGCGTCCACCCGGCCGGTCACGGCCAGCGCGAGCGTCCCGAGGAGATTCGCCTGCCGCGCACTCGTATGAGTCACTCACACATTGTACGCTTGGCGACATGGATCCGCGCACCAAGGCCGTCGACGACGTCCGCGAGATCTTCTCCCGCGCCCCCAAGGGTCCGCCGCCGCGGACGTGCCCGAGCTGCGGCGCCGTCCACGCCACGCTGTTGCCGGTCTGCCCGTCGTGCGACAAGCGTTACGACCGCCGCTTCGCCCGCGTGTCCGATCGCCAGCGCTGGGCCCTCGGCGGCCTCGCGCTCGTCGCGGTGATCGTGGCGGGGGTGCTGATCTTCCCCGGCGTGTTCGCCGCCAAGCGCGACAACGACGCTCGCGTCGCGCGCGAGTTCGCGGTGCGTGTCGCGGCCGAGAAGGCGCGGATGACCCGCGAGCAGCGCCCCATGCGCGGCCGCCCGAAGGGGCTGCACGCCCCGCGCGCGGGCGCCGGCCCGGCCGAGCAGCTCGCGGCGCGGCGCCGGCTCGTGGTCGCGATGGAGGGCGCGATCCTGAGCGACGCACAGGCACGCGTCGCCTCCGGCGAGCTCGACGGCCCGGTCAAGCGCGTGAGCTGCGGGCCGCTGATCAAGAACCCGGGGATGCACACCGAGGACGAGGATCTCGCCAGGACGCGCGGGCGCTACGACTGCGTCGCGGTCAAGCGCGAGGTCGTCAACGGCGGGAAGGTCGTCGGCCTGCTCGGCCACCCGTTCGTGGGCACCGCCGACTTCAAGCGCTTCACCTACGTCTGGTGCAAGGACAACAAGGTGCCGGGCGAGCGCGGCAAGCCGCTCGCCAAGGTGCCGATCCCCGCCGTCTGCATCGGCGCCGAAGGGCGTCCCCGCATCGGCGACGGATATCTCTCCGCTTCGCCCTGAGAACGTTCCCCCCGCGTCAGGTTCGTGACGCGGGAGAGGGGGTACCCACGCCAAGGGCGGGGAGTCGAGAGTCACTGAAAGGGAGTGGGGCCGCGTGGATCAGCCGCTGGGGATCACCATCGAGAGCATCGGCCCCGAGACCGTCTGCGTCGCGCTGAGCGGCGAGCTCGACTTCAGCCGGGCGTACACGTTCGACGAGGAGATGCGCCGCCTCGAGTCCACGAAGCCGGGCAGCATCGTGCTCGACCTGCGCACCCTCAACTTCCTCGACTCGGCCGGTCTTGGCCGCGTGCTCGCGCTCCAACGGCGCGCCAAGCGCGACGGCCGCCGCCTGGTCGTGGTGCGCGGCTGCCGCGCGATCGAGCGCCTGTTCGCGCTGACCGCGCTCGACATGCGCCTCGAGATGGTCAGCGACCCGCTGGCCGCGCTGCGGCCGTCGCCGGCGTAGCGAGGGTCAGCACTCCGAGCTCCTGCGTGGCCGCGAGCGCGTCCAGCGCCTCGGGGCAGAGCGCGCGGCCGGCGTCGCGCCACATGATCGCCCGCACCTCGTCGGGCGGCAGCGCGGAGCGGTAGGGCCGCTCGGCGGTCAGCGCCTCGCAGACGTCGGCCACCGCGAGGATGCGGGCGTCGCGGCCGAGCCGGTCGCCGGTCAGCCCGAGGTGGTAGCCGCCGCCGTCGAGCCGCTCGTGATGGGCGCCCGCGATCGCGGCGAGGCCGCGGAAGGCGCCCACGCGCTCGAGGATCCGCACCGTCAGCTCCGGGTGCCGCCGCATCTGCGCCCATTCCTCCGCGGTGAGCTTGCCCGGCTTGTCGAGGATCAGGTTGGAGACGCCGAGCTTGCCGATGTCGTGCAGCAGCGCGGCCCGCCGCAGGTCGCGGCGCTCGCGCGGGCTGTGGCCGAGCACGTCGGCGATCCCGACGGCGATCCTCGCGACGCCCTCGGAGTGGTGCCCGGTGTAGGGAGACTTGGCGTCGACGATCATCGCGAAGGCCTCGGCGACGCGGTCGAGGCGCTCCTCGTCGGCGCGCTGCACGCGGTCCTCGGGCTCGAAGCCGGCGATCACGCGGTGCGGCTCGAGGCCGCCGAGCGACGCCCAGAACCCGCGGTCGCGCCGCGTCTCGAGCAGCGCGCCGACAAGCTGCGGGTCGAACCACGTGCCGCGGCGCTCAACCGCGACGTCGAGGGCGGCGCGCGGGCCCGCGACGCCGAAGAAGACCTCGGCGGTCTGGGCCAGGCAGAGGATGCGCCCGAACAGCGGGATCGCGTCGCCCGCGAGGCCGTACGGGTAGCCCGCGCCGTCCCAGTGCTCGTCGAGGCTGCGGATCGCCTGCGCGGTGGTCTCCGACAGCTCGATCATGCGCGCGATGTCGGCGCCGCGCTCGCAGCGCAGCTCGGTCATCTCGCGCGCGCCGTCGGCGCCGCTGCGGGCGATCGCGGCCAGCCGGCGGGTGCGGCCGTGACGCAGGACGTGGCGCAGCGCCGCGCCCGGGCGCCGGTGGTCGATCAGCTTGCGACTGCGCTTGAGCTCGAGGTCGTCGGCCCCGAACAGCGAGCTCAGGCGGGCGGCATTGCTCGAGCAGCCCGCGTCCTTGAGCAGCAACGCGTAGAACAGCGACGAGCGCTCCTCGGGCGCGAGGCCGATCTGCTCGCCGATCCGCATCCCGATCGCGCACGAGCGCACGGCGTGGCCCATGGGCTGCCCCTCGGTGACGTCGAGCGCGTAGGAGAGGGCGGAGATGACCTCGGAGAGCCGGATGTCCACCCGCAGGTAATCGGCGGCGCGTCGCGGCCGCTTGACTCGACCGACGGTCCAGGGACGTTCGACCAAGGGAGGAAATCCGCTCGCCGGCGCGTTCGCGGCCGCATACTGCCCGATCATGTCCCGCGTCCCCCAGGTCGTGGCCTTCGGCGGTGGCGGGTTCTCGATGGAGTCGGGCAACGCGCTCCTCGACGATTACGTGCTGGCCGCGACGGGCCGGGAGCGCCCGAAGGTCTGCTTCCTCCCCACCGCCTCGGGCGACGCCGACCACTACATCGTCCGCTTCTACCGCCACTTCTCGGCCGGCCGCTGCGAGCCGTCGCACGTCTCGCTGTTCCGCCGCGACTGCGGCGCGCCGGAGCCGCGCGAGCATCTGCTCCAGCAGGACCTGGTCTACGTCGGCGGCGGCTGCGTGCGCTCGATGCTCGGGGCATGGCGCGCGCACGGCCTCGACGGAGCGCTGCGCGAGGCATGGGCGGACGGCGTCGTGATGTGCGGCCTGAGCGCCGGCTCGCTGTGCTGGTTCGAGCAGGGCCTGACCGCCTTCCACGGCGAGGAGAGCCGCCCGGTCGCGGGACTCGGGCTGCTGACCGGATCCAACGCCGTCCACTACGACAAGGAGCCGCGGCGGCGACCGGACTACCACGCGGCGGTGCGGGCCGGCATGGCGCCCGGCTGGGCCGCCGACGACGGCGCGGCGCTGCACTTCGTCGGCAGCAGACTCGCCCGCGTCGTGTCCTCGCGCCCGGGCGCGAGCGCCTACCGGGTCGACCGCGTCGACGGCGAGGCCGTCGAGATGCCGCTGGCGGTCGATTACCTGGGGGCGCCGGTGTCGCTTGTCGCCTAGAGGGGGGACAGCACCGACGATCTTCGCCATGGGTGGCGGCGGCTTCACGATGGAGGCCGAGCCGTCGCTGTTCGACGACTACGTGCTCTCGCTCGCCCCCGCGCGCGAGCCGCGGATCTGCCTGCTGCCGACCGCAGGCGGCGACTCCGAGGAGCAGATCCGGCGCTTCCTCATCGCCTTCGGCGACCGCCTCTGCGAGCCCACCCACGTCTCCCTGTTCCGGCTCGGGAATCGCCCCGTGCCGCTGCGCGAGCACCTGCTCGCCCAGGACGTCATCTACGTCGGGGGCGGCTCGCTGATCAACCTGCTCGCGCTGTGGCGTGCCCACGGCCTCGACACGCTCCTGCGTGAGGCGTGGCAGGCCGGGATCGTGCTCGCCGGGCTGAGCGCGGGGTCGATGTGCTGGTTCGAGCACGGCATCACGAACTCGCACGGCCACCCGGCGCCCGCGGCCGGCCTCGGGTTCCTGCCGGGCTCGAACTCCGTGCACTACGACGGCGAGCCCGAGCGCCGGCCCGCCTACCTCGAGGCCGTCGCCTCGGGCGCCATCCCGCCGGGCTACGGCGTCGACGACTGCGCCGGGCTCCTGTTCCGGGGCACGCGCCTTGCCGAGGTCGTCGCCTCACGGCCCGACGCGCGCGCGTACCGCGTCACGGCAAGCGGCGGTCGTGCCCACGAGCACGAGCTCGAGCCGCGCGTGCTGGCCCGGGGTGCGCACGACCTCCCGGGCGCCGTGCCGCACGACATCGGCGAGCTGCGCCTGCTGCACGCGGCGCGACGGACGATGCGGGGCCGCTAGCGCCGACAAGGTCAAGATCGAGCGCTGACCGCGGGGGCCGCACCGGCCCGGGCTTGACGTATTCCCATATAGGTATATGATCGCCGCATGGCACGAGCGGCGACCACGGCGGATGCGTTCAACGCGGTGGCCGAGCCGCGGCGGCGGGAGATCCTCGACGCCCTCGCAGGCGGCGAGCGCCCCGTGAACGACCTGGTGCGCCTGCTCGGGCTGGCCCAGCCGCAGGTGTCCAAGCACCTGCGGGTGCTCCGCGAAGTGGGAGCGGTCGACGTGCGCGACGAGGGACGGCAGCGCCTGTACCGGCTCAACGGCCACGCGCTCAAGCCGATCCACGACTGGGTCAAGACCTACGAGCGCTCGTGGTCAGAGCGGTTCGAGCAGCTGGACGACGTGTTGGAAGACCTCAAGCAGAAGGAGCAAGGAGATGCCGGTGACGAGTAGCGCAAGCGCGAAGGTGACGCTCCCCTCGGATGAGGAGATCCTCATCACGCGCGAGTTCGACGCGCCCAGGCACCTCGTCTACGAGGCCTGGACCACCCCCGACCTGGTCAGCCGCTGGTGGCCCGGCCGGCGCGGCAGGATGACGAGCGCCGAGATCGACCTCCGCGTCGGCGGCACGTGGCGGTACGTGATGACCGCGCACGGCGGCCACGAGGTCGCCTTCCACGGCGAGTACCGCGAGATCGTCCCCCACGAGCGGATCGTCAGCACCGAGGTCTACGAGGGCGTGCCCGGGGGCGACGACGACCCGGCGCTGAACGTCATCACGTTCACGGAGGTGGACGGGCGCACGACGCTCAGCCTCCTCACCCGGGTCGGGAGCAGGGAGGTCCGCGACATGATCATCGACTCCGGCATGGAGGGCGGGATGCAGGAGGGCATGGACCTCCTGGAGGAGATCGCGATCTCGCTGCGCTGAGCGGGCGGTCGGCGCCTACCGGGACGGGAGGCACGCGCGCAGGTGCGTGCCCTCCCCCGGCCGGCTGTCGATCACGAGCGTCCCGTTGACGGCGGCGAGCCGGTCACGCAGCCCCTGCAGGCCCGAGCCGGCGCCGGGGTCGGCCCCGCCGACGCCATCGTCGTCGACCGTGACGACGAGCTCGCCGTCGTGCTCGGCGACGCTGACACGCGCCTGGCTCGCCTCGGCATACCTCGCGACGTTGGTGAGCGCCTCCGAGACCGCGAAGTAGGCCGCGGCCTCGACGGCCACCGGCAGCCGCTCGGGCAGCGCCATGTCGAGCTCGACGGGCACGGCGGCACGCTGGGCCAGCGCGGGCAGCGCGTGCTGGAGCCCGTGGTCGCTCAGCACCGCCGGGTGCAGCCCGCGAGCGAGATCGCGCAGCTCGCCGAGGCCGGCACGCAGCTCGGTGAGGGCGTCGAGGATCGGCGCTCGGACCTCGTCGGGCGCGTCGCGGTGCTTCGCCGCCCAGATGTTCAGGCCCAGGGCGACGGAGACCAGGCGCTGCTGCGCCCCGTCGTGGAGGTTGCGCTCGATGTCGCGCCGTGCCCGGTCGGCGGCGTCCAGGATGCGCGTCCGGGAGGCGCGGACCTCGGCGAGCTGCGCCTCGGTGACCTCGTGCTCGCGCAGGGCCTGCTCGGCCGCGCGGCGGGCGGTGATGTCGAAGATCGCGCCGTCGAGCCACCAGCGGCCGTCGCCGGCCTGCTGAGCCTGCCCGCGCTCGAGCACCCAGCGCACCGAGCCGTCGCGCCGCACGAGCCGGTACTCGAGCGCGAACGGCCGGCCGGTGGCGACGGACTCCATGACCGACCGCGCCACGTAGTCGTGGTCATCGGGATGCTCGACGCTCGCGAACGTACGGACCGCGCTGCCGATGAAGTCGCTCGCGGGATAGTCGACGATGTTCTCGATCTCGTCGCTCAGCCACGCCATCGTCCAGTCGCCGTCGCAGGCGCAACGGTAGAGGGCGCCGGGGATGCTGTCGACGAGCGAGCGGAGCATCGCCTCGTTGGCCCGCAGCCGCGCCGCGCGCAGCCCGGTCGCGACCCGGACGGCGAGCACCTGGGGCTCGAACGGAATGCGCATGACGTCGTCCGCGCCGGAGTCGAGCGCCTCGCGCAGCTCCTGTGGCGAGTCGAGGTCGGCGCAGACCACGACATGCACGGCGGCGAGCTCGGGACGCGCCCGCACCGCACTGATCAGGGCGGGACCCTGTCCCACGTGGGCCACCACGACGGGCGCGGCCCCGTCGGCGATCACGCGGACCGCCACGTCGATCTCCGTGGCCCGCAGCAGGCGAAGCCCGGAGGCGGTCAACACCGTCCAGGCGTGCTCGCCGAGCTCCTCCAGCCCGAGCAGCAACACCCCGTCGCCCTCGCTGACCAGCCCGTCGAGGGCGCTGTGCGGCCGCACTGCGGAACCTCGGGTCCTCGCCATCGCATTCGCACCGTACACCCGGTTGCCTAGTCTCTGTGGCGAATGGACCGCGTCGCACGCTATGGCAAGGCCGTCGCCCGCCGGGGCCAGGGCCAGGAGCTCGCGCAGCTGCTGCTGGCCGCCGCCGATGAGCTGGGCGACGATCCCGGGTGCGAGCTGTACCTGGTCAACCGCCAGACCGGCGACGAGGACGTGATCTGGGTGACCGAGCTGTGGCGGAGCCAGACGGATCTCGACGCGTCGCTCGAGCGGATCAGGGGCAGTGACCAGGTCGCTGCCGCGATGGCCCTCGTCGAGGACTGGCAGATGGTCGAGCTCGACCTGCTCGGCGGCAAGGGCCCCTGATCTAGGACCGAAAGGAGGTAGCGATGGAGCTCCCAGAGATCGTCAGCGCCGAGGAATGGCAGCGGGCCCACGAGGCATTGCTGGCGAAGGAGAAGGAGGCGACCCGGGCCCGCGACGCCCTCGCCGCCGAGCGCCGCCGCCAGCCGATGACCGAGTTCTCGGCGGATCACCGGTTCGAGGGACCCGACGGCGTCGTCACGCTCGCCGAGCTCTTCGCGGGCCGCAGCCAGCTGCTCGTCTACCACTTCTGGTTCCCGCCGGAGGGTGAGCCGTGCGGCGGCTGCACGATGTTCACCGACCAGGTGAGCCCGCTCGCCCACCTGCACGCCCGCAACACCTCGTTCGTCATCGTCTCGCGTGCGAGCCAGCCCGAGATCGAGCGCTACAAGCGCCGCATGGGCTGGGAGATCCCGTGGTACACCGTCATCGGCGACGAGTTCCAGGAGGCGTGCGGGACGACCGATTACTTCGCGCTCGACGTCTTCCTGCGCGGCGGCGATCGCGTGTTCCTGACCTACGCGACCACGGGTCGCGGGGTCGAGGCGCTCGGCAGCGTCTGGACGTTCCTCGACCTGACGCCGTTCGGCCGTCAGGAGGAGTGGGAGGACACCCCGCCGGGCCGACCCCAGACGCCGCCGTATCGATGGTGGCGCAAGCACGACGAGTACGAGGCGAGCGCATGAGGCCCAAGCGGTTCTACGAGCGTTGACCCGCTCGCCTCGGCTTCGCCCGCGCTGAGCACTTCCCGCCACCGACCTCCTTCAACCCCAGGACGAAGTGCTCGAACATCAGCTCGACGTGGCGTCTGGCCTTCGCGATCGCGGGCTTGTCCTGGTTCGCCTTGAGGGCGTCGGCGTCCTTGGCGACCTGCGCGACCTGCGTAGCGACCCACGCGTCGAAGGCGTCGCGGTGCGCGGTGTCGAGCGTGTTGCAGTAGTACTCGCGGAGCCGGCCCAGGCCCTCGTCGCGCACGTCCGCGTCGGCGTTGTTCCAGGGCTCGACGCTCCCGGTGTCGAGCGCGCCGAGCAGCTCGAGGAACACCGCATCGTTCGGCTGCGGCGCCGGGAGCAGGTGGAAGGTGGTCATGAACCCCTCCACATAGGCGAGCAGCTCGCTGTTGGACCGACCTGCTCCTTTGATCTCGCTCACGAGGATCTTGTCGACGGCCGAGGGCGCCCGCGCGGCGAGCGCCTGCTCGTGGTGGTACGCGTGCAGCATCTCGTGCCGCAGCAGCCCGAGCGAGCGCGCTTTGTCGGCTGCGAACGAGTCGCTGAAGAGCCTGATCGCCACGCGCGGCGGGGTCGCCTTGGCGTCGAGCCGCACCGCGAACTTCCCGGTGTCGTCGACGAACGCCGTCGTGCCGCCCTTGCCGCCGCCCTTGGCGAGCACGAGGTTCAAGCCCGGCGCGTAGCCCTTGTTGTCAGCCTGGGCGACGTTGACGGCCAGCGCGCCGCCGACGTCCTTGAGGCCCGCGGCGCCGGCGGTCCTGGCGAGGTCCTGGTAGAGCTTCGTGTAGAGGGCGATCGCCTCGTCGACCTTGCCGGCGTCGAGGGCGGTCTTGGCGTCGTCCACCGCCGTCTTCCACGCCTGCTGGTCGAGCCCGCCGCTCGTGTACGCGTTCGTGATCTGCGCGAACTCGCCGCGGCGCGCGCGCATCGGCGCCGGGTGCGCGGCCCTGACCTTGC
This sequence comes from Solirubrobacteraceae bacterium, assembly GCA_034665245.1. Lineage (GTDB taxonomy): Bacteria > Actinomycetota > Thermoleophilia > Solirubrobacterales > Solirubrobacteraceae > DASQFQ01. The sequence goes on along the minus strand of JAXDGC010000104.1, from coordinate 2,746 downwards.
GCAGGACGGCGCACGTACGGCGGTTGCCGACCGAGCGCTGCAGCCACAGCGCCGTCGCCACGTCCGGGCGCGCTGCGGTCCGCGCCGCCGGCCTCGCCGCCCAGGCCGACGGGGCGCGGCCCGGGACGGATAGCGCGGCGGACCTCACGAGGCGCGGCTAGGAGTCCAGCGCCTCGTACGCCTCGGCGTCGACGAGCTCCTCGAGCGCTTCGGCGTCGAGGGTCTCATCGTGCTCCTCGGCGAGGTGGGCGCCCAGCCGGCCCGCCAGCTCGTCGTTGCTCGCGGCCGAGATCGCCTCGCCGCAGTGGTTGCACTCGATCACGCGCATCAGATCACCCCAGGGCTCGGTCGAGATTGTACGCCGCGCTGATCAGCGCGAGATGCGTGAAGGCCTGCGGGAAGTTGCCGAGCAGCTCGCCCGTCGGGCCGACCTCCTCGGAGTAGAGCCCGAGGTGGTTCGCGTAGGTCAGCATCTTCTCGAAGGCCAGCCGGGCCTCGTCGACCCGCCCGGCGCGCGTGAGCGCCTCGACGTACCAGAACGAGCACATCGAGAACGTGCCCTCGTCGCCGCGGATCCCGTCCGGCGAGGCCTCGACGTTGTAGCGGTAGACGAGCGAGTCCGAGACGAGCTCGTCGCCGATCGCCTCGAGCGTCGAGAGCCAGCGCGGGTCCTGCGGGGCGATGAAGAGCGTGAGCGGCATCAGCAGGATCGAGGCGTCGAGGACCTCCGAGCCGTAGTGCTGGATGAACGCCTTGCGCTTCTCGCTCCAGCCCTTCTGCATGATCTGGTTGTAGATGCGGTCGCGCTCGGCCAGCCAGCGCACGATGTCGCCCGGCAGGCCGCGGGCGCGGTTCATCCGGATCGAGCGCTCGAGCGCGACCCAGCACATCAGCCGCGAGTAGGTGAAGTCCTTCTGGCCCCCGCGGGTCTCCCAGATGCCCTCGTCGGCCTGGTCCCAGTGCTCGCACAGCCAGTCGACGATCCGGCGCAGGTTGTCCCAGGTGTCGGAGAAGATCGGCTTGCCGTACTTGTTGTACAGGTAGACCGAGTCGATCATCTCGCCGTAGATGTCGAGCTGGCGCTGGTCGGTGGCGGCGTTGCCGATCCGCACCGGCGCCGAGCCGCGGTAGCCCTCCCAGTGCGGCAGCGTCGTCTCGGGCAGCTCGGAGCGCCCGTCGATCCCGTACATGATCTGCAGCGGCCCGCTCGGCCCGTCGCTCCAGTTGCTCATGCGGTCGGTCAGCCAGCCCATGAAGGCGGCCGCCTCCTCGGTGAAGCCGAGCCGCAACAGCCCGTAGAGCGAGAAGGCGGCGTCGCGGATCCACGTGTAGCGGTAGTCCCAGTTGCGCTCGCCGCCGAGGTTCTCCGGCAGCGACGTCGTCGGCGCCGCCACGAGCGCGCCGGTCGGCGCGTAGGTCAGCAGCTTCAGGGTCAGCGCGGAGCGCAGCACCATCTCGCGCCAGCGACCCTTGTAACCCGACTGCGCGACCCAGCGGCGCCAGTAGCCGACCGTGGACTCGAAGGCACCGGCCGTCTCGCGCTCGGAGTACGGGCGGCAGATGTGGTCCTGGGGGACGCGCTCGAGCACGAACGTCTGGGAGTCGCCCTCGGAGAGCTCGAAGGTGGCGTACACGCCGCTGCCGCGCCGCTCGAGCGTCCGCGCGTGGCCCATCGTCCGCGCGATCGCCCCCTCGAGCGCCAGCGACAGGTCCGGCGAGCGGAACAGCACGCCGTGCGGGTGCATCTCCACCTCGTGCTCGGCGCGCGCGTAGTCGAAGCGCGGCTGTACCTCGATCTGGAAGCCCATCTGGCCGCGCACCACGAGGACGCGGCGGATCAGGCGGTGGCGGTGCAGCGCCATCTCGGCATGGTCGATCGGCATGAAGTCCTGCACCTCCCCGACGCCGTCCTCGGTCAGGAAGCGCGTGATCAGCACGTTCGTGTCGGGGAAGTAGAGCTGCTTGGAGGTCCACGCCTCCGCGGTCGGGCTGAGCGCGTAGAAGCCGCCCGTGTTCTTGTCGAGGATCGAGCCGAACACGCTCGGCGAGTCGAAGGCCGGGCAGCAGTACCAGTCGATCGTGCCGTTGGTCCCGACGAGCGCGACGGTGTGGAGATCGCCCACGAGGCCGTGCTCGGCGATCGGGAGGTAGCCGTCGAAGTGCTCACCGGCGCGCGCCATCGCTAGCTCCGCTCCTCTTCCTGGGCCGCGACCATCGCCGCGCCGAGCACGCCGGCCTGGGCGCCGTGGCGCGCCAGTCGGATCGTCGTGTGGCGCCCGAGCCCCGGCACCGTGTAGCGCTCGGCGACGGCGCGCGCGGGGTCGAGCAGCAGGTCGCCGGCGGTCGAGACGCCGCCGCCGATCACCACCTCCTGCGGGTCGAACAGGTTGATCGCGTTGGCGATGCCGATGCCGAGCCTCTGGCCGAGGATGTCGAGCACGCGCAGCGCGTCGGCGTCGCCTGCCTTCGCGCCGTCGACGACGTCGTGGCCGGTGACCTCGCCGTCGTCCTTCAGTCGCTTGCCGAGGAAGGAGTCCTCCTCCTCGCGCGCCTCGCGCTCGGCGAGGCGGTCGAGCGCCCGGCCCGCGGCGAGGTACTCGAGCGTCCCCGGCAACGGGTGCTTGCCCTCCGGGACCGGCGCGCCGTCCTCGAGGTCGAGGCCGATCACCGTGTGGCCCATCTCGGCCGCGCTCGTCGCGCCGCGGTAGAGCCGCCCGTTGAACACCAGGCCGCCCCCGATGCCCGT
>JAXDGC010000103.1:0-3426 GCA_034665245.1 Solirubrobacteraceae bacterium | reverse complement strand
ACTCGATCAGTGCGTCAGTTCTCGCAGCCCAGCCGGTCCCAGCAGTAGAGCTCGAGGCACTCGGCCGCCAGCTCCTCACAGCGCTCCCGCGACAACCACGGGAGCACCGTCTCGAGCGCCTGCTCCTCGGCCACGCCGGCGTTGAACGCCTCCTCGCCGCGCATGCCGGCGGCGATCTTCAGCGCCTCGCGGCGTGCCTCGCCGAGCGCGGGGAAGGCGTTGACCAGGAACTCGCGGTTCGCGATCGGCGTCCCGCACTCCATCGAGGCGTGCCACGCCGCGAGCATCGAGAGGTCGTGCTCGTCGAGGTCGATCAGCGCCTTGGCGTAGTGGGACGCGAGCTCCGCGTCGGGGATCTCGTCGACCCACGCGCGGACGAGCTCGCCGAGCAACTGCCGGCGGGCCTCCTTACCGACCGACTCGACCATCACGCGGATCGCATCCTGCGGATCGATGAAGCAGAGGGGCATGGGTGTCGCTCTCTTCGCCTTCCGAAGCGGACGGGACGAAAGGCACGGTAGGGAGCGGCTCGGACGGCATCGACGCGCGATCTCGGAGGGTGCGTGGTTTGAATTGTTCGGAACACTGGAACAATGGTCTGGATGCCTGAAGCGATCGCCCGAACCTCGCTGCCCGACCAGGTCTTCCACCGGCTCGTCTCCGACGTGGTCGCCGGCCGCTTCGCCCCCGGCGAGCGGCTGCCCACGCAGCGCGCGCTCGCAGCGGAGCTGGGGGTCAACATGGCCTCGGTCCGCGAGGGGGTCAAGCGGCTCGAGCAGCTCGGGCTCGTCGAGGTCCGCCAGGGCGACGCGATGCGCGTCCGCGACTGGCGTCTGTACGGCGGCCCCGACGTGCTCGTGCACCTGATCGCCCGCGCGGGGTCGCTCGACGTCGAGATGGTGCGCGCCGTGATGGAGGCGCGGCGGCTGCTGCTGTCGGAGTCCGCGAGGCTGGCGGCGTCGCGCCGCTCGCCGGAGCAGGCCGCGCTGCTGGCGTCGCTCGCCGAGGAGCTCGCGCGCGCCGCCGGCGACGAGGCGGCCCAGCACCTCGACTTCGCCTGGTACGCGGTGCTGATCGAGGCCGCGGGCAACGTCGTCTTCCTGCTCGTCATGAACTCGATCCGCGCGCTCTACCTCGATCAGCTTGAGCTGTTCCGGCCGATCGTCTCCGGCCGCGCCGAGCTCCTCCCGCGCTACCGCGCCGCCGCGCGGGCGATCGGCGAGGGCGACGGCGACGCGGCCGCCGCCGAGGTCCTCCAGCTGGCGGCGGCGCAGGAGACACGGCTGCTGGAGGCGCTGCGATGAGCGTCCTCACCCGCCGGGAGGCGTCGATCTTCGCCCGCCTCGCGGACGCGGTCGCGATGCCGACGCCGCCGATGGCCTCGGTCGCGGGCACCGACGCGGTCGCCGGGTTCGACGGCTGGCTGGCCCGCGCGCCGCGCCTGAACCGGATCGCGCTGCGCGCCTCCCTCCTCGCGCTCGGGGTGCGCCTGCGCGGCATGGACCGCGCCCGCCGCGCCGAGGCGCTGCGCCGGCTCGGGAGGTCGCGCGTGCCGATGGTGCCGCAGCTGCTCGACGCGCTGCGCACCTCGGCGGCGGCCGCGTACTACGGCGACGAGGGCGTCATGCGCGGCCTCGGCTACGACGCCGGCGAACGCGTGCGGCGCGGCCGCGAGGTGCGGGCGGCGGCTGAAGCGCCGGCGGCGAGCGCGCTCGCGACCGCCCCCTCCCCCCTGGCCCCGCTCGCGCCTGCGGGCGGGATCGTCGACGGCTCGCGCATCACCGGCGAGCGGGTCGTGCGGGCGGACGTGTGCGTGATCGGCTCCGGCGCCGGTGGGGCGGTCGTGGCGAAGGAGCTCGCCGAGGCGGGCATGCGGGTCGTGCTGCTCGAGGAGGGCGAGCACATCACCGCCGACGCGTTCACCGCGCGCCCGCGCGACATGCTCCCCCGCCTCTACCGCGACGCCGCCCAGCACGCGACGCTCGGGCGCCCGCCGATCCTGCTCCCGCTCGGGCGCGCCGTCGGCGGCACCACGCTCGTCAACTCGGGCACGTGCTTCCGCACACCTGACGCCGTGCTCGAGCGCTGGCGCCGCGAGTTCGGCCTCCACGACCTCACGCCCGAGGCGCTCGCCCCGCACTTCGAGCGCGTCGAGCGCGAGCTCAACGTGCAGCCGGTGCCGCCGGAGCTCGCGGGCGCCAACGCCCGCATCGCCCGTCGCGGCGCGGAGCGGCTCGGCTGGTCGGGCGACTTCATCCACCGCAACGTGCGCGGGTGCGTCGGCTCGGGGGTGTGCGCCTACGGCTGCCCCGCGAACGCCAAGCAGCACGTCGGCGTCACCTACGTCCCGAAGGCGCACGCCGCGGGCGCCACGACCTACGCGGGCGTGCGCGCGCGCCGGATCGAGCGCCGCGGGCACCGCGCGACGGGCGTCGATGCGTCCACCTCGGGTGGGGGCCGGCTGCGCGTCCACGCCGACACGGTGGTCGTCGCCGCGGGCGCGATCCACACGCCGGCGCTGCTCGCCCGCAACGGGCTCGGCGGCGAGTCGGGCCAGCTCGGGCGCAACCTCTCGCTGCACCCCGCGACCGCCGTGTGGGCCGTGATGGACGAGGTCGTCGACATGGCGCGCGGCGTCCCGCAGTCCTACTTCATCGACGAGTTCGCCTCCGACGGGATCATGCTCGAGGGGATCGCGGGGCCGCCCGACTACGTCGCAATGGGCCTGCCCGCCGCGGGCGAGCGCCACCGCGAGCTGATGGACGGCTACCGCTCGCTGGCGCAGTTCGGACTCATGGTCCGCGACGACTCGCGCGGGCGAGTTCACTCGCTCGGCGGCCACCCGGTCGTCCGCTACGACATCTCGGCCGCCGACACCGCGCGCGTCAAGCGCGGCCTCGAGCACCTGGCCGAGCTGTTCTGGGCGGCGGGAGCACACACCGTGCTGCTGCCGATCGCCCGCCTGCAGGAGCTCCACGACGGCGACTCGGCGCCGCTGCACGAGCTCGACCTGCGCCCCGAGGACCTCAAGCTGCTGGCCTTCCATCCGCTCGGCAGCGCGCGCATGGACGCGCGCCCGAGCCACGGAGTCCTCGACGGGGACGGCCGCGTGCACGGGACCGAGGGCGTCTACGTGTGCGACGGCAGCGCGATCCCGTCGTCGCTCGGCGTCAACCCCCAGATCACGATCATGACCCTCGCGACCCGATTGGCGGCTCACCTATGTCATTCCTGATCGACCCACCCTGGCTCTACGCGAACGGCCGCGCGATCGGAGCGGTGGAGACGGACGACCGCCAGGCGAAGGCACTGCTCGCGACCACGATGGGCGTGTTCTGGGGCGTCAGCATCCCGCTCTACCTGGACCAGCGCTGGACGCGCCCGATCTGGCGCGCGTGCCGGGCGCGGAGCGGGCGCGACTGGATG
>JAXDGC010000102.1:0-3339 GCA_034665245.1 Solirubrobacteraceae bacterium | reverse complement strand
CGTCCGCGCGCTGGTTGTGCGGCGACTTCATGAGGTAGGAGCTGGGTCCGTCGAGCTGCCCCGAGAGGCCGTGGTTGAGCCCCAGCTTGCAACAGCGCACGGCGTCGATGACGATGCCGGCGGAGTTGGGGGAGTCCCAGACCTCCATCTTGAGCTCGACGCTCAGCGGCACGTCCCCGAAGGCCTGGCCCTCGACGCGGATGTGGGCCCACTTGCGGTCCTCCAGCCACGGCACGTAGTCCGACGGCCCCACGTGCACGTCACCGGCCGGCAGCTCATGGCCCATGATCGACGTGACCGCGTTGGTCTTGGAGATCTTCTTGGACTCCAGCCGGTCGCGCTCGAGCATGTTGTAGAAGTCCATGTTGCCGCCGACGTTGAGCTGCGACGTGCGCAGGATCTTCACCCCGCGGTCGGCGAACAGCCGCGCCAGCGTGCGGTGCATGATCGTCGCCCCGACCTGGGACTTGATGTCGTCGCCGATGATCGGCAGGCCCGCCTTCTTGAAGCGGTTGTTCCAGTACTCCTCGCGCGCGATGAAGACCGGAATGCAGTTCACGAAGCCGCAGCCCGCCTCGAGCACCTGCTCGACGTACCACTTGGTCGCCTGCTCGGAGCCGACGGGGAGGTAGGAGACGACGACGTCCGTCTGGGTGTCCTTGAGCACCTCGACGATGTCGACGGTCGAGCCCTCCGCCTTCGTGATCTTCTCCTTGAGGTAGCGGCCGAGCCCGTCGTGGGTCATCCCGCGCTGGACCGGCACGCCGAGGTTGGGGAGGTCGCCCTTGATGAACTTCATCGTGTTGTTCTCGCCCGCGAAGATCGCCTTGGAGAGGTCCTTGCCGACCTTCGCGGCGTCGATGTCGAACGCTGCCGAGATCTCGATGTCGGAGACGTGGTAGCCGCCGAGGTCGACGTGCATGAGGCCGGGGACGGACTCGGCGGGGTCGGCGTCCCGGTAGTGGTGGATGCCCTGCACGAGCGCGGACGCGCAGTTGCCCACGCCGATGATCGCGACGCGGACCTTGTCGTCCTGGTAGCGGCCCTTCCCATTGGCCGCCGAGCCGTGCCCGTTGCTCCCGTTCTTGCTCACGTAGTCACCTCGAAGTTGAAATCGCCCGATTGGAACCCCGCGGCGCGCTCGCCGTTACAGCGCCGCCGGCCGGGTCAGCTCGCCGCGCACGTGCCAGATGCGCTGCACGACGGTGATGACCGAGAGCCCGGCCAGCACATAGACGGCGGGTTCCAGCAGCTCGACGTCCACGATGCCCGCTCCCTTGGCCAGGATCAGCCCCGCGGACAGGATCACGACCCGCACGGCGCGGTCCGCGATCCCGACCTTGCACTCGACGCCGAGCGCCTCGGCACGAGCACGAGTGTAGGAGACCATCAGCGAGGCCAGGACGGCGAGCACCACCGCGCAGACCGCGAGGTCGTCCCCGCGGTCGGAGAACTGGAAGGCGACGGCGGTGAGCACGACCCCCTCCTCGATGCGGTCGAGCGTCGAGTCGAGGAAGGCGCCGAACGGCGTGCCCTTGCCCGACATCCGGGAGTAGCGGCCGTCGAGCGTGTCGCAGACCGAGCCGATCACGAACGCGAGCCCGCCGAGGAAGTACTCGTCCTGCCACACGAGGACGGCCGCGACCACGCAGAGCGCGAAGCCGGTCAGCGAGATCGCGTTCGGCGTCAGGCGCGACTCGATCAGCCGGTCGCGCATCAACGTCTGGTACTCCCGGGCCGACGAGCTCATCGCGGGGCGATGCTATCCGGCCATCGCCCCGCCACCCGCGTCAGCGGGCGGAGGCGAGATCGGCCGTGAACACCGCGCGGCGTGCGCGCCCGAGCCGCCCCCGGCGCTGTCCGACCCCGATCCGGCGCCCCGACGGCGACAGCAGCACCGCCCGGTGCGACGGCGACTGCATCCACATCCGCACCGCGCGGCTGGCAGTCGCGCGGCCCGAGACCACGGCGATGTTCTCGCCGACCCAGCGCGCGCGGGTGTACCGGCGCACCCGCTGCCCCATCCCGGTGCCGTCGCTCGACGCATGACTCAGGAAGTCACGGGCGAGCATGTCTCCCGTGTGGTCGCTCGCCGCGCGAGCGAGCCGCCGGCTCGTCTTCAGACGCCGCAGCCCATGGCGGGCGCGGATCCGGTTGACAAGCCGGATGACCTTGCGCTCGGCGCGGTCGAGATTCCCGCGATCCGCCGAGGCCCGCGCGGGCTGCCAAGCCAGCACGGCGCAGCAGCAGATGACCACACCGCATCCAAGCAGCGCTGTTCGCATTGCTGATCCTCCGATCCATTTCCCCTGTCGGCAGGCCCCAGGTGCTGTCCCACTCAGCGTCCGAGCCTGGGCACTGCCGCTGGCCGCGATCCGTCGCGGGGGCGCACCATAGCGATCGGGACGGCGGGCCGTCCCGACGTAAGGTGGCCCCGTGAGCGCCCGTCCCGCGACCGTCCCGCGCGCCCTCTGGACCCGGCCGGCGGCGCGCCGCGTGCGGGCGCTGCGCGATCGGCTGCGCCTTGTCTACGGCCGGCCGCTGTCGCCGCCGCACGGGCAGGGGGTCGAGGAGCTGGTCCTCACCGTGCTCTCCCAGTCGACCAACGACCGCAACCGCGACGTCGCCTACGGGCGACTGCGCGCTCGCTTCCCCAGCTGGGAGGAGGTGCGCGACGTCCCGACCGCCGAGGTCGAGGCGGCGATCCAGCCAGGCGGCCTGCACCGCCAGAAGGCGATCCGCATCCAGCAGATCCTGCGCGCCCTGCCGGACCCGCCCGACCTCGCGTTCCTCGCCGTGGGAACGGTTGAGGAGGCGCGCGCGTACCTGACCGCGCTGCCCGGCGTGGGCCGCAAGACCGCGGCCTGCGTGCTGCTGTTCGCGTTCGGGATGCCCGACGTGCCGGTCGACACCCACGTCTCGCGCGTCGGCACGCGGCTCGGGCTCTTCCGGCCCGGGGCCCCGTTCGAGGAGCTGCACGACGAGATGCTCGCGCTGACGCCCCGCGGCGGGGAGCTCGAGCTGCACGTCAACCTGCTGCGCCACGGGCGCCGGACGTGCCACGCCCAGCGCCCTTCGTGCGGGGACTGCGCACTGCTCCGGATGTGCCCCTATGGGCGCGATCTGCTGCGCTAGAATCTCAGCGACACTGACTAAGATTTGTTCAGTACCCAAGAGCTGAGGAGCACCTGAGTATGGCCAAGACCATCGGTATCGATCTCGGCACGACGAATTCGTGCATGGCCGTCCTCGAAGGCGGCGAGCCGACCGTCATCGAGAACGCCGAGGGTGGCCGCACCACGCCGTCCGTCGTCGCCTTCACGCAGTCCGGTGAGCGCC
>JAXDGC010000101.1:0-14113 GCA_034665245.1 Solirubrobacteraceae bacterium | reverse complement strand
ACCACCTGGCCGGGATCTACGGCATCGGCGTCGCCGTCATGGCGCAGCTCTCGCTGACCGGCCTGATCGTCGCGCTCGACGCGTTCGGCCCGATCACCGACAACGCCGGCGGCATCGCCGAGATGGCCGACATGCCCGAGGACGTCCGCAACGTCACCGACCCGCTCGACGCGGTCGGCAACACGACGAAGGCCGTCACCAAGGGCTACGCGATCGGCTCGGCCGCGCTCGCCGCGCTCGTGCTGTTCGCGGCGTTCCAGATCGAGCTCGGGGCGGAGCTCGCCAAGGACGGCAAGAGCTCGGTCCAGTTCCTCATCAACGACCCCGACGTGCTGGTCGGCCTGCTGATCGGCGGCATGATGGTGTGCCTCTTCGTCTCGCTCTCGATGGAGGCGGTCGGGCGCGCGGGCGGCGCCGTGGTCGAGGAGGTCCGCCGCCAGTTCCGCGAGAAGCCGGGGATCATGGAGGGCACCGACAAGCCCGACTACGCGCAGTGCGTCGACATCGTGACCAAGGCGGCGCAGCGCGAGATGATCCTGCCGTCGCTGATCCCGATCGTCGTCACTCTGGTCGTCGGCATCCTGTCGGTCAGGGCGCTCGGCGGCCTGCTGATCGGCGTCATCGTCGTCGGCCTCTTCTTCGCGATCCTCATGACCGCCGGCGGCGGCGCATGGGACAACGCGAAGAAGCTGATCGAGGACGGCGCGCACGGCGGCAAGGGCTCTGACGCCCACGCCGCGTCGGTCACCGGCGACACCGTCGGCGACCCGTTCAAGGACACCGCCGGCCCCGCGATCAACCCGATGATCAAGGTCGCCAACATCGTGGCGCTCCTGATCATCCCGCTGATCGCCTAGACGAACCGTGGCGGGTTGAGGACCGCCTTCCGTCCTCGACCCGCCCGGCTCGACCAATCGTCGACCGTCTCTCTACCGCCGCCCAGCAGTCTCCGCCGGGTTCGTCAATGACCAACCTGAGGAGGGTGCCATGCGGCATCTCCGTCTCACCGTTCTGGCACGGCGATCATGCTCGGCTTCGCCCCCTCCTGGAGCAACGCCGAGGACCCGTTTCCCGCCACCGCGGCAGAGCAGCGCGCCGTCCTCCGCGAATTTGCCCAGGGGTTCTCGGAGATCACCGTCGTCGTCGACGGTGGCGCCCCGGTCGACATCCACCGTCGCCGCTACGAGCTCCTGTCACCGCAGCGCACGGTGCGGCTGCCCGAGGAGAACATCCTCGGCGTCCCGGAGCAGACCGTGACCCTCACCGCCTACGGCTGGGTCGCGCTGGTCCGCGACCTGCGCCCCGGCCGGCACACGATCGTGTCCGAGGCGCTCTACGCCGGCGAACGGTGGACCGACACGCGCGAGATCATCGTCGTTCGGCGCTAGCTCGCGCGGCGGAAGCCCGTTGCCGCCGGCTGCGGCGGCAGCGGGCTCGAGGGCAGGCTCGCGGGCGGATCGGCGGCATTGAAGCCGCTCGGGGCCACGTCGTTGGGCCCGTCGGGATGGAAGATCGAGGCCAGCAGCTGGATCTGGCCGCGCCCGACGCCGTTCTCGCCCATCCCGCCGCCGTACATCCGGATGCCCTCGGCCTCGCAGTGCGCGTACAGGGCGAGCAGCGCCCGCAGGCCGCCGGTGCGACACGGCTTGATGTTGACGGTGCGGATCGGGCTCACCGGCGTGGTCGCCAGGTCGTCGACGGAGTGGATCAGCGCGTCGTAGGAGACGCGGCCGGCGTGCGGGGCCAGCGGCTCCGCGACCTCGGGCAGGTCGTGCGGGTCCTCGAGGATCGCGTCGGGGAACGTCGCGACCACGCGCTCGTACATCGCCGCGAGCGCTCGCGCGTCCTCGACCTCCATGCCGTACTGGCCCTTGAAGTCGACGACGTCGACCGCGCCGGTGGCGGCGAGGTCCTCACAGACGGCGAGCGACCAGGCTGCCGCCGCGTCGAGCTTGAAGCGGATGTCCGGGTGGTTCGCGAGGCGGCGGTGGATGAGGTCGGTCGACGGCGGGTCGCCGAGCCCGAGCGAGTTGACGAAGGTCAGCGGGCGCGGCTCGCGCTCGAGCACCTCGTGAAGTGGGCGGCCGGCCTGGCGCAGCGCGAGGTCCAGCGCGGCCGACTCGTAGGCCCAGTTGCGATAGAGCCTGGCCGCCTCCCAGCCCGGTGGCGACGGCCACTGGTCGAGCGTGGCGAGGTGGTCGGAGAAGCTCCCGAGCGTCCACTCGCCCGCCAGCGGGAGCGAGGCCGGGGCGTTGCGGAGGGCGTCAGGGTCGTCGGGGAAGGGGGAGACGTCCTCGCCGAGGCCGTCGTGTCCGGCTCCGTGCAGCCGGACCTGGATCGTCAGGCGCACCATGTCGTTTGCCATCTGGGCCGTGAGCCCTTCGAGCTCGTAGCGCTCGACGACGAGCGGGAGGGCCGCCAGCCGCGGCCACAGGGATTCGTTCGTGCTCATGCGCCTTAGGACCGGCGCGGACGCCGGAACTCATCGGTCACGGCTGGTACGGCGGCGCGGTGCCCCAGTCCCAGCGCGGCACCGGCGCGTCGGGGGCGACCTCCGCATCGGGCTGGGAGTTGTGCACCGCGAGGCGGCTGCCCCACTCGGCGTAGGCCATGACCGCCGCGCGGAACTCCGGGTCCGGCGGCAGATCCACGTCGTCGGCGGCGCGGCTGAGGAGGGTCACGAAGCGCAGCCGCTGCTCGGGTGTGATCGCCAGCCCGCGGTGCTTGGCGAGCATGTGCGGGTAGCCGCCGAGCTCCTCGCTGTAGGTGGCCGGGCCGCCCATGACCTCGCACCACCACGTCGTCACGTGGTCGCGGTGCTCCTCGGTGACCTTCCCGCCGAACAGACGAGCGATCAGGTCGTCGTCCTCGACGAGGTCGTAGAAGGCGTTGAGCCAGCGCTCGAACGCGGCACGCTCGCCGCCCCACTTGTAGATCGTCGGCGGCTCGCTGCCCACAGGAGAAAGGTACCGGCGGCGTGGTATGAGCGGCAACGCGCCAACTCCAAGAAGCGGGCTCAAGTTCTCGGGGCGATCCGCCGATAACGATTGGACGAGCCGCCCGCTGGGGCGGCTTGTGTCGTTCCGGGCCGGACGTTCTAGACGCCGGCGACCTCGAAGCTCGCGGCGTCGGGCTCGCAGACGCGGGCGGTGCGCTCGGCCTCCGCGCGGATCTCGGCGCGCGCGGCACGGCGGATCTCGATGTGCGGGGTGACGGTCACCCGCACCGCGTCGCCCTCTCGCTTGACGCGCCAGCTCGCGGCGACGCGGCCGTCGACGGTCACGGGCGGCTCGCCGCTGAGCGTGAGCTTCAGCGCCTGCACCTCGGGCGCGAAGATGCGCTCACGGTCGGCGTGGGCGAGCAGCGGCTGGTCCCAGTGGGCGAGCAGCCGCACGGGCAGCGGCGTCGAGGCCGGCGGCAGCGGCTGTCCGGGGAGGTCGAGCAGCTCGGCGCCCTGCTCGTCGCGGAAGGTGACCGTCTCGAGCCGCGCCCACGCCGCGGCGAAGTCGCGCTGGGCGACGCCGGCCCAGGTGGCGGCGTCGCGTCGGCTCGCGGGCCCGAACGCGGCGAGGTAGCGCGACAGCACGAGCGAGGCCGCGTCGACCGGGTCGGGCCGCGGGCGTGCGTCGACCACGAAGCTCGGCCTGCGCCGGTCCGCCCAGCTCCCCGCCGGCGGGAGCTGCACGAGCGGGAGCAGCGTGCGGGCGAAGTTGATCGGCGCCCACCGCTCGCTCGCGACGCCCTCGTAGCGCCCGACGCGCGCGCGGATCTCGTCGTTCGTCCGCGGCTCGGCGAGCCACGCGCCGAGCTCCGCGGCGACCTGCGCCTCGTCGAGGTGGGCGTACTGCCCGCGCCAGGTGCGCATCCGCGCCTGGCGGCTCAGCTGCGCGTAGGCGGGGTAGTCGTCGGCGGCGGCGAGGTGGAGCGTCAGACGCATGAGCGTCGTCTTGACGACGCTGCGAGCGGCGAGCGCGGTCTCGAGGTCCTCGCGGGTGAAGCCCTCGAGGCGCGCGGCGAGCGCGATGTAGGGCGCCGGCGGGTGCTGGGCCTGCAGCGGCGTGAGGCGCCGGATCGCGTCCGCGGGGGAGAGGCGCTGCCGCTCGATCAGCCCCTGGCGGGCGGCGAGCGCGGCGGTGAGCTCCGGGCGGGTGAGCGTCCGCAGGTTCAGCCGGTCTCGCGCTTGAAGATCAGGAGGTGGCCGTCCTTCTCGCCGTTCAGGGCCATGTGGGTGAGCACCTTCTCGAACTCCCAGCCCTCGGCGCCCAGGCTGTTCAGGCGCTCCTCGAACTCCTTGCGATCCAGTTCCTCCTCCTTGCGCCCGAGGAGCCCGTGGGTCATGACGTCGGTGCGATATTCGTAGCTCGGCATCCGCGCAGCCTACGCGGCAGGTGGACCGGCGCGCGCCCGCCGCCGCCCGGCGCGGATGGGCGCTACCGGACGCTGCGCGCCCGCACCGCCGCGACCTCGCTGCGCTACCGCGGCCGCCGCGGCTCGACGCTCACGTTCCGCGTCACCGCCACCGACGCCGCCGGCAACCGCTCGCGCCCGCGCGGCAGCCTGCGCTTCCGCGGGACCGGCGTCGCGGTGTTCCTCGCGCGCGGCTCGCGCGTGCGCTCGCTGATCCTCGTCGTCGACGGCCACCCGCACGGGATCAGCCGCGGCCGCACCGGTCTGCGGCACCCGGCGTTCGCGCGCCGCATGAAGCTGCTCGCACCCCGCGGCACCCAGCTCGACGCCGTCGCGATCAGCCGCTGAGCACGTCGCGTGTCGAGACCACGGTGGCGAACTCGTCGTGCAGGCTCGTCGCGGTCGCCCGCGTCAACTCGTCCGCGGTCATGACCGTGCCGTCGGGGCCGGCGCGGTCGAAGGTGGCGCAGGCGTCGAGGACGAACAGCACGTCGTAGCCGAGGTTGGCGCCCATGCGGGCGGTCGTCTCGACGCAGTGGTTGGTCGTGATCCCGCAGACGGCGAACGACGAGACACCACGGCCCTTCAGCCACCCGTCGAGGTCCGGGTCGCCGTAGAAGGCCGAGTTGACCCGCTTGGCGACGAGCAGGTCCGGCTCCCCGGTCAGCTCGGGCTTGAGCGCGTTGCCGGGCTCGCCGGGCCGCAGCGGTGATCCGTCCTCGTCGGAGTCGTGCCGGACGAAGACCACCGGGCGCTCGCGGGCGCGCCACTCCGCGACGAGCGCGGCGACGTTGGCCTCGCACTCCGGGTTGTTGCGGCGGCCCCAGTGAGCGGCGTCGTCGAACGCGCGCTGCACATCGACGACGAGGAGGGCGGTGGTGTCATCCATCGCCCGTGGAGGCTAGTAGCCGTCGACGTCCTTCTTGGCCTTCTTGGCCTTGTTCGCGGCCTTCTTGCCGGCCTTCTCGGCTTTGTTGCCGGCCTTGTTCGCCTCGCGTTCGACGTCGCTTGAGCCGCACGCCGGCAGCCCGGCGAGGCAGACGGCGGCGAGCACGGGGAGGGAGGCCTGACGGAGTCGATTCATGTCGGTATCGGTACCCACCTAGAATCGCGGTAAGACATGGCGAGACGCCGATTGGAAGGCCTGGAGCGGGTCCTCGGAGCCAACGCGCTCTTCTCCACCGCCTACGGCAACGTCGGCTCCTCGATCTACTACGCGCTCGGCCTCGTCGCCTCCTACGCGCTGGGCCTGACGCCCGTCGTCTTCGTGATCACGGGCGTCTTCTTCTTCATGACCGCGGCCACCTACGCGGAGGCGACCTCGATGTACCCGGAGGCGGGCGGCTCGTCGAGCTTCGCGCGCCGCGCGTTCAACGAGTTCTGGTCCTTCTTCGCCGCGTGGGCGCAGATGCTCACCTACACGACGACGATCGCGATCTCGGCGTTCTTCGTCCCGCACTACATCGGCGGCCTGTTCTGGGAGCCGCTGCGCTCCTCGCCCGCCGACATCGTCGCGGGCGCGTTGGTGATCGTCGTGCTGGCGGTCATCAACGTCCGCGGGGTCAAGGAGTCGACGACGCTCAACGTGACGCTCGCCGTCACCGACTTCCTCACACAGGTGCTGCTGGTGCTCGTCGGCGTCGTGCTCGTCTTCTCGCCGACGACGCTCGTCGACAACGTCCACCTCGGCATCGCCCCGACGTGGCGCGACTTCATCCTCGCGATCCCGATCGGGATGCTCGCCTACACGGGCATCGAGACGATCTCGAACATGGCCGAGGAGGCCAGGGACGAGACGAAGACGATTCCGATCGCGATCAACCGCGTGCGGATCGCGGTGTTCGCGATCTACTTCACGCTGCCGGCCGTCGCCCTGTCGGCGCTGCCGGTGCAGCGCGCCGCCGACGGCCACTACTTCACCAAGCTCGGGCTGACCGAGGAGGAGGGCGGCTTCGCCGGCGACCCGATCCTCGGCGTCGTCAAGCAGATCGACCTCGGGCCGCTGCAGGGCGTGGGGGAGATCTACGTCGGCATGCTGGCGGCGACGATCCTCTTCCTCGCCACCAACGCCGGGCTGATCGGCGTCTCCCGGCTCGTCTACTCGATGGGCATCCACCGCCAGCTGCCCGACCGGATGCGCCAGCTGCACCCGCGCTACCGCACGCCGTGGATCGGGATCCTGATCTTCTCGGGGATCGCGATCGGGGTGATCCTGCCGGGCCAGGAGGGCTTCCTCGGCAACCTCTACGCGTTCGGGGCGCTGCTCTCGTTCACGTTCGCCCACGCGTCGGTCGCGCGACTGCGGGCGAAGAAGAAGGACGTCGCGCGGCCGTACCGCGGCCCCGGCAACCTGACCATCCGCGGCTACGACGCGCCCGTGTTCGCGCTGGTCGGCGGCACGTTCACGTGCATCGCGTTCATCGTGATCGCCGTGCTCTACCCGGTCGTGTCGGCGTTCGGGGTCGGCTGGCTGACGCTCGGGATCGTCGTCTTCGTCACCTACCGGCGCCGCCAGGGCCTCGACCTGACCTCGACGCACAAGGTCGCGATCGCGCAGCCGGTCGTCGACCACGAGGCCGAGTACGACTCCGTGCTCGTCCACTTCGGCGACGGCGGCTACGACGACCAGGTGCTCGCCACGGCGCGCAAGCTCGCGGCGCGCAAGCGCCGCGGCATCCACGTGCTCGTGACCATCACCGTCCCGAACTCGATGGAGATCGACGCGCCGATGCCCGACCAGGACGCGATCGCCCGCAGCATCATCGAGGAGGCCAAGGTGTCGGGCGGCGGCCGCGTGTCGGGCCACGTCGAGCGCGTGCGCGCGGGCCAGACAGGCCGCCGGATCGTCGAGGACGCCGTCAACATGCGCGCGGCGGCGATCGTGATGCCGCTGCCGCGTCGGATCGACGGCGCGTCGCTGTTCGGCAAGACGCTCGAGACCGTGCTCACCGAGCGCCCGTGCCGGGTGATCATCGAGTCCAGCCCCGACGGATCGCGCAACGGGCGCCGGGCGGCGCGCGTCGGGGTGGTGGCGCAGTGAGCGGCATCACCCTCGTCATGTCGATCCTCATGATCGGGCTCGGCGTCGCGATGATCGCGATCACGCTGTCCAACGGCGGCGGGCCGGCCGCGTTCGGGCTCATCATCGGGCTGTTGTTCGTCGCCGCGGGAGGTGGGCGCCTGTGGGTGCTACGCCGCCGGTGAAGCGCCCGCGCCGGGGCATGCCGGCGCTGCCGAAGTGGGAGCTCGAGACGCCCCCGGCCCTCAAGCGCGGGATGGGCTCGCCCGCGCTGTTCGGGATCGTCCAGGGGTTCATCGCGGCCTCGATCTACTTCGGGCTCGGGCTGGTCGTCCAGGCCGCGCTCGGGTACGCGTGGATCGTCTACCTGGTGTCGGCGGTCTTCTTCGGCTTCGTCGTCCTGTCCTACGTCGAGGGCGCCTCGCTGCACCAGGAGCGCGGGGGCGCGACGATCATCGCGCGCTACGCCTTCAACGAGCTGTGGAGCTTCATCGCCGGCTGGGCGATCCTGCTCGACTACATCCTGCTGATCGCGCTCACCGCGTTCGCGACCACGGACTACGTGGCGGTGCTGTTCCCGCCGCTGGCGGGCGGGGTCGCCGAGTTCTGCTTCGGCGCCGCGGTCATCGCCGGCGTGGCGTGGCTGAACATCAAGGGCGCCGGCTCGAAGCGCTACGAGCGCTTCTCCTTCGTCGTGCTCGGCGACCTCGTCCTGCAGACGACGATCGTGATCCTCGGGCTGGCGCTGCTGCTCAACCCCGACGTGCTGACCCACCCGGCGAGCCTCGGCGGCATGCCCTCGACGTCGAACCTGGTCTTTGCCTTCACGCTGACGCTCGTGACGTTCGCGGGCGTCGACGCGTCGTCGGGCCTGGCCGGCGAGGTCAAGGTCGGCCGCCGCGGGCTCAAGCGCCTGGTCACGGCCCGCCTGCTGGCGTTCATCCCCTACGTGGGCATCTCGCTCGTGGCGGTCAGCGTGCTCCCGCTCAAGGCCGGGCTCCGCTCGGGTCCCGACAACTACGTCGACGCCCCGATGCTCGGCGTGGCGGCGGGCTTCCACCAGGCCTGGCTGAGCGACACGCTGCGCGTGCTGATCGGCGTCTCCGCGTTCGCGATCCTGGTGATCGCCTGCAACGCCGCGATGCTCGGCCTCTCCCGGCTCGGCTATTCGCTCGCGCTGAACCGCCAGATCCCGTCGGCGATCGGCCGCCTGCATCCGACGCGCGCGACGCCGGTCGTGATCATCGGCGTGGGCGCGCTGCTCGCGATCCTGCTGCTGCTCCCGGCCGACCTCGAGTTCCTCGCCTCGATCTACGCCTTCGGCGCGACGATCTCGTTCACGATCGTCCACGCCTCGGTGATCCGGCTGCGCTGGCGCGAGCCCGATCGCGACCGCCCGTTCAAGGCGCCGCTGAACGTGCGCATCGGCCGTGGCGAGCTGCCGGTGACCGCCGCGCTGGGCGGGCTCATGTCGGCGGCCGCCTTCGTCGCCGTCGTCGTCCTCCACAACAGCGCTCGCTGGGCCGGGATCGGCTGGATGGGGTTCGGGATCGCCCTCTACGTGATCTATCGCGTCGTGGAGGGGAAGCCGATCCTCAAGCGCGTCACGATCCCCGAGCGCGCGCTGACGCGCCGCGAGCGCAAGAAGGCCGAGTACGGCTCGATCCTCGTGCCGATCCTCGGCACGCCGCTGGACGACGACATCATGCAGACCGCTGGCCGGCTCTCGATGGAGGAGAACACCGACGAGGGCGAGGGCGGCGCGGTGATCGAGGCGGTCTGGGTGTTCGAGGTGCCGATGGCGCTGCCGCTCGACGCGCGCATCGGCGACGAGGACCTCAAGCGCGCGCGCAAGGCGCTGCAGCGGGCCAAGGCGGTGGGGGAGGAGTACCAGGGCGTCGAGGTCGCGACCGCGACGGTGCGCGCGCGGCGGGCCGGCGAGGGGATCGTGCGCGAGGCCAAGCGGCGCGGGGTGGAGGCGATCGTGCTGGCCGCCGAGGAGCAGACGCGCGTGCGCGGCGGGCCGCTGCTGGGCGGCAAGCGCGGTCTCTACGACACCTTCGTCGGCCAGACCACCCGCTACGTCGTCACGAAGGCTCCCTGCCGCGTCATCCTCACCGCGCCGCCGGGCGAGGGGCACCAGCGCGCGCGGCCGCCGAGCCGCCTCATGCGCGTCGCCCAACCGGTCGCCGTCGATCCGATGCAGCTGCCGGGTCTCTCGCCCGAGGACAGCGGCATCTCGGATCCGGGAGCGGCCAAGACGCCGTCAGGAAGCTAGAGTCCGCGCCAGTGTTCGTCCTCGTCGTCGGCGCGGGCAGGGTCGGGTCCTCCGTGGCCACCGCTGCCCTGCGCGCGGGCCACACCGTCTCGGTGCTCGACGAGGACCCGCTCTCCCACGAGCGCCTCGACGTCGAGCTCGGCCAGGGCTGGGAGGAGGCCGGCGGGCGCTTCACGATCGGTACCGCGCTCGAGATGGACGCGCTCACCGAGGCCGGCATCGAGGAGGCCAACGTCTTCATCGCGTCCACCAACGGCGACAACACCAACCTCGTGGTGTCGCAGATCGCGCAGCGCCGCTTCGACGTCCCGAAGGTGATCGCGCGCGTCCTCGACCCGCGCCGCGCCGCCTGGTACGCCGAACAGGGCGTGCAGACGATCTGCCCGACCCAGATCGCCATCGAGCAGCTCGCCGCCGCGGCGCTGGTGGAGGAGAGCTAGGAGGCATGGCCGGGCTGTACGTGATCATCGCGGGGGCGGGCAAGGTCGGCTGGAACCTCGCGCGCGAGCTGATCGAGAAGGGCCACGAGGTGACCGTGGTCGAGCAGGACCGGCGGCGCTACCTGACCGTCGAGCAGGAGCTCGAGCACGCCGTGCAGTACGGCGACGCCACCGAGCTGTGGGTGCTCGAGCGCGCGGGCATCCAGCGCGCCGACCTCGTCGTCGCGGTCACCGGTGACGACGAGGACAACCTGCTGATCTGCCAGGTCGCGAAGGAGAAGTACCTCTGCGAGCGCATCATCGCGCGCGTCAACAACCCGCGGAACCTCGAGCACTTCAAGCTGCTCGGGATCCAGCCCGCCGTCTCCGCCACCGACCTGATCCTGCGCCTGATCGAGCACGAGGTGCCGCGCTACGGCCTCGTCCACCTGCTCGACCTGCCGGAGGAGCGCCTCGAGATCATCGAGCTCGTGGTGTCCGACGACGCGCCGGCGGCCGGCAAGCAGGTGGTGGACCTGAACCTGCCCGAGGGCTCGCTGGTGATCTCGGTGCTGCGCAACGGGTCGGGCTTCGTGCCCAAGGCCGACACCGTGGTCGAGGCGGGCGACGAGGTGCTGGTCGTGCTCGACCCGGGCCTCGAGGACGCCATCACCGGGCAGTTCGTCGCCGACGGCGACCGCGACTCGTGAGCGACCGCAGCGCGGACGTCCTGATCGTGGGCGCGGGCGTCGCCGGCGTCTCGTGCGCCGAGGCGCTGCGCGAGCGCGGCTTCGACGGGTCGGTGCTGCTCGCCGGACGCGAGCCGCAGGCGCCCTACGAGCGGCCGCCGTGCTCGAAGGACCTGCTGCGCGGCGAGTCGACGCCGGACGACGCGCTCCTGCACCCCGCCGAGTGGTACGCCGAGCACGACGTCGAGCTGCTGACGCGGACGAGCGTGATGAAGCTCGACACGGACGCGAGGACCGCGACGCTGTCGACGAAGGACACCGTCGGCTTCGACCGCGCGCTGCTCGCGACCGGCGCGAACGTGCGCAGGCTGCGCGTCGACGGCGGCGACCTCGACGGGATCCACTACCTGCGGGCGCTCGGCAACGCCGCCTCGATCCGCGCCGACGCCGAGCAGGCCGAGCGCGCCGTGCTGATCGGCGGCTCCTACATCGCGTGCGAGGTCGCGGCCTCGCTGACCGCGATGGGGAAGCGGTGCACGCTCGTGATGATCGAGGACGCGCCGCTCTCCGGCCACTTCGGCGCGGCGGCGGGCCGCTTCTTCGCCGGCGCGCTCGACGCGCACGGGATCGAGTGCGTGACCGCGGATCCGCTCGCGCGCTTCGAGGGCGACGGCCGCGTGCAGCGCGTCGTCTGCGAGTCGGGACGGGTGATCGAGACCGACATGGTCGTGCTGGGCACCGGCGCCATGCCCGACGTCATGCTCGCCCGCTCGTCCGGGCTCGAGCTGGGGGAGACCGGCGGCGTGCGCTGCTCGCAGACGCTCGCGACCTCGGCGCCGGGCGTCTGGTGCGCCGGCGACCCGTGCGAGTACGACTCCGTCGTCCACGGCCGGCGGCTGCGCGTCGAGCACTTCGAGGTCGCCGCGGCGCAGGGCCGCTACGCGGCGTCGGCGATGCTCGGGGAGACGGCCCCCTACGACGAGGTCCCGTACTTCTGGTCGGACCTCGCGGACTGGTGCACCCTCGAGTACGTCGGGCCCGCCGAGCGCTGGGACCGCGAGGTCGTGCGCGGCTCGCTCGACGAGGGCGAGTTCACGATCTTCTACCTCGACGCGGGCAGGCTCGCGGCGGCGCTGACGGTCGGCCGCTCCGACGACCTCGAGCAGGCCAAACGGCTGATCGCGGGCCGCGAGGAGCTCGGCTCGCGTGCGGACGCGCTCGCTGATGTGGCGACGGATCTGGCGCGGCTGTAGCGGGCGCGCTCGCCGAACGGCAACGGCGCTGGGTAGGGAAGCGAGGGAGCGAGACCGTTTCGGTCAACCGGCAGAACGTTCCTCTCGACGGCTCCATCCAAGGCCTGGGAACGAAATGCCGCTCCTCCCGGCACAACGTTCCCCGCCGTCGCAGCAGGGCGGTCGAGAGGAACGAAATGCCGGTTCCGTCCGGAATCCAACCCCTACCCAGCGCAGTTGACCTTCGCCGGGGCTCAGGCCAACGCCGGGAGTCTCGCCTAGCTCGGCACGCCGACGCGGCGCTGCGCGAACGGCACGGCGGAGGCGTAGTCCGAGCCGAGCGCCGTCCCGGTGGGCGGCTGGCCGCGCAGGACCCACGCGCCGTCCGGGCGGCGCACGATGTCGCCGCGGGCCATCAGCTGGCCGAGCGCGGTCGTGACCGAGGGCCGGCGCGCGCCGACCATGCCGGCCAGCGTGCGGTGGGGGAGGCGCAGCGAGACGAGCACGCCGCCGGGCACCACGTGGCCCCAGCGCTCGGCGAGCAGCCACAGCAGCGCGAGCAGGCGCTCGTCGACGCGGGTGATGTGGGCGATCGCCTGCATGACCACGAGCCGCTCGGCGCGGCGGGCGGCGCGATCCATCAGCGCGGCGAAGATCTCGGGCCACTGCGCCATCCGCACGGCCAGCGCCTGGTCGACGATCGCGATGCGCGCGCTCGTCGCGGCGGCCCAGTCGATGCGGCGCGGGAGCAGCTCCTCGGCGTCCCCGTCGTCCCACGCCCGCAGCAGGTCACCGGGGCCGAGCAGCTCGGCGCACGGATGGTTGCTCACCGTCGCCTCGCGCACGAGCAGGCCCTCGAGCACCAGCAGCCCGATCGGCTGGCTGCCGCCGGTCAGCCACGGCTGCGGCGTCCAGCGCCCGCGCGGAACGTCGATCGCCCGCGTGTACAAGCGCTCAGCCGCCTCGCGGGCCCGCGGCGCGTCGAGGCCCCGGGCGAGCTCCGGATCGACCTTCAGCAGTTGCACGGAGCCTGAGTTCGGGTCACGCATGATGTGGGGAGATCCCTTTCCCGCCGACGACAGAGGATGAGGGTCTGGCGCCTCCCTCGGTCATCCAGACAACGAAGCCAAAGTTAGCGTGCTGACCAGATTTCAACAGGGTTCTGGACGAGTTAACACCCCGTAAACACGCCGCGAGGCCAGTGGTTGCGGCGACTCCAGGACTCGGTCTGCGCGTGGCAGTTGTGACAGAGGATCTGGAGGTTGGTCAGGCGGTTGTCGTGACGATCGCCATTGACGTGGTGCAGCGCGAGCGATATCGGCGCGCCGCGCCACTCGGTAAGGCCGCACACGTCGCAACGCTCCTCCTTGAGCCCAGCGGCGAGCAGGCGGCGCTTCAGATTCCGCCGTCCTCGTGGGGTTGCGGCCGCACACAACTCGTCGAGGGGGATCCGCTGCGGGCGCGCGACGACCGCACCTCGCTTGGTCGCCGCGTGCCAGGTCTGCCGGGAGAACCCAAAGTGCTCGGAACAGGCGCGGACGCTGTTTCCAGCGTCATAGAAGCGCTGCACCTCCTCCCAGTCGTAGCGCCGGGCGCCGCGCTCGTCGACCGGTCCGCCGAGGCGCCGCGCGTGGTAGCTGACCGTCGACTTCGCGATGCCGAGCTCGCGCGCGATCGCGGCACGTGATAGCCCGCGCGCGAGCAGCCGTTCGACCTGCGAGCGGGTGCTCACGTGTGTCGGATTCCTCTCGGCTGGTAGTGCCTCGGTCGGGGATCGAGCGGGGATCTCAGCGAGCCGGCGGAGGTGGTAATCGACGGTCGGAGAGGCGAGCCCGAGTCGCCGCGCGATCTCCGGCGCGCTGTGCCCGGCCGCTGCCAGACGCGCGATCTCGGAGCGACTAGACACGAACATATGTTCCCACCTCAACCGGACGAAATCCCCGCGTGAATCGCTAGACTGACCCGCGTCTTGCGGGGTCGTCTAATGGCAAGACGCGGCCCTCTGGAGGCCGTTATCGGGGTTCGAGTCCCTGCCCCGCAGCTTGCGCGCGAGAACAGCGCTTCCCGCC
>JAXDGC010000100.1:0-3266 GCA_034665245.1 Solirubrobacteraceae bacterium | reverse complement strand
TGCCGTTGGGCGTGTCGACACCGAGGCGCTTGTCGACCACGCCGAGCGTGTTGAGGATCTCGGGCTCGTTGAAGGGCTTGACCCCGAGGCGCACGAGCTCGAGGTAGCTCGGGTCGGTGACCCTGCGCTGGTCGACCTGCTTCGGGCCGGAGTCGCCGATGTCGTAGGGCGTGCCGGCGTTCGGGTTGCCGTCCTTGGTCAGGCGCAGGTAGTACGGCTTGGGGGAGTAGGGGCCGTTGCTCGTGGCGGTCCAGCCGTCGACCTTGGCCTGCCAGTCATCGGCGGTCGCCTCCCACGCCTTCGCGATCGCCTCGTGGCCGTTGGCGCGCGCGATGTCGGCGGCGGTGACGAGCCCGGCGATCTCCGCGGCGATCGTGGCGGGCGACCAGCCGCCCTGGTTCTCCCAGCGCTCCTGCGGCGTCTGCGGGCCGTTGGCGAGGATGCAGCCGACCGCCCGCTGGACGTGGCCGTAGGTGCCGGCGTCGCGGCGGCCGAGCTGCCACGCGAGCACGATCGGGAACGCGACCTCGTCGAGTTGCAGGTTGGTCCACTTCGGCGCGCCGTCGACGGTCGAGTTCTGCGGGAAGCAGCCGTCGGGCTTCTGCTGGCGCGTGAACAGGTAGTCGGCCGCGCGGTTGGCGCCGGCCCTGTCGCCGGCCGCGAGCAGCGCGGTGGCGATCTCGTAGAGGTCGCGCGACCACACGAGGTGGTAGGCGTCCGAGGGATTCGAGAGCCCCTGGCCCCACACCCAGGGCATGCTCGGCGACGCGACGTAGGCGCCGGGGAAGGTCTTGTCCTCGTGCGCGGCGAGCGCCATCACCGACACGTCGTAGGTGGTGGCGAACGAGCTTGCCGACGCCGGCCGCGGCTTGAGCGAGCCGAGGTAGGCGTGCCAGCCGGCGGCGTAGCGCCGGGCCGCGCGCTCGTAGCCGCTCGCGAGCGCGGCGCGGGCCGTCGAGCGCGCTGCCGCGCCGTTGGCCCCGAAGCCGACCACGAGCGTCATGCGCTGCCGCTTGACGCCGTCGAGCGCCGTCTTGCCGGTCTGCACGACGTTGCCCTTCGGCGCCGAGGCGTACTTCCAGTTCATGCGGAAGTCCGAGCGCAGGTCGGTCCAGCCGTCGCTCGTGCCGAGGTAGCCGTTGGACGTACGGCGGAAGCCGGGGGAGGCGGCGAGCGCGCTGCCGGCCTTGTCGTCCTGCGTGACGAGCGTGCGGCCCGCCGTCGAGCCCGAGTCGTCGTCGCCGCCATTGGAGAGAGCCGGGTCGAACAGCGTGTAGAGGGCGAGCTTCCTGCCGGTCCGCGACTTGAAGCGCACGTTGATCACCAGCGCGTTGCGCGCCGGGTCGGTGACGTAGGTCTTGGTGATCCGGTAGCGCGGGGTCGAGTTGACCTGGCGATAGGTCAGCGAGCGCCGGTCGGCCAGCGCGATGCGGTGGCGGCTGCTCTCTCGCTCGCGCTGGGCGAACGTCCTGCCGTCGGAGACGATGAACTGCAGGTCACGCACCGCCGGGGTGCCGAGGTCGGGGTAGTAGACCTCGGTCAGCTCGCCGTCGTCGAGCGTGTGCCAGACCTTGCTGCTCGCCGACTTCGCGGTGCCGAAGCCGTCCTTGTCGGCCTCCGTCCACAGCGCCTTGTCGCCGGGCGCGCCGGGAGCGGCTGCCGCGAGCGCCGTGGCGGGAGTGAGGAGAACGATCAGCACGACGAGGCGGAGGGTTTTCATGCTCGCCTGTTACCCATCCGGACGGATAACGTGCGCATCATGCTGGCCGAGCGGCCGTGGGAGGAGCTGCCGACGCAGATCGCACCGGCGATGCGGCCGGGCCTCGGAGCGCTCGCCGAGGAGATGATCGCCGCCATCCGGGCGACGGTGCCCGCCTACGCGCGACCGCTCGAGGGCGCTGTGGCCGAGGGCGTCCGGTCAGGCGTCGAGGGCGCGCTCTCGCAGTTCCTCGACGTCGTCGAGCAGGGGCACGCCGGGCCGCTGCCCGAGCGCGAGCTGTATGCCGAGCTGGGCCGCGGCGAGGCGCGCGAGGGCCGCAGCCTCGAGGCGCTCCTGGCCGCCTACCGCATCGGCGCGCGCGTGGCTTGGCGGCGCGCGGCGGCGCGGGCGCGGGAGCTCGAGCTGGGCGACGAGGTGCTCGCGCTGCTCGCGGAGTCGATCTTCGCCTACATCGACGAGCTGTCCGCCGCGTCGGCGGAGGGCTTCGCGCGCGAGCAGTCGGCCGCCGCCGGCGAGGCCGACCGCCGCCGCGCGGCGCTCGCGCGGCTGCTGATCGCGCACCCGCAGGCCGACCCGGCCGAGATCGAGCTCGCGGCGCGCGACGCGGGGCTGGAGCTGCCCGACCGCCTGGCCGCCGTGGTGTGGGCGCCGCGCGCGGACGACCGCACCGCTTCGTGGCTGCCGCTGGGCTCGCTCGCGGTCGCCGACGGCGAGCTCTCCTACGCGCTCGTGCCCGACCCCGACGCGCCGATGCGCCGCGCCGAGATCACGCGGGCCTTCGGGCGCCGCGCGGCCGCGCTCGGGCCCTCGGTGCCGTGGCAGGATGCGGCGCGCAGCGCACTGCGCGCGACCGAGGTGCACCGCCTGATGGCCGCCGGGGCGATCGAGGCCGCGGGACTGGTGCGGGCCGAGGATCACCTCACGACGCTGCTGATCGAGCGCGACCCCTCGCTGCTGAGCGAGCTCGCCGCGCGCCGGCTGGCTCCGCTGACCGAGGCCAGTCCGTCGGCGCGCGGCCGCCTGCTCGAGACGCTCGAGGCGTGGCTCGAGCACCACGGCAGCGTCCCGGAGGTCGCGCGCGCGATCCACGTCCACCCGCAGACCGTGCGCTACCGGCTCAACCAGCTGCGCAACCTGTTCGGCGACGACCTCGACGATCCCGATGCCCGCTTCGAGCTGATGGTTGTCACCCGCGCACGAACTCTGCGCGGGGGGTCGTGGCCTGGGTGAGCAGAACCGCGCCCGCGCGCGCCCTACTCTGCGGGCATGGAAACCGCCCCCTCGACACCGATCGAATTCCCCGTCCCCGACGAGCCGGTCCCCTTCAACCTCGACCTCTCCGACGACCAGCGCGACATCCGCGACTGGGTCCACGGCTTCGCCGCGGACGTCGTCCGGCCCGCCGCCTCGGAGTGGGATGAGCGCGAGGAGACGCCGTGGCCGATCATCGGCGAGGCGGCCAAGATCGGCCTCTACGGCTTCGAGGCGCTGGCGCAGTTCTACGCCGACCCGTCGGGCCTGACGCTCCCGCTCGTCAACGAGGAGC
>JAXDGC010000099.1:0-10592 GCA_034665245.1 Solirubrobacteraceae bacterium | reverse complement strand
TCCTGCTTGTGCGCGCGGGCCGCGTTCATGAATCCGGACACCTCGGCGCGCTCGTAGGCGTGGTTGGCGTAGTTCCACGAGACGATGTAGCGGACGCGCTTGAGCTTGAGCTGCGCCCAGTTCGCCTGATCGAACATCGTCGGGTTCTGCTCCGAGAGGCCCACGCGGACCTTGGCCTGGGCCGCGGGGACCGCCAGCAGGGCGCCCAGCAGCACGGCGATGGGGAGAATGAGTCTGTATCGCATAGGGCCCCTAACCTAGCCACCCCCCCGGGAGTTGCGGCGAGGTTGCCTTCGTACCCTTGTTGCAGGAATGACGAAGCTCGCGGAGCAGCGCGCCGGCCTGCCGGACCAGCCGGGGGTCTATCTGTTCCATGACGCGCGCGGCCGCGTCATCTACGTCGGCAAGGCCAAGTCCGTGCGCAAGCGGGTCGCCTCGCACTTCTCGGCCCGCGGGCCGCTCAAGGAGTTCGTCGACAACATCGAGTACCTCGTGGTCGAGACGGAGGCCGAGGCGCTGCTGGCGGAGCAGAACTTCATCCGCCAATACAAGCCGCGCTTCAACATCCGCCTGCGCGACGACAAGTCGTATCCGTACATCGCGATCTCGCTCGACGAGGACTTCCCGCGCGTCTACTTCACCCGCGAGCGCCACCGCCGGGAGCGCGCCTACTTCGGCCCCTACTCGTCGGCCAAACGGGTGCGCGGGACGCTCGACCTGCTCGGCAAGATCTTCCTCTTCCGCTCCTGCGAGGGCGCGGAGCCCGGCCGCCGCTCGGGCTCGCCCTGCCTCGACTACTACATCAAGCGCTGCGGGGCGCCCTGCGTCGGCTACGTCTCCAAGGAGGAGTACCGCGCCGGCATCGACGGCGTGATCGCGTTCCTGTCCGGCCGCTTTCGCCAGATCGAGCGCGAGCTCGAGGACCGGATGTTCTTCGCCGCCGGCCGGCAGGACTACGAGCACGCGACGATCGAGCGCAACCGGCTGCAGGCCGTGCGCGCGCTGCTCGAGCGCCAGCGGGTGGCCGACGACCGCGCGGGCACCTACGACGCGGTCGCCCTCGCGGTCGACGGCGCGGACGCCAACGCCCAGGTGTTCCAGGTCCGTGACGGCGTGCTGTCCGACCGCCAGTCCTTCTACCTCGACAACGAGGGCGAGTACGACGTCGCGCGCGCGGCCGAGGAGTTCCTCCTCCAGTACTACGCGAGCGCGATGTCGATCCCCGCGCTGATCGTCGTGCAGGGCGAGCTCGCCGAGGGCTCGGAGCTCCAGGTCCTCGCCGAGATGCTCGCCGAGCGCCGCGGCGGGCCGGTCGAGATCCGCGCCGCCGAGCGGGGCGGCAAGCGTCGCATCCTCGACCTCGCCGAGCGCAACGCGCGGCTCGCGCTCGACCAGGAGAAGCTGCGCTCCGAGCGCCGCCGCCAGCAGCGCGTGGAGGCACTCGACGCGCTCCAGCGCTCGCTGGCGCTCGACGCGCTGCCGGTGCGCATCGAGTGCTTCGACATCTCGAACATCGGCGGCACGCACACCGTCGCCTCGATGGTGGTGTTCGAGGGCGCCGCGCCGAAGAAGTCCGACTACCGCCGTTTCACCATTCGCACCGTCGAAGGCAGCGACGATTTCGCGTCGATGGCGGAGGTGCTGAGCCGGCGCTATGCGCAGTGGGAGAAGCAGACCGAGCGCTCGCCGTACGACGCCGAGCGCGACGCCTCGTTCGCCGCGCTGCCGAACCTCGTCGTGATCGACGGCGGGCCGGGCCAGCTGTCGGCCGGGCTCGAGCCGCTGCGCGGCTTCCTCGACCGCGGCGTGGCGGTGGTCTCGCTCGCCAAGCGGATCGAGGAGGTCTTCTTCCCGGGGCGCTCCGAGCCCCTGCGGCTCGCCCACGACACGCCCGAGCTGCAACTGCTCCAGCGCGTGCGCGACGAGGCGCACCGATTCGCCATCACGCACCACCGCAGCCGCCGCGACAAGGCGATGACGGAGTCGGTGATGGACGACCTCCCGGGCATCGGCCCGGCGCGCAAGCGCGCGCTGCTCAAGCACTTCGGCTCGCCCGAGGCGGTGCTCGCGGCGCCGCGCGATGCGCTCGAGTCGGTGCCCGGCGTGCCGCAGAAGGTGGCGCGCGAGCTGTATGCCCACCTCAATCGGACCGGGCGATAGTCCATGATCAACGCATGAGCGGTAACGGCGCCGTGCCGCCGGGCCCCAATCTCGTCGATCTCGTGATCATCTCGGGGCAGTCGGGCGCGGGGAAGTCGTCCGCGATGAACGTGTTCGAGGACGCGGGCTACTTCTGCGTCGACAACCTGCCGGCGGAGATGATCCGCGCGCTCGCCGGCCTGTTCATGCACGACGGCTCCAAGGTCGAGCGCGCCGCCGTCGTCTCCGACCAGCGCGGCGGCGAGTACTTCGGCGGCCTCGCGCGGGTGATCGAGACGCTGCGCTCCGACGAGGTCGCCCACCGCGTGATCTACCTCTGCGCCGACGACGAGACGCTGCTCGGCCGCTACAAGGAGACGCGCCGGCGCCACCCGCTCGCGCCCTCGGGCAACCTGATCGACGGCATCCGCCGCGAGGCCGAGGCGCTCGCGCCGATCCGCGAGCTCGCCGACTCGGTCGTGGACACGAGCGGCCTGAGCGCCGCGATGCTGCGACGCAAGATCGCCAACGAGCTGCTCGAGGCCGAATCGCCGCGGCGGCTCGCGGTCACCTTCACCTCCTTCGGCCACAAGCACGGGCCGCCGCGCGACGCCGACCTCGCGTTCGACGTGCGCTTCCTGCCGAACCCGCACTACGAGCCCGAGCTGCGACCGCTGACCGGCTTCGACACCCGGATCGTCGACTACGTCGGGCGCGACGGGCGGCTCGAGGAGTTCTACGGGCGCGTGATCCCGCTGCTGGAGTACCTGCTGCCGCAGTATGTCGGCGAGGGCAGGGCCCATCTCGTCGTGGCGATCGGGTGCACCGGCGGCCGCCACCGCTCGGTCGTGATCTCCGAGCACCTCGCAGCGCACTTCCGTTCCGACGATCGCTACTTCGTCGAGATCCAGCATCGCGACGTCGACCGCGCACCGACGCGCGCCTGAACTGCCCGCTAGCCTCCTCGCCCGGTACATAAGGCGATCGAGGGGTTTCAGGCATGTCCGTACGCGTGGGGATCAACGGCTTCGGCCGCATCGGCCGCAACGTCTTCCGCGCGGCGCACGAGCGCAACGCCGACATCGAGTGGGTGGCCGTCAATGATCTGACGGATGCCAAGACCCTCGGGCACCTGCTCAAGTACGACTCGGTGCTCGGGCCCTACCCGGGCACGGTCGAGGTCTCGGGCGACGCGCTCGTCGTCGACGGCAAGGAGGTCAAGGTGCTCGCGGAGCGCGACCCGGCCGCGCTGCCGTGGGGCGACCTCGGCGCCGACGTCGTGATCGAGTCGACCGGCCTCTTCACCAAGCGCGAGGACGCCGCCAAGCACCTCGAGGCGGGCGCGCAGAAGGTGATCATCTCCGCGCCGGCCACCGAGCCCGACGTGACGGTCGCGCTCGGCGTCAACTTCGACGAGGCCTACGACCCCGAGCAGCACCACATCAACTCCAACGCGTCGTGCACGACGAACTGCCTCGCGCCGGTCGCGAAGGTGCTGCACGAGACGGTCGGGATCGAGCGCGGGCTGATGACCACGATCCACGCCTACACGGCCGACCAGAACCTGCAGGACATGCCGCACAAGGACCTGCGCCGGGCGCGCGCCGCCGCGATCAACCTGATCCCCGCCAGCACCGGCGCGGCCAAGGCGGTCGGGCTCGTGCTGCCCGAGCTGAAGGGCAAGCTGACCGGCTTCGCCGTCCGCGCCCCCGTGCCGACGGGCTCGGTCGTCGACCTCACCGCCGACGTCTCGCGCGAGACCTCGGTGGAGGAGATCAACGAGGCGTTCAGCGGCAAGGCCGACACCGGCGCGCTCGAGGGCATCCTCCGCTACACCGAGGACCCGATCGTCTCCTCCGACATCGTCAAGACGACGCACTCGGCGATCTTCGACTCGCAGCTGACGCTGGTGCTCGACGGGACGATGGTCAAGGTCGTCGCCTGGTACGACAACGAGTGGGGCTATTCCAACCGCTGTGTCGAGCTCGCGCAGCGCGTGCTGGTGCATGCGCACGCTTGACGACCTCGACGTCGAGGGCAAGCGGGTGCTCGTCCGGGTGGACTTCAACGTCCCGCTGGACGAGCATCAGAACATCACCGACGACGCCCGCATCCGCGCCGCGCTGCCGACGCTCGAGGAGCTGCGCGAGAAGGGCGCGGCGAAGCTCGTGCTGCTCGCCCATCTCGGACGCCCCAGGGACCGCGAGCCCGAGTTCTCGCTGAAGCCCGCCGCCGAGCGCCTGGGGGAGTTGCTGGGCGCCGAGGTCGCGCTCGCGCCCAACCTCGACGAGGTCCCCGACGTTGACCTCGTCATGATCGAGAATGTCCGCTACGAGCCGGGGGAGACGAAGAACGACCCCGAGCTGGCCGAGCGCTACGCCGCACTCGCCGACGTCTACGTCAACGACGCCTTCGGCGCCGCCCATCGCGCGCACGCCTCCACCGAAGCCGTCGCGCACCTGCTGCCCGCCGCGGCGGGGCGCCTGCTCGAGCGCGAGGTCAAGACCCTCACCGGCATCCTCGAGGACCCGCGGCGCCCGCTCGTCGCGA
Organism: Solirubrobacteraceae bacterium; assembly: GCA_034665245.1. Lineage (GTDB taxonomy): Bacteria > Actinomycetota > Thermoleophilia > Solirubrobacterales > Solirubrobacteraceae > DASQFQ01. The sequence continues at coordinate 5,903 of JAXDGC010000099.1, read as the reverse complement.
TCGTCGGCGGCGCCAAGGTCACGGACAAGCTCGGCGTCCTGGACGCGTTCCTCGAGCGCGCCGACTCGGTGCTGATCGGGGGCGCCATGTGCTTCCCGTTCTTCTCCGCGCAGGGCCACGACGTCGGCGACTCGATGTGCGAGGCGGAGGGCGTCGCGCCCGCGCGACGCACGCTCGAGGGCGGCGGGGAGAAGCTGCGGCTGCCGGAGGACCTCGTCGCAGGCCGCGAGTTCTCGGCCGACACCGAGGTGCGCGAGCTCGACGGCGTCGACGTGCCCGACGGGTGGATGGGCCTCGACATCGGCCGCGGCTCCTCCGAGGCCTACGCGGAGGTCATCCGCGACGCCGGCACGGTGTTCTGGAACGGGCCGATGGGCGCGTTCGAGCTCGAGCCGTTCTCGGCCGGGACACGGCGCGTCGCCGAGGCGATGGCCGAGTGCGAGGGCACGACGGTCGTTGGCGGCGGCGACTCGGCCGCGGCGATGTCGGAGTTCGGCCTCGCGGACCGCGTCGACCACCTCTCCACGGGCGGCGGCGCGGCGCTCGAGCTGATCGAGGGCAAGGCGCTCCCGGGCGTGGAGGCGCTGGCATGAGCCCCGACCGCACGCCGTGCATCGCCGGCAACTGGAAGATGTACAAGACGATCGCGGAGGCCGAGCAGTTCATCTCCGCGCTGCTGCCGAAGGTTTCCTCGACCGACGGCGTCGAGGTCGCGATCTGCGTCCCGTTCCTCGCGCTGCAGGCGATGGTCGACTCCGCGCGCGGGTCGCGCGTGGACGTGTTCGCGCAGACGATGCACGACGCCGACGAAGGAGCGTTCACGGGCGAGGTCTCGCCGCGGATGCTGGCGGAGATCGACGTCGACGGCGTTGTGCTCGGGCACTCCGAGCGGCGCCAGCTGTTCTGCGAGACCGACCGCGCGCTGGCGCTGAAGGTCCCGGCCGCGCTCGAGGCCGGGCTGACGCCGATCCTCTGCGTCGGTGAGACCGAGGACGAGCGCGAGCGCGGCGACACCGAGCGCAAGCTGCGCCACCAGGTCCAGGAAGGGCTCGAGAAGGTCGCGGCCGAGCGATTGGCCGACGTCGTCGTCGCCTACGAGCCGATCTGGGCGATCGGCTCAGGCCGCAGCGCCACCGCGGAGCAGGCGCAGGAGGCCGTCGCGTTCGTGCGCGCGCTCGTCGAGGGCTTCGACAAGCAGGCCGGCCAGGCCGTGCGGATCCTCTACGGCGGCTCGCTCAAGCCTGAGAACGCGGACGAGCTGCTCGCGCTGCCCGACGTCGACGGCGCGCTCGTCGGGGGCGCCAGCCTCGATCCCGACTCCTTCGCCCGCATCATCGACATCGCGGCGGCGCTCAGGACGCGATGAGCACGGTCCCCTCCGTCTGCCTGGTGATCCTCGACGGGTGGGGGCTGGCGCCGGACGGGCCGGGCAACGCGATCTCGCTCGCCGACACGCCGGTGTTCGACGAGCTGTGGGAGCGCTACGACCACACACAGCTGACCGCCTGCGGTGAGGCCGTCGGGCTGCCACCGGGGCAGATGGGCAACTCCGAGGTCGGTCACCTCAACCTCGGCGCCGGCGCGATCGTCCCGCAGGACCTCCTGCGCATCGACAAGGCGGTCGAGGACGGGTCGCTGGCCGAGAACGAGGTCGTATCGGCCGCCCTGCGCGATGCGCGCCGACTCCATCTGGTCGGGCTCGTGTCCGACGGCGGCGTGCACTCCTCCGACCGCCACCTCGAGGCGCTGATCGACATCGCCGCGCACGAGGGCGTCGAGGACCTCGTCATCCACGCGTTCACCGACGGCCGCGACACGTCGCCGAAGGGCGGCGCGGACATGCTCGCGAAGCTGCAGGGCCGGCTGGAGAAGGCCGGCGTGGGGCGGATCGGCTCGGTCGTCGGCCGCTACTACGCGATGGACCGGGACACGCGCTGGGACCGCACGGAGAAGGCGGTCAAGCTGCTCATGGAGGGCGAGGCCGAGCACGAGGCCGAGTCCGGCGAGGCGGCGGCGCGGGCGGCCTACGAGCGCGACGAGACGGACGAGTTCATCACGCCGACGAAGGTGGGCGAGGAGGACTCGACGATCCGCCCCGGCGACTCGGTGCTCGCGTTCAACTTCCGGCCCGACCGCATGCGCCAGATCACCGAGGCGCTGGCGAAGGCGGGCGTCGACCGCTACGCGACGCTCACGGAGTACGAGGAGGGCTGGCCGTATCCGGTCGCCTTCCCGCCGGAGCGCCCGGACGTGACGCTCGCGACGATCATCTCCGGCCGCGGCGAGACCCAGCTGCACGTCGCCGAGACCGAGAAGTACCCGCACGTGACGTACTTCTTCAACGGCGGCGAGGAGGAGCCGTACGAGGGTGAGGTGCGCGAGCTCGTCGATTCGCCGCGCGACGTGCCGACCTACGACAAGAAGCCCGAGATGAGCGCGCGCGAGGCGGCGGACGCGTTCGTGCGCCACTGGGAGGAGGACTCCCCGGTGTTCGGGATCATCAACTTCGCCAACGCCGACATGGTCGGCCACACCGGCGTCATCGAGGCGGCGGTGAAGGCGGTCGAGACCGTCGACGAGTGCCTCGGCAGCGTGCTCGAGGCGGTCCACGGCACGGGCGGCGCCTGCATCGTCGTCGCCGACCACGGCAACGCCGACGAGATGCTCGAGGAGGACGGCTCGCCGGACACCGCGCATTCACTCAATCCCGTCCCGTTCGTGGTCACCGTGGAAGGCGCGCGGGTGGATGGCGAGGGCATCCTCGCCGACGACGCGCCGACCGTGCTGGCACTGCTGGGGATCGACCAGCCACCTGAGATGACCGGCCGCTCGCTGTTGGCCGCCGACTGAGAAGGAGCAGACATGGCAGAGCGCACGAGCCACGACCCGGGGACGATCTCGTGGACCGACCTCGAGACCACCGACCAGGAGGGCGCCAAGGCGTTCTACGGCGCCCTCTTCGGCTGGGAGTACGAGGACCTGCCGGCGGGTGAGCACGCGATCTATTCGATGGCGAAGCTGAACGGTCGCTCCGCGGCCGCGATGTCCGGGCAGCGCGCCGCGGACGCCGACGCCGGGATCCCGCCGCACTGGAACGTCTACGTCACGGTCGCCGACGTCGACGCGACGACGGCGAAGGTCGCCGAGGCGGGCGGGCAGGTGTTTGCCGAGCCCTTCGACGTCTTCGACGCCGGGCGGATGTCCGTGATCGCCGACCCGAGCGGCGCCGCGCTCTGCCTCTGGCAGCCGGGCACGAACATCGGGGCCGAGGTCGTCAACGAGCCGGGCGCGCTCACCTGGGCCGACACGGCGACGCCCGACCCGGCCGCGGCGCAGGCGTTCTACTCGGCGGTGCTGGGCTGGCGCTTCGAGGCGATGAGCGAGCAGCCGCCGTACTGGGTGATCTTCAACGGGGAACGCGCTCAGGGCGGCATGACGGTGCCACCGGCCGGGGTGCCGCCGAACTGGTTCCCCTACTTCGCCGTGGCGGACGTCGAGGCGACGTCGCAGGCGGCGGCGGAGGCGGGCGGCACGCCGTTCCTGGGTCCCGTCGATATTCCCAACGGTGGCCGGTTCGTCCTGCTCCAGGACCCCCAGGGCGCGGCGTTCGCGATCTTCCAGGGCGACTTCGACGACTGACGTAAGTTGACTGGACAACTTCCGTGGGGATAAGCTCTGCTCGCGTGAACGTCGGTGCGCCAACTGACCAGGTCGAACTCGGCGAAGCCGAGCTCGGGGCGTGGCGCGGGCTCGTCCGTGTCCACGCCGCGCTCGCCCGCGAGCTCGACGCCGAGCTCGACGCCGCTCACGGCCTGCCGCTGTCCTCCTACGAGGTGCTGCGCTCCCTGAGCAAGATGCCGGCCGGCCGGATGCGGATGGCCGAGCTGGCCGAGCACGTGCTGCTCAGCCGCTCCGGGATGACCCGCCTGATCGACCGCCTCGAGCGTGAGGGACTGGTGGCGCGCTCCACCTGCGACAAGGACGGCCGCGGCTGCTACGCGGTGCTCACCGACCACGGGCGCGACAAGGTCGAGCAGGCGCGCGGGACGCACATCGCCGTCGTCCGCGACGGGTTCCTGCGCCACTTCTCCGAGGCCGAGCTGCGCGAGCTCGCGAAGCTGTTCGAGCGCGCGCTGCCCGAACCGCATTTGTAGTTTCTGCGCAAGCAGAAAACTTGATACGCCGCGACTGAGATCGTATACTCGGCGCCAGCTGACCTGTCCGACTGTTCCGAAGGGAGGAACTTCGATGACCATCGTCCGCTGGGAGCCGCTTCGCGAGCTGAACTCGCTGCAGAGCGAGATGAACCGCCTCTTCAACAACGCGTTCGACGCGCCGACGGGGTCCTCCGGGCCAGTCATGCGGCGCTGGGTGCCGGCCATGGACCTCGTCGAGTCCGGCGAGCACTTCATCCTGCGCGCCGACCTGCCCGGCATGTCCGAGGAGGACATCGAGATCGAGCTCGAGGACGGCACGCTCACCGTCTCCGGCGAGCGCACGGCCGAGCACGAGGAGCGTCAGGAGGGCTTCCACCGCGTGGAGCGCTCCTTCGGCGCGTTCTCGCGCTCGCTGACGCTGCCCAAGGGCGTCGACGCCGACGCGGTGTCCGCGCGCTTCGACCGCGGCGTGCTGGAGATCCGGATCCCGAAGCCCGAGGCGCGCAAGCCGCGCCGCATCTCGATCGTCAACGGTGGCCAGGAGGCCATCGAGGGCGAGGGCCGCGAGACCACGCCGTCGACCTGAGACCCGCCGGCGAGGGGCGCGCGTAGGCTGCGCGCCCCGTGTCCGGCTTCCAGATCCACCACCGCGACCCCGGGTCGCGCGCCCGCGCCGGCACGCTGCGCCTCGCCCACGGCGAGGTCCGCACGCCCGCCTTCGTACCGCTGGCCACCAAGGCGGTGGTCAAGACGCTCGAGGTCGCCGAGGCCGCCGAGCTCGGCTACGAGATGGTGCTCGGCAACACGTTCCACCTCTTCCTCTCGCCGGGGCACGAGCTGATCCGGCGGCTCGGCGGGGTGCACCGCTTCATGCGCTGGGACCGGCCGGTGATCACCGACTCGGGCGGCTTCCAGGTCTTCTCGATGGGCCACGGCACGGTCGCCGACGAGATCAAGGGCCGGCAGGCACACGGCGACCGCACGGGCTCGATCATCGAGATCGCCGAGGAGGGCGTCCGCTTCCGCTCCTACCTCGACGGCTCGGAGCGCTTCATGGCGCCGGAGACCTCGATGGAGGTGCAGGCGGCGCTCGGGTCCGACATCGCGCTCGTGTTCGACGAGTGCACGCCCTTCAACGTCACGCGCGAGTACACGGCGCGCTCGACCGAGCGCACGCACCGCTGGCTCGACCGCTGCCTCGCCTGGCACGCCGAGCACGGGTCGCGGGACCAGGTCGTCTACGGGATCGTGCAGGGCGGCGTGGACGAGGACCTCCGCCGCGCCTCCGCCCAGGCGGTGGCCGCGCGCGACTGCGGCGGGATCGCGATCGGCGGCTCGCTCGGCGAGGACAAGCCGCAGATGTACGGCGTGGTGGAGTGGGCGCTCGACGAGCTGCCGGACGACCGCCCGCGCCACCTGCTCGGGATCGGCGACGTGGACGACCTGATCCGCGGGACGGAGCTCGGCATCGACACCTTCGACTGCGCGATGCCGACGCGGCTCGGCCGGCACGGGATGGCGGTCGTCCCGGACCCGGACAAGCGCTGGCGCGTCGACCTGGCCAAGGCCCGCTGGCGCCACTCGAAGGAGCCGCTGATGGAGGACTGCCCGTGCCCGGCCTGCCGCGCCGGCTACACGCGCGGCTACCTGCACTATCTGGTCAAGGCGCGCGAGCTCACCGCCATGCGGCTTCTCACGCTGCACAACATCGCCTATCTGCAGCGCCTCATGGCCGGGCTGCGCGAG
>JAXDGC010000098.1:0-8480 GCA_034665245.1 Solirubrobacteraceae bacterium | reverse complement strand
GCGCCGGTGATCGCCTCGATCGCGTCCGCGCGCTCGCCGAGCAGCGCCTCGAAGGCCGACCCGACGGTGCCGTGGCCCAGCAGGCCGACCCTAAACGTCCCGGGCAACCAGGTCCTCCAGTGTCTCGCGGCGCACCGCCACGCGCGCCTCGCCGCCCGCGCAGAGGATGACGGGCGGCCGCGGCACGCCGTTGTAGTTGTTGGCCATGGCGTGACCGTAGGCGCCCGTGACGGGGGTGACGACCACGTCGCCCGGCCGCGGGTCGCGCAGGCGCACGCCCCACGCGATGACGTCGCCCGACTCGCAGTGCTTGCCGGCGAGGTGGCAGCGCTCACCGGGCTCGGCGTCGGAGCCGAGCCGGTCGGCGACGTCGGCGGAGTAGGGCGCGCCGTAGAGCATCGGGCGCAGGTTGTCGGACATGCCGCCGTCGACCGCCACCCAGACCGACTCGCGGCGCTTCACCGACTCGACGGTGTAGAGCGTCACGCCGGCGTTGGCGACGAGGGCGCGGCCGGGCTCGATCGTGAGCTTCTTCCCACGCGCCCCGAGCAGGTCGTGCGCGGCGTCGACGACGCCCGCGACCCACTCCTCGACCGACGGCGTCCGGTGCTCCGCGGTGTAGGGGACGGCGAGTCCGCCGCCGAGGTCGTAGCCGTCGAAGTCGCCGAGCGCGGCGATGGCGGCGATCGCCTCCCGGTAGGGCGCGAGGTCGAAGAGCTGCGAGCCGATGTGCATGTGGATGCCGGTCACGACCGCCCAGCTGGTCGCCCCGAGGCGCTCGAGCGCCGCGCGCGCCTCGTCGAGGCTGAGGCCGAACTTCTGGTCGGCGTGGCCGGTCGCGACCGCGTGGTGGGTGTCCGTCTGGACCTCGGGCACGACCCGCAGCATCACCTCGAGCCTGTCGCCCGCGTGCCCGTCCAGGCGGTCGATCTCGTCGAGGTTGTCGACCACGCACGTGACGCCGAGCCGGGCGATCTCCGCGAGCTCGGCCTCGGACTTCGCGTTGCCGTGGAAGATGATCTCCGCCGGCTCGTAGCCCGCCCGGCGGGCGAGGTGCAGCTCCCCGGCCGACGCCACGTCGACCGCCAGCCCCTCCTGGCGGAAGATCCGCAGCACCTCGGTGCACGGGAACGCCTTCGACGCGAACGCCACCTCGCCCGGCCCGCCGTGGTGCGCGGCCATCGCGCGCAGGAACTCGCGTGCCCGGGCGCGGAGGTCGTCCTCAGCGACGACATAGGCGGGCGTGCCGAACTCGCGCGCGAGCTCGATGACGTCGCAGCCCCCGATCGCGAGGCGGCCCTCGTGCACGGACGCGGCCTCGGGGTAGACGGTCAGCGTCGCGGCAGCCATGATGCGCGGCCGATTATGCGCTATGAGACCCCCGCTCCCCCGGCCGAGCTCGGCGAGGTCGACGGCCTGGCCTACTCACTGTGGCTGCCGGAGACCGATCCGTGGGCCGGCGTGGTCGTGCTGCACGGTGCGCGCTCGTGCAAGGAGAGCCATCACGACTTCGCCCGCGCGGCCCGCGCGGCCGGGCTCTCGGCGGTCTGCTTCGACCAGCGCGGGCACGGCGCCACCGGCGGGGCGCTCGACGGGCGCGTGCTCGATGACGTCGCGACGGTGACGGCCCTGCTGGGCGACGTCCCGCTGGCCCTGCGCGGGTCGAGCATGGGCGGCTATCTCGCGATCCTCGCCGCGGCGACCGTCGCCGCGCGCGCGGTCGTCGCCATCTGCCCGGCGAGCGCCGACGGCCTGTGGCGCGGGCTGCGCAGCGGCGAGCTCGAGTTCCCCGCCGACGTGCCGTCGCTCGAGGCGTTCCTCGCCGAGCACCCGCTCGACACCGCGGTCGAGCACCTCGCGATCCCGCTGCTGCTCCTGCACGCCGAGGGCGACGAGCAGGTGCCGGCCGCCCACTCGCGCGAGCTCGCCCGGCGCTCGCCCGACACCCGCACCGAGTTGGTGGTCGTGCCCGGCGGCCACCACCGCTCCGTCCAGCACGACGCCGAGCTGCAGGGCCATGCGCTGCGCTGGCTCCGTCGCGTGATCTAGCGGGGCGCCGGCTGGAGGCGCGGCACGAGCGTGTCCACCGCGTCGCCCAGGGTGTCGCCGGTGCGCCGGATGACTTCGCCTGCCGGCGGCGAGACGCGGCCGACCTCCGTCCCCACCGCGCCGACGACGCCGCTCGTCGCGTCCCCCAGCGTCGGCTGCGGGGCGCCGCCGGCGCCGCCGGCGGCGGGGGACGCCGGGCGCGGGCGTGACTGGACCGGCGGCGGGGACGTGCTCACCGGAGGTGAGCTCCCGGCCGGCGGAGTCCTCACCGGGGCGCTGGCAGGCGGGTTCGTGCCCGAGCGCGGCCCGCCTCCGCCGCCAGGCGCGCGCCGCGCCACCGCGCGGGCGCCGGAGACGCTCCGAGTGCCGCCGCCGGCGAGCCGCCCCGGCGGACGCGCGAGCGGCACCCGCGGGACGTCGGCCTCGCGCACGGCCGGCAGGCGCACGATCTTGGACTTGCGCGGGTCGACCCCGGACGGATCGTCGTCGAAGGCCAGGTAGGCGGAGAGGAAGATCAGGACGCACAGCGCCACGCCCCCGAGGACCCCCGCCCAGCCCAAGCCCGCCAGCAACGCGCGTCCGTATCGCATCTCGGCCGTGGAAACGCGCGACGTGCAGGAAAGCTTGCGGCAATCGGATCGATAGGGTCGCGGCGTGCGTGGCCGGGTCATCCACTGTGTCGACGCCCACGCCGAGGGAGAGCCCAGCCGCATCATCGTGGGCGGCGTGCTCGACGTCCCCGGGACGACGATGCTGGAGAAGATGCAGCACCTCGAGCGCGAGGGCGACGAGCTGCGCCGGCTGCTGCTGTTCGAGCCGCGCGGCTCGGCGCCGCTGTCGCTCGACCTCGTGCTCCCGTCGTCGCATCCGGAGGCCGACGCCGGGTTCCTGATCATGGAGTCCTGCTCCTACGAGGGCATGTCGGGCTCGAACACGATCAACACGGCGACGGTGCTGCTCGAGACGGGGATCGTCGCGATGACCGAGCCGGTCACGTCGCTCGTGCTCGAGGCGCCGGCCGGCCTCATCCGCATCCGCGCCGACTGCCGCGAGGGCCGCTGCGAGCGCATCACGTTCGAGAACGTCCCGTCCTTCGCCACCCACCTCGACACGCCCGTCGAGGTGCCGGGGATCGGGGAGCTCACCGTCGACGTCGCCTACGGCGGCGCGTTCTGCGCCTTCGTCGACGCCGAGGCGCTCGGCTTCGCGATCGTGCCCGGCGAGGCGCGCGAGCTCGCCGCGCTCGGGGAGCGCATCCGCCCGGCGGTGGCGGAGCAGCTCGAGATCGCCCACCCGGCCGAGCCGGCGCTCGGCGTCCTGTCCTTCGTCGTCTTCACGGCCGCCCCGCTCGACGGCGGCGACGCGCGCAACGCGACCGTGGTCGCCCCGGGGCGCCTCGACCGCTGCGCGACGGGCACCGCGACCTCCGCGCGCCTCGCCCTCCTCTCCGCGCGCGGGCTGATCGAGGACGATCAGGAGTTCGTCAACGAGAGCGTGATCGGCACGCGGCTCGTCGGGCGCGTCGCCGGCCGCACGACGGTGGGCGGGATGAATGCGATCGTCCCGGCGATCTCGGGCCGCGCCTGGATCACGGGCGTCCACCAGTTCGTGCTCGACCCGGAGGACCCGTTCCCCGAGGGCTTCCGGCTCCCGGACACCTGGGGCGCCGGGCTGTGAGGCTGCGCGTCCTCAGCCGCGCCGACGTCGAGCGGGCGCTCGACCCCGACGCGCTGGTCGAGGCGCTGGCGCTCGCCTTCGCCGCGCTCAGCGCCGGGCGCGCCTCGATGCCGCCGCGCACCGGCGTCGAGGTCCCCGGCCACGGCATGGTCCTATTGATGGGCGCGCACGCCCACCACGCCGCGACGGTGACCGCCAAGCTCGTCTCGCTGTTCCCCGGCCACGACCCCGCCCACCAGGCCGCGATCGTCGTCTTCGACGCCGCGACCGGCACCCCGATCGCGCTGATGGACGGCGACGCGATCACCGCGCTGCGCACGGCGGCAGGGTCGCGCCTCGCGACGCGGCTGCTGGCGCGGCCGGACGCCGCGGTGCTGGCGGTCGTCGGCACCGGCGTCCAGGGCGAGACGCACGCACGCGCCCTGCTGCGCGAGCGCGACTGGGCGGAGGTCCGGATCGGCGGCCGCCGGCCGGAGGCGGCAATGGCGCTCGCGGAGCGCCTCGGCGTCACCGCGGCCGCGTCGATCGAGGCGGCCGTGCGGGGCGCGGACGTCGTCTGCACCGCCACCCCGGCCACCGAGCCCGTGCTGCGGCGCGAGTGGCTCGCGCCCGGCGCGCACGTCAACTCCGTCGGCTACACGACGAGCGGCCGCGAGCTCGACGAGGCGACGGTCCGCGACGCGCTCGTGGTCGTCGAGTCGCGCGAGTCCGCGCTCGCGCCGCCGCCGGCGGGCAGCGGCGACCTCGAGGGCGCGCAGGTCCACGCGGAGCTGGGCGAGCTCGTCGCCGGCACGCGGCCCGGGCGCAGCGGCCCGGACGAGCTGACGCTCTACAAGTCCGTCGGCGTCGGGGTCGAGGACGACGCGGCCGCCGCCCTCGCCTTGCGCGGCGCCGAGGAGCGCGGGCTCGGCACGGTCGCCGAGCTCTGAGCGCGAGCGCGGGAGCGCAGCAGCCACCAGCTGCCCGCGACGATCAGGCCCACGGATACGAACTGGGCGAGGCTGAAGGGCCCGGCGATGTCGTCGTTGCGGCGGATGAACTCGACCAGGAAGCGCTCGGTCCCCGCCAGCAGCGCCCACCAGCCGATCAGCGTGCCCGGCCGCGCCTTGTCGCGGCGGCTCCACAGCCACCACGTCACCGCGCCCATCACGAGGAACTCGTAGATCGGGGTCGGGTGCACGCGGACCGTTGTGGGGACGGTCCCGTCGGGATAGGACATCGCCCACGGCAGGTTGGACGGGATCCCGTAGTCGCCGTCGCCGGCGAGCTGGCAGCCGAGCCGGCCGACCGCGTAGCCGATCGCGAGCCCGGGGGCGCCCATGTCGAACAGCCGGTGGTCGAGGAAGCCGCGGTAGCGCGCGTAGGCCATGACCGCGAGCGCACCGCCGATCGCGCCGCCGTAGAACACGAGCCCGGTGCCGGAGAAGAGGCTGCCGACGTCGCCCTTCTCGACGACGTACCAGAGCTTCGCCCCCGCGACGCCGCCCGCGCCGGCGCAGAACATCATCTCGTAGACCCAGTCGACCGGCAGCCCCAGCTCCTTCAGCCGCCGGGCCGCGAGCACGCCCGAGGAGCAGAGCGCGAGCGCGAGCATGACGCCGAACATCTGGATGTTCAGCCCGAGGATGTTGACTTCGGGGAGCACGGCTCCCTACAGGGTACGCGGCCGGCGGGCGCGGCCTACAGGTAGCCCATCGGGTTGACCGGGACGCCGTTGATGCGCGTCTCGAAGTGCACGTGGGGGCCGAAGCAGTGGCCCGTGCAGTCCGAGATGCCGATCACCTGGCCCTGCGACACGCTCGCGCCGACCGAGGTCATGATGCGCGCCTGGTGCCCATAGCACGTCGACAGGCCGCCCCCGTGGCCGATGCAGGTGTAGTTGCCGTAGCCGCCGACCCAGCCGGCGATGATGACCTTGCCGGCCTTCGCGGCGTGGACCGGCGTGCCCGACGGCACGGCGATGTCGACGCCGGCGTGCAGGCGTCCCCAGCGCATGCCGAAGGGCGAGACGATCGGGCCGTTGACCGGCCAGATCAAGCCGCCGGAGCCGGGGCGGATCGGCCCCGAGCTGACCGATGGGCTGCCGTTCTGGGCCGCGGCGAGTTGCGCCTGCACCTTCGCATTGGCGGCCACGAGGGCGGCGAGGTCGCCCTCGAGATGCTTGCGGCTGTCGCGCGTGCTCGCCAGCGCGGTCGCCTGTCGGGATCGCACGGCGGCGAACTGGTCGCGGCGGTCGACGAGCTGCCCGCGCACCTGCGACACCGCGTTGCGCCGCGCCTCGATCGCCGCGGCGACCTTCGTCTGGCGCTTCTCGAGCACGTCGAGGCGCGCCGCCGTCTTCGTCGCGTCGGCGCGCGCGGTCCGCACGCGATCGATGATCCGCGCGTCCTGGTCGGACACGCGCTGCATGAACTCGGTGCGGTCGAGCAGGTCGGCGAAGCCGTTCGAGTTGAGCACGACGGTGACGACGTCGGGCTTGTCGGCCTTGTAGAGCTCGACGAGGCGGCCGGCGAGCGCGACGCGGGCCTCGGCCAGGCGCGCCCGCAGCCGCGCGAGGCGGATGCGCTCCTGGCGCAGATCCTCCTGGATGCGCGACAGCTCGGCGCGCTTGGCGTCGAGGTCGCCCTGGATGCGCACCTGCCGGCGCTCCAGCACGGTGATGTCGGCCTGCAGGGAGCCGATCTTGTGGCTGTAGCGCGCGACCGTCGTCGAGAGCACGTGCTCGCGGCCCTTCTTCTGCTCGATCGCGCGGCGCTTCTGGTCGATCTTCGAGCTCAGCGACGCCGCTCGCGAGCGCGGCGAGCCGTCGGAGAGCACGGGCAGAGCCGCCCACAGGGCGAGCGGGAGCAGTACCACCGCGAACACGAGGCCGAGCCGGGACAGACGCATGCGGCGCAGCACTCTAGGACCCCTCCGCTCCGGTCACCAGGGCAGGGCGCCTGGTTATGAAGCATGCAAGGAATCCTGCAGTGTGCAGGGATTTCTCCCGTGTGGGCGACGCCGAGCCATTCATATGCGGTGCCTACGGGGTTAGCTGACGGGCTCGCGCTGCGCGCTACCCGGACACCAGCCCGGGATTCGCCCCGATGGATCTGTGGATCCCCCGCTTCCCCGCGCGTTGCAGGGAATTCGGCAGGAGAAGCCTACACCTGCGCCCCGCCGAGGTCGGAGTCGACCGCCAGCGCGGCGTTGCGGCCGTTGGCGGCGATCACGCTGCCACCCGGGTGCGTGCCCGCGCCGCACAGGTAGACGCCCTCCGCGCCGGTGCGGTAGGGCAGGCGGCGATCCCACATGTACTCGGGCAGGCACTCGCCCTGAAAGATGTGCCCGCCGCTGAGGCCGATCTTGCGCTCCACGTCGGGTGGCGCGAGCGCCTCGCGCTCGACCACGAGGTCGCGGAAGCCGGGCGCGAAGCGCTCGATCGAGACCTCGACGCGGTCTGCGATCTCGTCGCGCCGCGACTCCCAGTCGCCCTCGGCGAGCCGGTAGGGCACGTACTGGCAGAACGCGCTCATCACGTGCCGGCCCTCCGGCGCGACGCTCGGATCGGCCACGGTCTGGAAGTAGAGCTCGCACCAGAGCTCGTCGGCGACCCCACCGGCCTGCGCCGCGCGGCAGGCCCGGTGCAGGGCGTCGGCCCCGCCGGTGACGTTGACGCTGCCGCGCGTGGCGTGCTCGGCCTGCGGGAAGCGCGGGAGGTCCGACAGCGCGAAGTTGACCTTCAGCACCGGGCTCTCGGACGGCTGGGCCTCGACGCGCTCACGGAAGCCGGCGGGAGCCGCGCCGTCGAGCAGCGCCAGCGCTCGCCGCGGGTCGGCGTTGGAGACGACCGCGCGCGCCTCGATGCGGCTGCCGTCCTCGAGCTCGACGCCCTCGCCGGGCCGGATCGCCCCGACCGGCACGCCGGTGGCGATCACCGCGCCCGCCTCGCGCGCGGCGCCGGCGATCGCGAACGACACGCGGCCCATTCCGCCGCGGACGTACGTCCACGCACCCGGATAGCCGGTGAGCCGCCCGCTGGAGTGGTGCCACGCGATCGAGGCGGTGCCGGGGTCGCGCGGGGAGGCGAACGTCCCGATCACGCCCTGCCCGGCCAGTGCGTCGACGACCCGGGGGGAGAAGAAGCGCTCGAGCATCGTCGTGTAGGCGTCCTCGAACAGCGTGGCGATCGCCACCTCGTCGCCCCCGAGGCGCTCCTCGATGCGCTCGCGCGAGGGCGGATCGGCGAGCCACAGGTCGTCCGGGCCGGCCGGGCGCAGCGCGTCGCGGATGCGGGCGTTGAGCGCGACGTACTCGCGGTAGCCGCGCCCGTCCGCAGCGCCCAGCCCCGCCACCGTCCGCTCCTCCTCGACCCACTCGGTGAAGGCGGTCCCGTCCTCGCGCGGGACCGTCATGTAGGGATCCTCGGCTCGCAGCGGGATCAGCTCGTAGCCGTGGCGGTGCAGCGCGAGCTCCTCCACCACGAGCGGGTGGAGCAGTCCGCACAGGTAGGCGCAGGGCGAGATGGCGTAGCCGGGCCACGGCTCCTCGAGCGTGCACGCGCCGCCGACCTGGTCGCGGCGCTCGAGCACGAGCACGCTGCGCCCGGCGCGGGCGAGGTAGGCGGCGGCGGTCAGCCCGTTGTGGCCGGCGCCGACGATGACGGCGTCCCAGCGCTTCGAGGTCAGCTCGGCCGTCGTCACCCCCTGATCCTAAGCTGCCCCTAACTTTCGGCCGCTCGCCGCGCTCACCGCTTATACTTCGTAAGCACATGG
>JAXDGC010000097.1:0-7430 GCA_034665245.1 Solirubrobacteraceae bacterium | reverse complement strand
TCACGGAGCTGGTGGCGACGGCGATCGCGAACGCCGAAGCGCGGACGGAGGTGGCGGCGTCGCGGGCGCGGATCGTGGCCGCGACCGACGAGGAGCGCCGGCGTGTCGTTCGCGATCTGCACGACGGCGCCCAGCAGCGGCTCGTCCACACGGTCGTGACGCTCAAGCTGGCACAACAGGCCGTGCAGAACGAGGAGGAGGACTTCCCCGCCCTGCTGACCGAGGCGCTCGACAACGCCGAGCTGGCGACGACCGAGCTGCGCGAGCTCGCGCACGGCATCCTGCCGGCGGCACTTACCCGGGGCGGGCTGCGCGCCGGCGTGGCTGCGCTGGCTTCTCGGATGCCGGTGCCGGTCGAGATCGACGTGACCGTGGGCCGGCTGCCTGCCGCGATCGAGGCGACCGCCTACTTTGTCGTCGCCGAAGCGCTGACCAACGTCGCCAAACACGCCCACGCCCGACGCGCCGAGGTAACGGCGAGGATCGAGCACGGCACGCTCGCGATCCAGGTACGCGACGACGGCGTCGGCGGCGCCCTGCCCGACGGCGGCGGCAGTGGCCTCATCGGGCTGGCCGACCGGCTCGCCGCCCTCGACGGCGAGCTCCGGGTCGACAGCTCGGCCGACAGCGGCACCCTCGTCGCGGTCGCCATCCCCCTCCCCGGCTAGCTCCCGAGTCCAGTCGAGCGCTCGCGTCGACCTGCTGCTCCGAGCCCGGAGGCAGCAGCGACGTATCTCGCCGCCGCCATTCATGCACCTCGGCACTCCCGCGTCGGTAGGTCGCGCCGACCACGGGCTGCTAAACGGGCCATTTCCGAGCCCCCATCGCCAGGCCGAGGCCCAGCGAGGAGGGCTTTCTCGTCGCTCACTACGCATTCACTACGAGAAGCCCGCCCTCGCGGCGTGCCCGCAGAGCGCGTCGCGGGCCTCCTCGTGCTCGCTCCTCGATGACACGCCGAGCCTGTCACCGAGGAGGCCCTTTTCATCGCAGTCCAAAGCGGAAGCGGGCGGAGACCTGTCGGAATGGGTCGCACACTGAGCCTCGGCTGGCCGAGCGAGGCGCTACCGGGGTCCGAGCGCGCAGGCTGGGGCGGCTTCTGGCGCCACGCCGTGGAGTTGTCGATCGCCGGGCCGCCCTCGGATGGCTCGATGCCGGGATACGGCGATCACCCTCCCGGTGCGGAGCGACAGACGCTCCCGGGCACCCGGCTTGGCGACGGGCGATCGTTACGAACGAGGATCGGATGGCCGCAGATGATGGCGGCCCGCCGGTAGCCGCGCGCGAGGAGCCGATCCGTGCTGCCACCGGGGTCGAGTCGCGCGACGTCGTCATCCTGCCATTGGACCAGCCAGGTGGGACGCCGTGACGAGCCCAGCAGGCGCTGCAGCTGCGCGCGAGCGCCGGGCTTTGCGATGACCATGAGGAACCACAGATACGGATAGGGCTGCGGGAGACCGGTGTAGTAGGCGAGGTTGGCGCGCGCGTACATCACGTACTGGGTGTCCCCCGGCCGGGCGTGGGCGCGGACGTAGTGGGCGACGGCCAGCTCTGCACGGTTCGGCGGATCGCGCACCACTCTCTCCGCACCGCCGCGCGCGGCGATCAAGGCCACGGCCGCGAAGCCGGCGAGCGCGGCGAGACGGATCGGGGTGCGCGCGCCCGCGATCCCCGCCGCCGCAGCGACGCAGCTGACCGGCACGAGCTCGATCAGGTACCGCGCAAAGTAGCTCCCACCGCCGAGGACCCCGACCACGGCTGCGGCCGCCCAGGCACTGAGCGTGATCACCAGGACACGGTCGCGGCGCAGACGGAAGAGCCCCACCGCTGCCCCTGCGGCGGCCAGCAGCAACCCCGACGAAATCGCCGGTGCCTCGAGCCTGGCAACGCGGACGTGCCACGGGATGTTCGAAGCGGCGAATGTGTGCAACAGGTGCAGCCGGAAGCCGAACAGGGTGTAGACGAAACCGGCGAATGAGAGATGCGCCGCCGCCAGCCAGACAAGCACCGCGACGACCGGGATCGCCCCTCCCGCCACGTAGGCCACCGGCCAGCGGACCCGCACATCCCGGTCTGAGGCCGCGGAGGCGCCGATGAAGACGACCCCGGCAAAGCCGGCATCGAGGAAGGACTGCTTGACCAGAAACGCGGCGACCGCGAGCACGCCCGCGCCGAACACGAACCGGGCCTGGCGCGACCGGTAGGCCAGGACCAGGCAGAGGACCGCCAGCGTCGACGGCACCGCCGCGAGCAGCTCCCCGGGGGTGTAGACCGCCGCGATCGAAACGGATCCGGTCAGCAAGGCGGCGAGCAGGCCGGCGATCCGGCCCGCACGCGGCCCCGCGACGGCACGCCCCAACACCGCGATCACGACGACCAGCACGACCGCCGCAACCGCTCCGAGAACACGCACACCGTGAGCTCCGCCGAGCGACGCGACCTTGAACAGTCCGACGAGAAGAGGCGGGCGATCCACCCAGTAGGCGCCATAGAGCGAGCCATGCCCGCCCGGCCAGTTGCGCGCGATCAAGGCTAGCCCACCCTCGTCAAGGCCGAGCGGCGTCGACAGATAGGGCACACGAAGCAGCAGCGCGACCAGGACACAGGCGCCGATCGCCCACCAGGTCCGCTGACGATCAGACCAAGCGGCGCCCCGCTTGAGGCGGGCATGCAACCCCACGGTCGCGGACCGCGCGCCGACACCACGGACCATCGGCCCCACTGTGGCGACCCAGCGTGAGACCAACGTGAAAGCTTTGACCTGGCCTTGACCTGGCGCGCGCCGGGCGCTGACCCGCGGGTCTTACGGTCGTGACCCAGATGGTCGGCATGCTCGCTGCAGGCAGTACGCGAACCCGAACGGTCCTGGCCGGAGACGTTCTCGAAGCGGGGCCGCGGGCTGAGCCACGTCGTCCTCACCGGACCGGGCCGCGCCAGGCGGGAGCTCGCGCCAAGGCGTCACCGTTAGTTCATCGACGCCGCGCATCGTCTACCGGGCTTGCCGTCCAATCAAAGGAGAAGCTCATGGTCAAGCACATGAAGAAGACGGTCCTGGGTCTCGCGGCGCTGGTCGCCCTGGCGCTCGGCGGCGCGACGCTCTCGCAGGCCGGCGCCACCACGGCCAAGCCGACGCCGGCGCCGGCCGCGACGAGTACCGCCGCCGAGGCGCCGGGCGTCGAGACCGCCCCGGGCAGCGACGGCCCGACGGGTCACGCCGATGAGATCAAGGCCACCAGCGCGACGATCGCGCAGAAGTCGAGCGCAGCGGACGCCGACACGGTCCAGAGCGGCGATCAGTCCGCTCCGGAGACCCCGGACACGGCCGGCTCGTCCGGGAGCACGCAGGAGAAGCCCGAGAGCGCGGGCGAGACGCCCGGCTCGGAGACCTCCGGCAGCGACGGTCCCGGCGGCCACGCCGATGAGCCCGGCAACGCCAACGCCGATCATCAGTTCCAGGGCAACGAGTAGCTCGACCGCGACGGGCGGGCGCCCCGAGCCGGGTGCCCGCCCGACGTCCGCCCAACCCCGGCGCGAACCGGACTCTCATGCGCGTGCTGATCGTCGAAGACCACGTCAAGCTGGCCAGCCAGTTGCGCCGTGTCCTGCGCGGGGAGGGCATGGTCGCCGACGTCGCCGTCCGCGGCGAGGACGCCCTGTGGATGGCCGGCTCAACCCGCTACGAGGTCGTTCTTCTCGACGTGATGCTGCCCGGTATCGACGGCTTTGAGACCTGTCGGCGCCTGCGCGAGGACGGCGTGCGCGCTCCGGTGCTCATGCTCACGGCGCGCGACGCGTTGCGCGACCGTGTCGCCGGACTCGACGGGGGTGCCGACGACTACCTCGTCAAGCCGTTCGCGTTGCAAGAGCTCGTGGCGCGGCTGCGCGCGCTGGCTCGCCGCGGCGCGATCGAGCA
Organism: Solirubrobacteraceae bacterium; assembly: GCA_034665245.1. Lineage (GTDB taxonomy): Bacteria > Actinomycetota > Thermoleophilia > Solirubrobacterales > Solirubrobacteraceae > DASQFQ01. Next base: position 3,520 of record JAXDGC010000097.1, on the reverse strand, counting down.
CGCCCCGATCCTCGAGGTCGGCTCGCTGCGACTGGATCCCGTCACGCGCACCGTGTGCCGCGGCGAGCAACCGATCGTGCTGTCGGTCAAGTGCTTCGCGCTGCTCGAGGGCTTCATGCGTCGCCCCGGGGCCGTGCTCTCGCGGCTGGAGCTGCTCGAAAGCGCGTGGGACAGCGCCTATGAGAATCGCTCGAACGTCGTCGACGTCCACATCGGACGCCTGCGCGAGCGCATCGACATCCCATTCGGCACCGACACCATCGAGACCATCCGCGGCGTCGGCTACCGACTGCGCACGACCGGGGATCGACCCTGAACCGGCTGCCCATCCGAGTGCGTCTCGCGCTTGCGTTCGCCGGCGTGATGGCGGTCGTGCTGACCGCGACCGGCCTGTTTCTCTACCTGCAACTTCGCTCAGACCTCGACCACGCCATCAACCAAGGGCTGCGCTCGCGCGCCGGCGACATCAGCGTCCTCGTCCAGCAAGCCGACACCGGACTGCGCGACGCCGCCGCAACGCGCTCCAGCGGCCCGGCAGCCGACTTCGCGCAGATCATCGACGCCAGGGGCCGAGTCTTTGACGCCACCCCCGGACTGCGCCAACACGCGCTCCTCACAGGCGCCGAGTTGCATGCCGCACAGCGCGCGTCCACCGCGCTCGACCGGCGCCAGACCCGAGCCTCAGACGCGCCGATCAGACTGCTGACCACTCCGGTCACAGCCCAGGGCCGCCACCTCGTGGTGATCGTCGGAGCCGCGCTGAAGGACCGCGACCAGGCCCTGACCGACCTCGGCACGCTGCTGTTGATCGGCGGCCCCGGCGCGCTGCTCCTCGTTTCGCTGGCCGGCTACGGACTCGCCACCGCCGCCCTGCGCCCCGTCGAAGCCATGCGACGCCACGCCGCGTCGATCACGACCGAACAACTCCAGCACCGCCTACCCCTCGGCCCACGCCAAGACGAGCTCCATCGCCTCGGCCAGACCCTCAACGAGATGCTCGCCCGCCTCGAGACCGGGCTCGGGCGCGAGCGAGCGTTCACGGCCGATGCCAGCCACGAGCTGCGCACACCGCTGACCCTGCTCAAGACCGAACTCGAGCTCATCGCCCGCGACCACCCCTCCGGAGCCGACCTCGACCAAGCCCTGCAAACCGCCGTCGACGAGGCCGACCGCCTCGCCCGCCTGATCGACGATCTGCTCATCCTCGCTCGCGCCGATTCCGACCAACTGACCCTCAACCGCGAGGAGATCTCGATCGCCGAGCTTCTCCACGCCCTCAAAGCCCGCTATGCGCAGGCAGGCGCACGCACCGAGATCCGCCTCCATGCGCCCGCCGGACTGGTCAGCTATGCCGACCCGGCCCGACTCCAACAAGCGCTCACCAACGTGATCGACAACGCGCTGCGCCACGGCCGCGGGCCCATCCACCTCAGCGCCGGTACCCACAACGGCCGGCTTGACCTGCACGTCCGTGACCACGGCCCAGGCCTCCCACCAGCCTTCCTTGACCACGCCTTCGAGCGCTTCGCGCGCGCCGACCCCACCCGCAATCAACACGGCGCCGGACTCGGCCTCGCGATCGTCAAAGCGATCGCCCAGAGCCACGGAGGAACCGCCCGCATCGCCAACCACCCCGACGGCGGAGCCGACGCCTCGATAACGATCCCGACCGTCACCGCCGTCCCGGCAGAGAGATCAACAGCGAGACATTCGAGCGCCCAGCTCGGTGCATGCCGCTGAAAGCGGACACGCTCGCTACTGGCGCAGAACGAGCATCTCATCGCTGTCGCAGACCGTCCCGCAGTGCGCGGCACTGGTACAAGGGCTACCGCGGCGGCGCGGGGAGCAGGACGCCGTACACGCGCCGGACTCGGAGCCGGATGACCATTCGCCGGGCCTCGACCATCTGCTCGAAGAACGGTTCCTCGTCCTGTTCGCCCATGATCGTTGTGTGCAGTTCCAGCAGTTCTCGGCACACGGCGTCGCCCGCGGTCGCGGCGACATCGGTGGGCTCCGCGTCGCACTCGGCGACGGCGTAGGACCAGAAGTGCCCGCCCGATACGTGCAACGAGGTGCGTGTGTCGCGGCGCACGATCCTGTCCTTGACGCGATCGGCGGTTGTCGAGACCCGAGCGACGCGCTCCGTGTCGTCCCAGGCGTAGAGGACATTGGTCAGGTGCGGGTACCCGTCGCGCTTCACGGCCGCCATCACGGCCTCGCGGCTGTTCGCGATCAGCTCGAGGAGTGCACGCTCGTCCGCCATCCCCGGTGAACTCTAGGCGGCCAGATAAGGATCTGAGAGCCGCAGCATCCCCCTAAGCGCTGGATCTGATCGAGAGCGCTGCGCGCTCGCCGCGGGCGGCGTCACTCTGCGCACTCGTCGTTGTCAGGCGTGGGGCAGAGCTCGACGCCGTCGGCGAGTCGACGCAGGAGGGAGTAGAGCTGCTCGCGTTGCTCTTGATCGAGGGGTGCGAGGAGGTCGGACTCCGCGAGCAACATCTCGCCTTCGGTGCGGCGGAGCAGCTGCTCCCCCGCCCGGCTGAGGCGCAACACATAGCGCCGGCGGTCGACGTCGTGGCGCGTGCGCTCGACCAGGTCGCGGGCGGCGAGGTCGGCGGCGATCGCGGCGAGATTGCTCCGGTCGATGGCGAGCGCGTCGGCGAGCTCTGCCTGGCTTGTCTGGCCGAGCGCCTGCAGCTGCTTCATGACGACGAACTGCTGGGCGCCGAGGCCGAGAGGACGCATGGCGCGGCGGACACGAGCAGTTGCCTCGCGGCCCAATCCGCCCAGCAGCGTGGACATCGGCACCTGCTCATGGGTGGGCGCGCCGGTGGGCATCGGCCCAAGTTAGAGGTATTTGCGGTTGTTTACCATAGTGGTAGACTACCATCATAGTAGATAACCACGAATCTTGGAGGCTGTGATGGCGCCGGCATTCGAATTTGGGCTCGACACGTTCATCCCCGTGACGATCGACCGCTCCGGACGAGCGGTCGGCGGTGACCAGGTGATCCGCAACACCGTCGAGGAGGCGGTCCTCGCCGAGTCCGTCGGGATCGACTCGTTCAACATCGGTGAGCACTACCGCCCGGAATTCATGGACTCGGCGGGGCATGTGATCCTCGCGGCGATCGCCGGCCGAACCGAACGGATCCGGCTCGGGACCTCCGTCACCGTCCTGAGCACGCAGGACCCGGTGCGGCTGTACACGAACTTCGCCACGCTCGACGCCGTCTCCGGCGGCCGCGCGCAGCTGATCGTCGGGCGCGGCTCGCTGACCGAGTCCTTCCCGCTGTTCGGGCTTGACCTCGCCGACTATGAGTCGCTCTTCGAGGAGAAGCTCGACCTGCTCATGCGCTTGCTCCGCGACCAGCCGGTCACCTGGTCGGGCGCGTTCCGCTCGCCGCTCGTGGATCAGCTGGTGAGCCCCCCGATCCCCGAGGGACACATCCCCACCTGGGTGGGGGTCGGTGGCAGCCCGCAGTCGGTGATCCGGGCCGCCCGTTTCGGCCTGCCGCTG
>JAXDGC010000096.1:0-15265 GCA_034665245.1 Solirubrobacteraceae bacterium | reverse complement strand
CGCACCGCGGGCTCGCCTGAGCTCTTCCCGCGCACCAGGTCCGCGGCCGCGGCGGCCTCGTCTGCCACGGCCGTCACGGACGCGGCGATCGTGCGCCCGTCGCGGTCGGCGTTCCCGCGCCAGTCGGCCAGCGGCACGAGGCCGGCGCAGCCGATCGCGACCTCGATCTGCCCGTGGCGCCACGGGCGGCCCCACGAGTCCGTGATCACGACGGCGCCGACGCCGAGGCGCGCCCGCAGGGCGCGGGCCGACGCGTCAGGGTCGTCGGGGAGGAGGACGACGGCGTCCGGCGCGCCGGTGTTGGATTGATCGACGCCCGCGTTCGCGCAGGTGAACCCGTGCCGCGTGCGGCAGATCAGGCGGCCGCGGTCGGCGCGGAGCAGCTCGGTGGCCTCGTCGAGCACGACCTGGACGTGGCGCGGGTCCTTGCCGTGCTCGGCGCCGAGCGCGCGGGCGCGCTCGCCCGGCTCCACTTCGGCCAGCGCGCGCACGCGGCCCTCGGCCTTCGAGACGACCTTGTGCGCGACGGCGACCACGTCGCCGGGCCCGAGCGGAGGGTCGAGCCGCGCGCCCGCGGCGGTGAGCAGCGCGGCGAGGTCGTCGCCGGGGCGGACCTCCGGCAACCCCGGCAGCGGGTCCAGCGACAGCGCCACGTCAGGCCGCGTGCGCGGCGGCGATCCCGTCGAGCAGCGCGCGTGTCCGCTGCGCGCCGCCGGGGCGGGCAGCGAGCGCGGCGCGCAGCGCGGCGAGGTCGCCGGGCGTGTCGATGTCGAGCTCGAGGGACGGGAGCCGCCCGACCCGCACCCGCGCGCCCGCGGCGCGGGCGAGCGCGGCGTGGCGGGCGAACGAGCCGGGGCCGAACGCAGGCTCGACCGCCGTCGGGGGAGCGATCAGCAGCGCGTTCGTGCCCGAGCCGTGACGGTCGGGCACGATCACCACGCCCGGCACCGCGCCGGCCAGGAGCGCGACCACCTCCTCCGGGTCGAGCGCCGGACAGTCACCCGGCACGAGCAGCACGCGCTGCGCACCTCGCGCCACCGCCGCACGAATGCCCCGGCGAGCGGCCGCGGACTGCCCGGCCTCGTCCGGGTCGTGCACGACCTCGACGCCGCGCGCGAAGCGGCCCGCGCCCGCCGGCGCGCCCCCCTCCTCGATGCCCAGCCGCTTTCCCTCGGCGGACACCACGATCACGCCGCCGAGCCCCTTCACGCGCCCCAGCGCCTCGAGCACGTCCCCGGCCATCGCGCGCGCCAGCGTGCGCCGCTGCTCGGCGCCCACGGCGTCACCGAGGCGCTGCTTGGCGAGTCCGAAGGACTTGACGGGGAGGACGGCCAGCGTGTGCACGAGCGTCGCGATGCTATCCACGGAGGGCGGCGGCAAAGGAGAGCGACTCCCGCGCGACGCGGCGGCGCCCGTCGGCGTCCGCCATCTCGACGTCGGTCTCGAGCGTCGGCACGTTGCTCGCCCGCTCGTCGCTGACGAGGCCGTCGATCAGCCCGGCGTAGTGCGCGCAGATCCCGTCGGCCGACAGCGGATGCCCTGCCCAGGCCATGAAGGCGTCCGTCGGCCCCTTGAGCACGGCGCCGCGGACGAGCGGGGAGACGGCGACGACCGGCGCCTCCGTCGCGCGCAGCGCCTGCGCGACGCCGCCGACCGCGAGGATCGGCCCGATCGAGATCACGGGGTTCGAGGGCCCGATCACGATCGCCCGCGCCCGCGCGATCGCGTCGAGCACCTCCGGCGTCGCCATCGCCGCGGCGGTGCCCTGGATCTCGACCCCCTCGACCGGCCCCGCCGCCTGCTCGCGGATCATGAACTCCTGGAAGCCGAACCAGCGCCCGCGGGCTCGCACGCGCGTGCGGACCGGCGCGTCGGTCGGCGGCAGCACGCGCGCCCGCACGCCGAGCGCGCGCCCGAGCTCGGCGAGCGCGTCGGTCAGTCGCGCCCCCTCGGCAAGTCGCCGCGCGCGCTGCAGGCAGACGGCCAGGTCGCGGTCGCCGAGGTTGAACCAGACCTCGTCGCCGAGCTCGCGCAGGGCCTCCATCACCGCGAACGTGTCGTCGCGCAGGCCCCAGCCGCGCTCATCGATGCGGTCGGCCAGCCAGTAGAGGACGAGGTCGGGATCCGGCGAGACGTGGCCGCCGTGCGCCTCGACGTCGTCGCCGGTGTTGGCGATCACGACGAGGCGCTCGCCGACCTCCTCGAGCAGGCCGCGGGCGAGCTTGGCGCCACCCGTGCCGCCCGCCAGCAGAACCACGGGGGAGCTCACGACGCCGAAGTATAAGTTGGGTGAGCGATGACTCCCCAGCGCGTCCGCATCCGCGAGGTCGGCCCCCGCGACGGCTTCCAGAACGAGCCCGAGGTCGTTCCCACCGACGAGAAGGTGCGGCTCATCGACCTGCTCGCGCGCACCGGCGTGCGCCGGCTCGAGGCCACGAGCTTCGTCCGCGCCGACGTGATCCCGCAGCTCGCCGACGCCGAGGAGGTGCTCGACCGCATCGACCCGCCCGGCGACGTCGCGATCTCCGTGCTGATCCCGAACGAGAAGGGGCTCGAGAACGCGCTGCGCAGGCGCGAGCGCTTCCAGGAGATCAACGTCTTCCTGAGCGCCTCCGAGACGCACAACCGCAAGAACGTCAACCGCTCGATCGAGGAGTCGCTGAGCGGGCTCGAGCGCGTGCTCGGGCGCGCCCGCGGCGAGGGCCTGCGCTGCGAGGGTGTGATCTCGGTCGCGTTCGGCTGCCCCTACGAGGGCCACGTGCCGCCCGAGCGCGTCTTCGAGATCGCCGGACGCCTGCGCGAGGCGGGCGCTCAGGAGGTCGGCGTCGGTGACACCACCGGCATGGCCAACCCGGCGCAGGTCCGGGCGTTCTTCGGCGCGGCGCGCGACGCGCTGGGCGGCGAGCTCGAGCTGACCGCGCATTTCCACAACACGCGCGGCCAGGGTCTCGCCAACGTGCTGGCGGCGCTCGAGGCGGGAGTGGACTCCTTCGAGTCGAGCTTCGGCGAGCTCGGCGGCTGCCCGGTCCCGGCCGGCGCCACGGGCAACATCGCCACCGAGGATCTCGTCTCGATGCTGCACGAGATGGGCATCGAGACGGGGATCTCGCTCGAGCGCCTGATCGAGGCCGCGCGCGCGGCCCAGGACGTCCTCGGCCGCTCGCTCGGCTCACACGTGCTCACCGCGGGGCCGGTGGAATGGAAGGGCTAGCGCGCCTGATCGACCATGCGCCGCTGTTCCCGCCCGCGAGCCTCGACATGGTGGGCGCGGTCGCGGAGAGCGCGCGCGCCCGGGCGACCGAGCAGAGCTGGATGCTCGCGCGCTTCGTCTGCCCGGCCTCGCGGCTGGGCGAGCTCGAGGCGACGCTGGCGCCCGAGGACGCGCCCGCGCTCAGCGTGGTGCTGGACGGCGGCGAGTGGCGCGACACGCAGTTCCGCGTCGAGGCCGTCGAGATGATCGGAGTGCCGAAGGAGGACCTCGCCGGGGTGGAGACGTTCTGCGAGATCCCGCTCGACGACGGCTGGCGCGACGCGCTCGCCGCGGTCGCCGACGCGGGCGCGAAGGCGAAGCTGCGCTGTGGTGGCGCGAGGGTCCCGACGGTCGAGGAGGTCGCGGCGTTCCTCGTCGCGGCGCGCGACGAGGGCGTGGCCTGGAAGGCGACGGCCGGGCTGCACCATCCGGTGCGCTCGGAGCGCGAGCACGGCTTCCTCAACCTCCTCCTGGCCGCGGCGCGCGCGGAGGAGGGCGCCGGCGAGGGGGAGCTGCGGACCGTGCTCGCCGAGCGCGACCCGGGGGCGCTGCGCGACGCGGTCGAGCAGCCCCGCGGCCGCTTCGTCTCGATCGGCTCGTGCTCGTTCTCCGAGCCCGTCGAGGACCTGCAGGCGCTGGGGATCCTGTGACCCTGCCGCTCGGGATCTTCTCGCCGCCCGGCGAGGCGCCGCGCGTCGGCGCCCGTCGCGGCGACCGCGTGCTCGACCTCGCCGCGGTCGGGCCGGCCGTGCTGGCCGCCCCGTCGCTGAACGAGCTGATGGCGGCAGGGCCGGAGGCGTGGGCGGAGGTCGCGGCGCTCGACGACGCGCCGGAGTTCGACCTCGGCGCGGTGCAGCTCCACCTGCCCATCGAGGTCGCCGACTACGTCGACTTCTACTCCTCGCTCGAGCACGCGACGAACCTCGGCCGCCTCTTCCGCCCCGACGCCGAGCCGCTGCTGCCCAACTGGCGTCACCTGCCCGTCGGCTACCACGGCCGGGCCGGCACGGTGGTGCCGAGCGGGACGCCGATCGTGCGCCCGAGCGGCCAGTCCAAGCCGCCGGACGCCGACGCGCCCCGCTTCGGCCCGAGCCGCCGCCTCGACATCGAGCTCGAGCTCGGCGCCGTGATCGGGCTCCCGAGCCGGCTCGGCGAGCCGGTCCCCGTCGAGCGCGCGCTCGCGCACGTCTTCGGGCTCGTGCTCGTCAACGACTGGAGCGCGCGCGACCTCCAGGCCTGGGAGTACCAGCCGCTCGGCCCGTTCCTCGGCAAGTCGTTCGCGACCTCGATCGGGCACTGGGTGCTGCCGCTCGCCGCGTTCCCCCGCGTCCCGGCAGCTCCTCAGGAGCCGCCGCCGCTGCCTTACCTGCGCGAGGAGCCGTGGGCGTTGGACATCCCACTCGAGGTCGAGCTCAACGGCCACGTCGTCGCCCGCAGCAACGCCAGGCACCTGTACTGGAGCCTCGCCCAGCAGATCGCCCATCTCACCGTCAACGGCGCATCGCTGCGCACGGGGGACCTGCTCGCCTCGGGCACGATCTCGGGTCCCGGCAGGGAGGAGCGGGGCTCCTTCATCGAGCTGACCTGGAACGGCTCCGAGCCGATCGAGCTGCCCGACGGGTCGACCCGCACGTTCCTCGAGGACGGTGACGAGGTGGTGCTGCGCAACGCGGACCTCGGCGAGGTCCGCGGCGTCGTCAGCGCCCGCTGAACTCGGGCTCGCGCTTCTCCTGGAACGCCTTGGCGCCCTCGGCGAAGTCCTCCGAGCGCGCGCACAGCTCCTGCAGCGCGACCTCGAGCTCAAGCGTCGCCGCCAGCGCCGGGCGGGCGGAGGCGTCCATCACGCGCTTGGCGAGGCCGACGGCGACGGGCGCGCACGCGAGCAGCTCGTCGATCAGCGTCTGGGTCACCGGCCCGAGCTTCTCGATCGTCGCCACGCGGTTGACGAGCCCGATCCGCTCCGCCTCGTCGCCGCCGATCATCTTGCCCGTCATCACCATCTCCTTGGCGCGGCCGAGCCCGACCACCTGCGGCAGCCGCGAGGAGCCGCCGACGTCGGGGATGAGCCCGATGCGCGTCTCGGGCATGCCGATGACCGCGTCCTTGGCCATCACGCGCAGGTCGCAGGCGAGCGCGAGCTCCATCGCCCCGCCGATGCAGGCGCCGTGGATCACGCAGATCGTCGGCTTGGTCATCGTCTCGGCGACGTTCCAGGCGTCGAGCACCGCGCCGCGGAAGGCGCGCAGGTTCTGCGGGTTGGCCGCGAGGTCGCCCAGCGATCCGAGGTCCATGCCCGAGGAGAACATCGGGCCGGCGCCGCGGAGGACGACGCAGCGCACGGAGGCGTCGTCGGCGGCGGCATGCAGGGCCTCGCCGACGGCCGCGACCAGCTCGCCGTTGAAGGCGTTGCGCTTGTCGGCGCGGTTGAGCACGACGTGGCGGACACCGCCGTGCTGCTCGGTGATGACCAGGGGCATGGGCGGGAGGGTAGCTTGGGTAGACAGGCGGCCATGTCGCCGCGTACACCGATCGGCCACGACCTCCTCGAGCGGCTCGCCTCGCTCGAGGCCGTCGACGGCCTCGCCAAGCCACTCGCCAAGGCCGTTCGCGGCCTCAAGGCCCCCGCCAAGGTCAACGAAGCGCTCTCGGGCACGTGGCTCGGCCACCCGGTGCACCCGCTCCTGATCGTGGTCCCGATGGGTAGCTGGATCAGCGCCGTGCTGCTCGACTGGCTGGGCGGCAAGGACGCGGAGACCGCAGCCGACCTGCTCGTCGGCGCGGGCCTCGCCGGGGCGGTGCCCACGGTCGCCACCGGCTACTCCGACTGGGCCGACACCGAGCCCGCGTCGGACACGGTGCGGCGGATCGGGATCGTCCACGCGGCGTTCAACGCGACCGCCGCGGGGCTGTTCGCCGCCTCGCTCGCCGCCCGCGCCGCCGATGCCCGCGGGCGCGGCAAGCTGCTCGCGCTCGCCGGCCTCGGGTCGGTCGGCGTCGGCGGCTACCTCGGCGGCCACCTCACCTACGCCGAGGGCGTCGGCGTCAACCTCGCCACGTTCGAGGAGTACCCGCAGGACTGGACGCAGGTGCTCGCCGATGCGGCGCTGGGCGAGGGTGAGATGCGCTCCGTCGACGTCGACGGCGTCGCGATCCTGATCGCCCGCCGCGGCGGGGACGTCCACGCGCTCTCGAACACCTGCGTGCACCGCGGCGGCTCGCTGGCCGACGGGGAGCTCGTCGGCGACTGCGTGCAGTGCCCGCTGCACGCCTCGCGGTTCCGGCTCGAGGACGGCTCGGTGGAGCAGGGCCCGGCCGTCTATCCGCAGCCCGCCCTCGAGGCGCGCGTCCGCGACGGCTCGATCGAGGTGCGGGCACCACAGCGCCCTTGAGCCAATACGCTCCCGCCCGCTTCACCTGAACCAGCGAACGGGAGTGACATGGCAGAGGTCAAGACGGTCGGCGTGCTCGGCGCCGGGCTGATGGGGCACGGCATCGCCCAGGTCGCGGCGCAGGCGGGCTGCGAGGTCGTGCTGCGCGAGGTCGACGACGACCGCCTCGCGAAGGGCGTCGGCAAGATCGAGAAGCAGCTCGGCCGGGCGGTCGAGAAGGGCAAGCTCGAGCAGGCCGACGCCGACGCCGTACGCGGCCGCATCACGACGACCACGGATTACGGCGACCTGGCGGACTGCGACCTCGTGATCGAGGCGATCACCGAGGATCTCGGCCTCAAGCTCGAGATGTGGCGCGAGATCGACGCGATCGTGAAGCCCGACGCGTGGTTCGCCACCAACACGTCCTCGCTCGCCGTCGTCGACCAGGCGGCGGCCACGTCGCGCCCCGAGCGCTTCCTCGGCCTGCACTTCTTCAACCCCGCCCAGGTGATGCCGCTCGTCGAGGTCATCCGCGCGGTGACGACCTCGGACGAGGCGTTCCAGGCCGGGCTCGACTTCGGCGCCAAGCTGGGCAAGAAGACGGTCCAGACGCGCGACTCGGCCGGCTTCATCGTCAACCGCCTGCTCGTGCCATACATGCTCGACTCCATCCGCGCCTACGAGGAGGGCGTCGGCTCGATCGCGGAGATCGACGACGCGATGAAGGCGGGCGCCGGGCACCCGATGGGACCGCTCACGCTCTCCGACTTCGTCGGGCTCGACACGATGGGCGCGATCTGCGACGTGCTCTTCGACGAGTTCCGCGAGCGCCGCTTCGCGCGCCCGCCGCTGCTGCGCAAGATGCTCTCGGCGGGTTGGTACGGCCGCAAGACCGGCATGGGCTTCTACGACTACTCGGGCGAGAAGCCCGTCCCGAACCCCGGGATCTGATGGGAACGGCCCTCGAGCTGCTGCGCCCGCCGGCGCACCGCGGCCCGCTGATCGCGGCGGGCGCGGTGCTCGTCACGCTCGGCGTCGCGCTCGAGGAGATCCGCCTGCACGACAAGCTGCCGATCGGGGTCCACCTCGTGATCCTCGCCCTGGCCGCGGCGGCGATGCTCGCGCTCGGGATCCAGGCGCAGGCCGAGGACGGCGGCCCGCCCCCCTTCCAGTCCGCGCTGCTGATCTGCGGCCTCGGGCTGCTGGCGGCCGCGCTGCTGACGCTGGCCGACATGCTCGGCGCGGCCTTCACCGCGTTCCCCGCCGGCGCCGTCACGTGGACGTCGCTGCTGCTCGCCGGGGCGGCGCTGTGGGCGTCGGTGGCGAAGGGGTCCGCGATCTGCGCGCTGATCGGCGCGCTCGCGCTCGGCGTCGCGGCGCTGTCGTTCGTCAACTGGGTCACGGACGCGAGCTCGGTGACGACGTATCGCTGGCTGCTGGGCCTGGCGGCGCTGGGCTACGTCCTGGCGTCGCTGGCGCTGCGCGGGTCCGCGCCGCGGCACGCGGAGCAGCTGGTCAACGCGGCGGGCCTGGCCGTGCTCGCCATCGCCTTCACGGGCGTGGTGAACGGGCTGATCGGCCAGCTCGTCCCGTTCGGAAGCGGCGGCGGGGGGCTGCTGCCCAACGGCTGGGAGCTCGTCGTGTTCGCCGCGGGCTGCGGGCTGGTGGCCTACGGCGCGGTGGACCGGGCCTTCGGCGCCATCTACCTCGGTGTCGCCAACCTGGCCGGATTCGCGGGCTCGGCGACGATCTTCCAGCACGAGACGCTCCTCTTCTGGCCACTGCTGATCCTGCTGCTCGGCCTCGGCGCGATGTTCACCGGCCTGCGGCCGCGGAGCCCGCTGCCACCGGAGCCGAGCGCCTACCGCTCCGGCGACGTCCCGCTCGCGTCGCGCACGGACGAGGAGACCGTGCTGCGGGTGCGCGATGATTCGCCCCCGCGCCCATGACCGACTCAGAGCACGTCCAGGACGCCCTCGACCGCGCCTACGCCGGCGGTCCCGAGCGCCACCACGAGAAGTCCAAGGAGCAGGGCAAGCTGCCGGTGCGCGAGCGCGTGGCGCGCCTGCTCGACGAGAACTCCTTCACCGAGGACGCGCTGCTGGCCAACTGGGAGGCCGACGGGCTCGGCGCCGACGGCGTCGTCACCGGCATGGGCACGATCGCCGGCCGGCCGGTCGCGCTGATGGCCAACGACCCGACCGTCAAGGCGGGCTCGTGGGGGCCGAAGACGGTCGAGAAGATCCTGCGCATCCAGGAGGCCGCGCTGGCCCACCGCGTCCCGATGGTCTACCTCGTCGACTCGGCCGGCGCGCGCATCACCGAGCAGGTCCACATGTTCCCCGGCCGCCGCCACGCCGGGCGCATCTTCTTCAACGAGGTGCGGATGTCGGGCGCGGTGCCGCAGGTCTGCGTCCTGTTCGGCCCGAGCGCCGCCGGCGGCGCCTACATCCCGGCGTTCTGCGACGTCGTGATCATGCGCGACGGCAACGCCTCGATGTACCTCGGCTCGCCGAGGATGGCCGAGATGGTGATCGGCGAGAAGGTCTCGCTCGAGGAGATGGGCGGGGCGAAGATGCACACCGGCGTCTCGGGCTGCGGGCACTTCCTGGTCTCCTCCGACGAGGAGGGCATCGACCTCGCCCAGCGCTACCTGAGCTACTTCCCGACCCACTGCGGGGACGAGCCCCCGACCGCGCCGCCGGCCGAGCCGAGCGCCGCGGCGCGGCCGGTCCGCGAGCTGATCCCCGCGGACGAGAACAAGCCGTGGGACATGCGCGACCTGCTCGACGCCGTCGTCGACGAGGACTCCTTCCTCGAGGTCCACAAGCGCTGGGCCAAGGAGCTGATCGTGGGCTACGCGCGGCTCGAGGGGCGCGTCGTCGGCATCGTCGCCAACCAGCCCAAGTTCAAGGGCGGCGTGCTGTTCGTCGACTCGGCCGACAAGGCCGCGCGCTTCATCTGGACCTGCGACGCGTTCGGGATCCCGCTGCTGTTCCTCGCCGACGTCCCCGGCTTCATGATCGGCACCGGCGTCGAGCGCCAGGGCATCATCCGCCACGGCGCGAAGATGATCTCGGCGGTCTCCGAGGCGACGGTCCCGAAGCTGTCGGTGATCGTCCGCAAGGCCTACGGGGCGGGGCTCTACGCGATGGCGGGGCCGGCCTTCGACCCCGACGCGTGCCTCGCGCTGCCAAGCGCGAAGATCGCGGTGATGGGGCCGAGCGCCGCCGTCAACGCGGTCTTCTACAACCAGCTCCAGGCGATCGAGGGCGAGGAGGAGCGCGCCGCGAAGCGGGCCGAGCTGATGGCCGAGTACGCCGAGGGCGTCGATCTGCTCCACCTCGCCTCGGAGCTCGTGATCGACGCGATCGTCCAGCCCGAGGACCTGCGCTCAGAGCTGGTGCGGCGCTTCGCGCGCTACGCCGGCAAGCACCGCGAGTGGCCGGTCAAGCGCCACGGCGTCTCCCCGGTGTAGCGCGCAGCAACCGCTCAGGACGCGTCCGTGTGCTCGCCGGCCGGGCGGTCGGAGGCGGCCTCCGGGTTGCCCTCCTTCGTCTCCTCCGCGCCCTCGACGTCCTCCTCGCGGCCGTCCTTGTAGGCGTGCAGCGGGGTCGAGGTCTCCTCGCCCTTCAGGTTCCCCTCGGGATCAGGCATGCCGGTCCTCCCGTTCGTTGGGTACGCCTCAAGAGGCTTCCCGGATCGGGCGTCAGGCGAACAGGGGGTGCTAGCCGCGGGCGATCAGGCTGGCGCGCACGAGGTCGCGCTGGCGCTGATGGGCGTCCGTGCTCTTCTTGAGCGCGGCGGCGAGCAGCTCGGCGGGGCGGGGGAGGGCGGTGGAGGCCATACCGTCATGATCGGCCTCCGCGGCGGCGCCGGACAGGGGTGTGGACGCGAGTATGAGGGTGCGGCTGCCATGTCATACAGGGGGCGGCTCAGCCATCACCTCGACGGTGTGACCCGCGGGGCTGTGGACGAACGCGCGCGCGGCGCCCCAGTGACGCGTGCGCTCCCGCGGATCGAAGCCCGCGTCGCGCAGCGCGGCGACGGTCGCGTCGAAGTCCTCGGCGACGACGGCGGCGTGGCCGCTGGGCGGGACGACGGGCTCGTCGGCGAACAGCAGGTGGATCTGGGTCCCGTCGCGCTGCACCCACGCGGCGATCTCGCCGAGCGTGCCCGGCGGCTCGACCTGCCCGAAGCCGAGCAGCGCCCAGAACTCCAGCTCCGCCGGTACCGCCTCGCGACGGATCTCGAGCGAGACGTGCTGGAGCGTCACGCTGGGTACGCTACCCCCGATGGCCACCCAGGAGCAGGGGAGCCTCCTCTGGGAGCCGCCGGAGGAGTTGATCGAGCGGGCGACGATGACGCGCTACATGCGCTGGCTCGAGCAGGAGCGCGGCCTCACGTTCGACGACTACGAGGCGCTGTGGACGTGGTCGACCGAGGAGCTCGAGGCGTTCTGGGCTTCGATCTGGGAGTTCTTCGACGTCCAGGCGAGCTACGACGAGGTGCTCGCCGACGCCTCGATGCCGGGCGCGAAGTGGTTCACGGGCGCGGAGCTCTCCTATCCCGAGCACATCTTCCGCGACAAGCCCGGGGACCGTGTGGCGATCCGCCACGCCTCTGAGCTGCGCGACCTCGGTGAGTGGACCTGGGACGAGCTGCGCGAGCAGACCGCCCGCGTCGCCGCCGGCCTGAAGGCGATGGGCGTCGGCCGCGGCGACCGGGTCGTCGCCTACATGCCGAACATCCCCGAGACGATCGCCGCCTTCTACGCGACCGCGAGCCTCGGCGCGGTCTGGTCGAGCTGCTCGCCGGACTTCGGCGCGCGCAGCGTCGTCGATCGCTTCGCGCAGATCGAGCCGAAGGTGATGCTGACGGTCGACGGCTATCGCTACGGCGGCAAGGACCACGACCGCAGCGAGCTGATCGAGCGCGCACGGGGAGAGATGCCCTCGCTGGAGCGCACGGTGACGCTGGCCTACCTCGGCGACGACGGCGACTGGGACGAGGCGTTCCCCCCCACCGACGAGCCGCTCGAGTTCGAGCGCGTGCCCTTCGACCACCCGCTGTGGGTCCTCTACTCCTCCGGCACGACCGGCCTGCCGAAGGCGATCGTGCACTCGCAGGGCGGCATCCTCGTCGAGCACCTCAAGAAGCACAGCCTCCACATCGACGCCCAGGAGGGCGACCGCGTCTTCTGGTTCACCACGACGGGCTGGATGATGTGGAACTTCCTCGTCTCGATCCTGCTCACGGACGCCTCGATCGTGCTCTACGACGGCAACCCGGGGACGCCCGACATGGACGCCCTGTGGGAGCTGGCCGCGGACACCGGCATGACCTGCTTCGGCACGAGCGCGGCGTACCTCGCCGCCTGCATGAAGGCCGAGGTCGAGCCCGCCAAGGGCCGCGACCTCTCGGCGCTGCGCAGCGTCGGCTCGACCGGCTCGCCGCTGGCGCCCGAGGGCTTCGAGTGGGTCTACGAGCATGTCGGAAAAGAGACCTGGCTGTTCTCCACCAGCGGCGGCACCGACATGTGCACGGCGTTCGTCGGCGGCGTGCCGTTGCTCCCCGTCTACCGCGGCGAGATGCAGGGCCGCTCGCTCGGCGCGAAGGTCGAGGCCTACGACGAGGACGGCAACGCCGTGATCGACGAGGTCGGCGAGCTCGTGATCACCGCGCCGATGCCCTCGATGCCGATCTACTTCTGGGACGACGAGGACGGCGAGAAGCTGCGCGAGTCCTACTTCGACATGTTCCCCGGCGTCTGGCGCCACGGTGACTGGATCCGCATCACCGAGCGCGGCACCGCCGTCATCACCGGCCGCTCGGACTCGACGATCAATCGCGGCGGCATCCGCATGGGCACGGCCGAGATCTACCGCGCGGTGCTCGCGCTGGACGAGATCACGGACGCGCTGGTCGTCGACATCGCCAAGGGCGACGACGCCTGGATGCCGCTGTTCGTCGTGCTGCGCGAGGGCGCCGAGCTCGACGAGGACCTCGAGAAGGCGATCGCGAAGCGGGTGCGCGAGGACTGCTCGCCGCGCCACGTCCCGAGCGAGGTCTTCCAGGTCGAGGAGGTCCCGCGCACGCTCTCGGGCAAGGTGCTCGAGGTGCCGGTCAAGAAGATCCTCACCGGCACCCCGGCCGACAAGGCCGCGAGCCGCGACTCGCTCGCGAATCCGAAGGCGCTCGACTACTTCGTCGAGCTCGCCGCCGAGCGAGACGCCTGATTCCTGACCCGGCCGGTCGACGCTTGTGAAGCGGTACGCCGGGGTGTAGCTTGCCCCGGGTCAGACCCCCAAAGACGGGAGAACCGCGATGTGCTTGGCCATCCCAGGCCGCATCATCGAGGTGGTGGACGTTGGGAACCGACTCGCCAAGGTTGACGTGGCCGGGGTCCAGCGGAATGTGAATATCGGGCTGCTGGACGCCGACGGGAACGGTGGCGTCGGCCCCGGCGACTGGGTCCTCATCCACGTCGGATTCGCCCTCTCCCAGGTCGACGAGGAAGAGGCAGAGGCCACGCTCAAGCTGCTCCAGGGGATGGGCGAGGAGTACGAGCAGGAGCTCGAGGAGCTCAAGGCGAGCCTGATCGAGTGACCGCCTTCGACATCTCCTCCGACGCGGTCTGTGGCCGCGATCCGCACGGTTGCATCACCTGCGGAGACGAGGGGATCCCGATGCGCGTGCTCGCGGTCGACGAGGAGCGCGCGCTCGCACTCTGCGAGACCGCGGGCGGCGAGCGCAGCACGGTCGAGATCGCGCTCGTCGACGCCGGCCCGGGCGACGAGGTCCTCGTCCACGCCGGGACGGCGATCGCGTGAAGTACGTCGACGAGTTCCGCGACGCCGAGCTCGGCCGCGTACTCTCGGGCGAGATCCTCTCGATCGTCGAGCCGGGTCGCCACTACAAGATCATGGAGGTGTGCGGCGGGCACACGCACTCGATCTACAAGTACGGCCTCGACGACCTGCTGCCCACCAACGTCGAGCTCGTCCACGGGCCGGGCTGCCCGGTCTGCGTGATCCCGATGGGCCGCGTCGACGACGGCATCGCGCTCGCCCACCAGCCGGGCGTGATCTTCACCTGCTTCGGCGACATGATGCGCGTGCCGGGCGCCAACGGCTCGCTGCTCGACGCCAAGGCCGCCGGCGCCGACATCCGCATGGTCTATTCGCCGCTCGACGCGCTGCGGATCGCCAAGGCCAACCCCGACCGCGAGGTCGTCTTCTTCGCGATCGGGTTCGAGACGACCGCGCCCTCGACGGCGCTGACGCTGAAGCGCGCGAAGGCCGAGGGCGTGACGAACTTCTCGTGCATGTGCAATCACGTGACGATCGTGCCGCCGCTGCGCGCGCTGCTCGACTCGCCCGACCTGCGCCTCGACGGCTTCGTCGGCCCCGGCCACGTCTCGACCGTCGTCGGCGCGCGCCCGTTCGAGTTCATCCCAGCCGATTACGGCAAGCCGATCGTCGTGTCCGGCTTCGAGCCGCTCGACATCCTCCAGGGCGTGCTGATGATCCTGCGGCAGCTCGAGGAGGGTCGCTGCGAGGTTGAGAACCAGTACAAGCGCGTCGTGCCGTACGAGGGCAACGTGCGGGCGCTCGAGGTCATGGCCGAGGTCTTCGAGCTGCGGCCGCACTTCGAGTGGCGCGGGCTCGGGTTCATCTCGCACAGCGGGCTGAAGCTGTCCGAGGCCTACGCCGACCTCGACGCGGAGCGGCGCTGGACCGTGCCCGGCATACGCGTGGCCGACCCGAAGGCGTGCCAGTGCGGCGAGGTCCTGAAGGGCGTGATCAAGCCGTTCGAGTGCAAGGTGTTCGGTACGGCCTGCACGCCGGAGCGGCCGATTGGCACCTGCATGGTGTCGAGCGAGGGCGCCTGCGCGGCCTACTACAACTATGGGCGCTTCGCTCGAGAGCGGGAGGTCGTGTGAGCGACCAGCCAAAGCGCGCGAGCGGGAGGGGATCGAGCCTATGGCGGTAGATCCGCGCGCGGCCGCCCCCGAGCGCGAGCAGCGCGATCCAGTCTCCGAGCGCGAGTCCAGGATCCTCGGGATCATCGAGACCACGCGCGCGAAGCGGCCGAAGTTCCGCGACGGGCGGATCAACATGGCCCACGGCGCGGGCGGCAAGGCCACCCAGACGCTGATCGAGGGACTGCTCGTGCCGAGCTTCGCGTCTGCGGCCGGCGAGGCGATGGGCGACGCCGGGATCGTGCAGGTCGACGGCAGCGGCATCGCGCTGACCACGGACAGCTTCGTCGTCAAGCCCATCCGCTTCCCGGGCGGCTCGATCGGCGACCTCGCGGTGAACGGGACGGTGAACGACCTCGCGGTTGCCGGCGCGAAGCCGCTGGCGCTCACCCTGTCGCTGATCCTGGAGGAGGGCCTCGAGTCGGAGACGCTGCGCGCAGAGGTGGAGGCGATCGCCGCGGCCGCACGCGCGGCGGACGTCGAGATCGTGAGCGGCGACACGAAGGTCGTGGAGCGCGGTCATGCGGACCAGATGTACGTGTGCACGACCGGCATGGGCCAGGTCGATCCGCGCGCACAGCTCGCGCCGGACGCGCTCAGGCCCGGCGACCGGATCCTCGTGTCGGGCTCGATCGGGGAGCACGGCACGGCGATCATGCT
>JAXDGC010000095.1:0-13486 GCA_034665245.1 Solirubrobacteraceae bacterium | reverse complement strand
GATCTGGGTCTGGTGCTTGCGCGCGGCCTTCTGCTTCTGGGCCTGCTCGTACTTGTACTTCGAGTAGTCGAGGATGCGGCAGACGGGCGGCTTGGCCTCCGGGGCGACCTCGACGAGGTCGAGGTCGCGCTCCTGGGCGATCTTCAGCGCGTCGGCGGTCTTCATGATCCCAACCTGCTGGCCGGTCTCGTCGATGAGCCGGATCTCGGGCACACGGATGCGCTCGTTGATCCGGGTCTGATCGCGTTCCGGCGGCTGCCGGTCGAACCTGCGAGGGACCGGCACTAGGCGTTTGCGGTGCGGCGCGGCGTCAAGCTATACGCGGCGCTGCTGGGTTGGAACGCTTGATCAACGTCGCGAAGTATAGCGGCGGGGACGCAGGTTTTCGCAACCCCGCACGCGGTCTTTCGCGTCGACGCGGGCCGTGTCGCGCCCGCTGCCGCACGCGACGCGCTCCGCCAGGCCGTCGCGGGCGGCGATCCGGTCCGGGCCGGAACCGCCCGACATGCGGTCGATCCCGCCGTCGCCGGACAGCGCATCGGCGCCCCGCCCGCCGAACAGGCGGTCGAGGCCCGCGCCGCCGCGCAGCGTGTCGCGCCCGGCGCCCCCTTCGATCCGGTCGGCTCCGCTCCCGCCCACCATGCGGTCGGCGCCCACACCGCCGCGCAGGAAGTCGTCGCCGCTGCCGCCGGCGAAGACGTTCGCCCCGCCGGTATCGGCCAGCTGGTCGTTGCCGGAGCCGCCGCGGAGGACGTCTCGGCGCAGCGCGACGATCGGGGTGTAGTAGCCGTCGCCCTGCGGCGGGTCGCCGTCGAGCAGATCGGCCCCCGCTCCCCCGTCGAGCAGGTCGGCGCCGAGCTCGCCGCTGAGCGTGTCGTCGCCACCCGCGCCGCGCAGCGTGTCGTTGCCAGGGCCGCCGCGGAAGACGTCGACGCCGGGCCCACCGAGCAGGCGGTCGGCGCCCGCGCCGCCGACCACGGTCTCGAGGCCGGTGAACGTGTCGCCGTCGCTGCTGCGGCCCGAGGCGGCGTCGATGACGACGCCGTCGGAGCGTGTGCTGAAGCTCAGGACGTCCTCGCCGGCGCCGCCGTCGAGGCGGTCGGCGCCCGGACCGCCGTCGAGCACGTCCTCCTCGCCGCCCCCGGTGAGCGCGTCGTCGCCGCCCTCACCCGACAGCGAGGCCACCACACGCAGACCGGCCGCGACCGTGAGCGTGTCGTCGCCGTCGCCGAGCTGCGCGGTGAAGCCGGCGAGCTCGAGCGGCGCGGCGCCGCCGCCCTGGCAGATGGCGGTGTGCGCATCGATCGAGCGGCAGGGCGCCTCGGCCGTGATGGTCGCGGCCGGGTCGGAGAGCGTGATCGTCTCCCCTGCGGGCGTGGCCGTCACCCGGTTCGCCTCGCCCGGGGCGCCGACGTAGGTGACGATCGTCAGTGGGCTGCCGCCGTTGTACTTCCCACAGGCGACGTCGGAGCCGCAGGAGTCGCCGATCACGATCTTCGCTGTCGAGGCCGCCGCCGAGCCGGGGACCGCTGCCAGGCAGGCGAGTGCCGCTGCGACGGCGAGCGCGG
Organism: Solirubrobacteraceae bacterium; assembly: GCA_034665245.1. Classification (GTDB taxonomy): domain Bacteria; phylum Actinomycetota; class Thermoleophilia; order Solirubrobacterales; family Solirubrobacteraceae; genus DASQFQ01. Next base: position 11,918 of record JAXDGC010000095.1, on the reverse strand, counting down.
CCTTCATCCGGCGGCCTCGCTCGTGAGCCGCTGGACGGCCTCGGCCACCGTGAGCGTCCCCTGGTCGCCGTCGCCGTGGCGGCGCAGCGACACCGCGTTCTCCTCGGCCTCCCGGTCGCCGACGACGAGCATGTAGGGCACCTTGCGCAGCTCCGCCTCGCGGATCTTGCGGCCCACCGACTCGGTGCGGTCGTCGACCTCGCCGCGCAGGCCGGCGCCGGCGAGCGCGGCCGCCACCTCGCGCGCGTAGGGCGTGTGGCGGTCGGCCAGCGGGAGCACCGCGGCCTGGGTCGGGGCGAGCCACAGCGGCAGGTCGCCGCCCGTGTGCTCGAGCAGGATCCCGATGAAGCGCTCGAAGGAGCCCACCAGCGCCCGGTGGATCATCGCCGGCTGGTGCTCGGCGTTGTCGGCGCCCGTGTAGGTGAGGTCGAAGCGGTCGGGGAAGGTGAAGTCGAGCTGCACGGTCCCGAGCTGCCACGAGCGGTTGAGCGAGTCGCGCATGTGCAGGTCGATCTTCGGCCCGTAGAAGGCGCCGTCGCCCTCATGGAGCTCGTACTCGTAGCCGCCGTGCTCCAGGGCCTGCTTGAGCGCGGCCTCCGCGCGGTCCCAGTTCTCCTCGGAGCCGATCCGCTGCTCGGGCCGCGTCGAGAGCTCGATGCGCATGTCGAAGCCGAACGTGTCGTACCAGGCGAAGCCGAACTCGAGGCAGTCGAGGACCTCCTGCTCGATCTGGTCGTACGTGCAGAAGATGTGCGCGTCGTCCTGGATGAAGTGGCGGACGCGCAACAGCCCATGCAGGGTGCCGCTCGGCTCGTTGCGGTGCAGCAGCCCGGGCTCGGCGTAGCGGATCGGCAGCTCGCGGTAGGAATGCTTGCCCATTGCGTAGAACGCGCAGTGGCCCGGGCAGTTCATGGGCTTGAGGCCCATCGGCCGGTCCTCGGACTGCGTGATGAACATGTTCTCGCGGTACTTGTCCCAGTGGCCGGAGATCTTCCACAGCTCTGCGTCGTAGAGCAGCGGCGTCTTGATCTCGTCATAGCCGCGCGCGACCGACATCTCGCGCGAGCGCGCGACCAGGGCGTTGTAGACGGCGGTCCCGCGCGGGAGCCAGAACGCGCTGCCCGGGCTCAGCTCGGAGAACGTGAACAGCCCGAGCTCGCGGCCGAGCTTGCGGTGGTCGCGGGCGCGCGCCTGCTCGAGCCGCTCGAGGTGGTCGGCGAGGTCCTGCTTGGAGTGGAACGCGGTCCCGTAGATGCGCGTGAGCATCTGGCGCTCCGAATCGCCGCGCCAGTAGGCGCCCGCGACGCTGAGGAGCTTGAACGCCTTGATGCGGTCGGTCGCGGGCGCGTGCGGGCCGCGGCAGAGGTCGGTGAAGGGGCCGTTGGTGTAGAGCGAGACGCTGTCGACGCCGTTGTTCGACACGAGGTCGTCGATCAGCTCGACCTTGTAGTCCTGTCCCTCTCCGAGGAAGCGCTCCCGCGCGGCGTCCGGCGTCACGTCCTCGCGCACGAACTCCTCGCCCGCCTTCACGTGCTCGCGCATCTTCGCCTCGAGCGGCTCGAAGTCGGCGTCGGTCACGGTGACGCCCTCCGGGAACTCGAAGTCGTAGTAGAAGCCGTTCTCGATCGGTGGCCCGATCGAGATCTTCGTGCCCGGGTAGAGGTCGAGCACCGCCGCGGCCAGCACGTGGGCGGTGTCGTGGCGGATGAGGTCGAGCGAGTCGTCGTCGCGGTTCGTGACGATCGCGACCTCGTCGCCGTCGCCGAGCGGCCGCGCGAGGTCGCGCACCTCGCCGCCGACCTTGACCGCGAGCGCGGCGCGCGCCAGGCCGGGGCCGATCGCGGCGGCCAGGTCGGCGCCGGTCGCCCCGTCCGGGAGTTCCTTTTGCGAGCCGTCGGGAAGGATCACGTGCATGGAGCGCCGGATGCTAGACGCCCGTGGGCTGCGCGAGGCGGTCCGCGCCGGCGAGCACACCGGGCCCACCGCGGGCCTCGCTCCCGGCTACACCCAGGCCAACCTCGTCGCGCTGCCGGAGGCCGACGCCTTCGACTTCCTGCGCTTCTGCGTCCAGAACCCCAAGCCCTGCCCGGTCCTCGACGTCACCGACCCCGGCTCCCCGGAGCCGGCGCAGACGGCGCCCGGCGCCGACCTGCGCACCGACGTCCCGCGCTACCGGGTCTGGCGCGACGGCGAGCTCGTCGCTGAGCCGCTCGACGCGCGCGAGCACTGGCGCGAGGATCTCGTCGGCTTCCTGATCGGCTGCTCGTTCACGTTCGAGCGCGCGCTGCAGGCCGAGGGACTCCCGATCCGGCACGTCGAGCAGGGCGTCAACGTGCCGATGTACCGCACCGCGGTCGAGTGCACACCGGCCGGCCGCTTCTCCGGCCCGCTCGTCGTCTCGATGCGCCCGATGCGCCCCGACCAGGCGATCCGCGCGACTCAGATCACCTCCCGCTACGGCCCGGTCCACGGCGCGCCGGTCCACGTCGGTGACCCGGCCGCGATCGGCATCGAGGACCTCGGCGCGCCCGACTACGGCGACCCGGTCGAGATCCGCGACGGCGAGCTGCCCGTGTTCTGGGCCTGCGGGGTGACGCCACAGGCTGTGGCGGTGGCGAGCCGTCCCGAGCTGATGATCACGCACGCGCCGGGCCACATGTTCGTGACCGACGCGCGCGACGAGACGATGGCGACGTTCTGAACGTCAACGGCGGCTGGGTAGGAGGTGGATCCGAGGCCCCTCCGAGCGGTTCGCACCCACTCCTCACCAGACGCCGTTGACGTTCGTCAGAGCAACCGGGCGCCCAGAGGCTCCTCGCCGCGCGCCGAAACCCGGTAGGCGGTCGAGCCCTCGGCGGTGCAGACCACTTCTCGTAACGACGTGCCCTCGAACACCAACGCCGCGGCATCGTCGGCCGCGAACCCGGGCGGGAAGCCCTCCTCGGCGACCAATCGCCGGTAGAGCGGGCGGCGCTGCTCCTCGCCGTCGTAGTGCGGGCAGGCGCTGCCGGGCAGGAAGCCGAGCCCGTCGCGGAGCCCGGCGAGGCGCCCGAGGTCGAACGAATCGGTCGTGGACGCCTCGAACCAGCAGTTCATCCCCGCGCTCGACCCGCACAGCACGATCCCCTGCTCCCACGCCTCGCGCAGCACGACGTCGAGCCCGTGCATGCGCCAGACCGCGAGCAGGCTCGCGGTGTTGCCGCCGCCGACGTAGACGACGTCCTGCGCGAGCACGAACGCGCGCAGGTCGGCGACCGTGCGGTTGAACAGCCCGAGGTCCGACGGCTCGCAGACGTGGTGGCCGGCGAACGCGCGGTAGAAGTTCGCGACGTACTCGGGCGAGTCGCCGCTCGCGGTGCCGATGAAGCAGACCCGCGGCCGCTCGCGCCGCGCCAGCGAGAGCACGAACGCGTCGAGCCGCGGGTCGTAGTCCTCCGGGCGGAGCGTCGCCCCGCCCATCGCGACGATCTGGCTCACCCCGCGGTGAGGACCGCCTCCGGCAGCAGCGCGCTGACGATCCACTCGCCCGCGTCGACGACCTCGGAGATCTTCAGGTCGACGCACAGCGAGCACAGCAGGTAGGCGTCCTCGCGCGACAGCGACGAGATCTCGGTGATGTGGTCGATCATCGCGCGCACGGCGTTCTGGGCGTTGACGAACAGGTCGGGCCCGACGCCGGTGGTGCCGTACCAGGCGCCGTGATCCACCTTCGAGGTGAGCGAGCCGGGCGCCGTGCGGTACTGCGGCGACGGGAGCTCGCGGCCCTTCTGGAGGGAGAAGCGCAACGACGCGTACATCGGCGCCTCGAGCCCGGTCACGCAGACCTCGCCGTCGCCCTGGCAGCCGTGCGCATCGCCGGTGGAGAACATCGCGCCGTCGACCTGCACCGGCAGGTACAGCGTCGTGCCGGCGACGAGCTGGCGCGTGTCCATGTTCCCGCCGAAGCGGCCGGGCGGCATGATCGGCACCGCAGAGGCGTCGGCCGGGCAGACGCCCATCGTCCCCATGAACGGCGCCAGCGGGATCGCGGCCTCGTCGCCGAAGCGCGCGACGTCGGCGGCCGAGATGTCGAAGATCTTCAGGTAGGCGTCGGGGAAGTCGTCGGCCAGCAGCCCGAGCCCGGGCAGGATCGCCGTCCAGCCCCAGCCGCGCGTGCGCAGGTCGAGGATCTCGACCACGAGCGTGTCGCCGGGCGCGGCGCCCTCGACCGCGATCGGGCCCGCGAGCGGATACACGCGGTCCCAGTTGAGGCCGTCGATCACGCTCGCGTCGGAGTCGGGCCCGATCTGGTTGTCGCTCACGTCGCGGGTCTGGATGACCACGGTGTCGCCGTCGGCGATGGTGATGACCGGCTCGTTGCCGGCGTCCCAGGTGAAGTGCACCCGGTCCTCGGGGAAATAGTGGGTCGCCATGCGGCCGACGCTACACGAGCGCGATGGGCCGCACGGGCGACCCCGTCCCGCCCCGCAGCTTCAGCGGCAGGCAGACGAACGCGAACTCGCGCACGCGGTCGCGCGCGAGCGCCTCGAGGTTCAGGCCCTCGAGGATGTAGATCCCGGCGCGCACGAGCAGCAGCAGGTGGCCCGGCAGCGAGCCGAGCTCGGGGTCCTCGGCGCCCGGCACGTCCCACGCGACGTTGTCCGCGCCGACCGCGAGCGGCTCCCGCTCCGCGCACCAGCGCGACCCGCTCGCGTCGATCCCGCCCGCCGCCATGAACGCCTCCCGGTCCTCCCACAGGGCGCCCGCGCCCGTGCGGACGAGGATCACGTCGCCGCGCTGGAGCTCGAGGCCCTCGGCCGCCCGCTCGAGGTGGTCGGCGCTCACCGCATGGCCCGCGTCGGCGACGTCGAGCAGCACCCCGCGCGCGACCAGCGGCGCGATCGTCTCGGCGCCGAGCTGCGTGAAGCCCTCGGGCGTCTGCACGCTCGCGTCGACAGCGACGCCGCCGTGCATCTCGAGGTTCTCGGCCTGGTGGCAGAGCGCGTCGATGTGGGTGCCCGAGTGCTCCGCCATCACGAGCAGGGCCGACGCGCTCGTGCGCGCCTCCCCCAGCCCCGCCTCGTGGCGGCGATGCAGCTTGAGCAGCACGCCCGGCTCGTGCGCCGGCCACACCGGCGCACCGGCGTACCGGGGCTGCTCGAGGTCGTAGGCGCGGGCACCCGCCAGCGCGTCGCTCAGCGCGGTCACTCGACGGGCACGAGCTCCTTGCCGTGCGTCTCGGGCAGGAAGCGCAGGGCGACGATCGCGAGCACGTAGCCGAAGACGCCGAAGGCCACGGCGCCGCCGAGGCCGATGGCGGCGGCGAGGAACCCGATGATGCCCGGGAACAGCGCCCCCAGCGCGCGGCCGACGTTGTAACAGAAGCCCGCGCCCGTCCCGCGCGCCCGCGTCGGGTACAGCTCGGCCAGGTAGGAGCCGAAGCCCGAGAAGCAGCCCGAGGCGAAGAAGCCGAGCGGGAAGCCGATCATCAGCAGCGTCGTGTTCGAGCCGGTCGGCACCAGGAAGTAGGCGACGAGCGCGATCCCGGCCAGCGCGGCGTAGAGCGTGAACGTCTTCCGGCGGCCGAGCCGGTCATGCACGAGGCCTGCGCTCAGGTAGCCGAGGAAGGCGCCGACGATCACGACGGCGAGGTAGCCGCTGGTGCCGACGACCGACAGGCTGCGCTCCTCCTTGAGGTAGGTCGGGATCCAGGTGAACATCGCGTAGTAGCCACCCTGGATGCCGGTGGCGAGGATCGACGCGAAGACCGTCGTCTTGACGAGGTCGCCGCGCAGGATCTGCTTCAGCGGCGACTCGGTCGCGTTGGCCTCGACCGCGTCGCGGTCGCCGCGCTTCTCCTTGGCCTTCGTCTCGGAGAAGACCTCGGGGTCCTCGACGTTGCGGCGCACGTAGAGGATCAGGAACGCCGGCAGGATGCCGAGCCACATGAGCACGCGCCAGCCCTGCGTGTCGGACGTGAGCGAGAACACGATCGTGTAGGCGATGACCGCGATCGCCCAGCCCACGGCCCATGCGCTCTGGACCACACCGAGCGCCTTGCCGCGCGCCTCGGGGCGCACGAGCTCGGCCACGAGGATGGCGCCGACGGCCCACTCGCCACCGAAGCCGATGCCCTGGAAGACGCGGAAGACGAGCAGCATGTCGTAGCTCGACGCGAGGCCCGACAGGAACGTGAAGACGGAGTAGACCCCGACGGTGAGCATCAGCGTGCGCGCGCGGCCGATGCGATCGCAGAGCACGCCGGCGAGGATGCCGCCGACCGCGGAAGCCGAGAGCGTCACGGTCGCAAGCGCACCGGTGGCGCCCTTGCCGACGCCGAACGTGGTGCCGATCGCGGCGAGCGTCAGCGTGAGGATGATCAGGTCGAAGGCATCGAGCGAGTAGCCCGCGAAGGCGGCCTTGAACGCCTTGCGGCCGCGCGGACCGAGCCCGTCCCACCACCCGCCCGAGACCGTGGTCCGCTCGACCGGCTTGATCTTGTACGGGGTCCGGGTCTGCGTGCGATCCGGTGACTGAATGCTCATTGCACTCTCCTTCCGCTCAATGGGGGTGGTACCCAGGGGCGCGTGTGCTGAACGTGGCAATCAGTCCGGGAGCATCGGCATCGTGAAGCCCGGATCGTGGCCGAGCAGCACCGCCCGCGTGATCGCGGTCGTGCCGAAGCGGTCGCGCACGGCGTCGAGCGCGGTGTCGAGCGCGCTGGCGCGGTAGCCGTCGAACGGCAGCGCGAGCTGGACGGCGCCGGCGTCGCCGAGGTTGCCGAGCGAGATGCCGACGAGCGTGATGCCCTGGCGCTCGATCAGCGGCATCGCCGCTGCCAGCAACTCCCTCGCCTCGCCGAGGATCACCTCCGTCCGCGCGGTCGCCTCGGCCAGCGTGTGCGACCGGGTCGCGCGCGAGAAGTCGTCGAAGCGCAGCCGCAGCGTGACGGTGCGGCAGACCCGCCGGGCCGCGCGCAGCCGCCGGGCCAGGCGGTCGACGAGGCCGAGCAGGGCGGAGTCGAGCTCCTCGGGTGACCGCCGCCTGCGCCCGAGCGCGCGCTGCGCGCCCATCGAGCGCCGGCGGCGGCCCCGCTGCACCCGCCGCGGGTCGCGGTTGTGGGCGAGCGCGTGCAGCTGGCGCCCGGACCCGCGCCCGAGCATCGACACGAGCGTCCCCTCGTCGAGGCGCGCGACCTGGCCCACGGTCCTGATCCCGCGGCCGCGGAGCTTCTCGGCCGTGACCGCGCCGACGCCCCACAGCCGCTCGACCGGCAGCGGATGGAGGAAGGCCAGCTCCCCGTCGGGCGGCACCACGAGCAGGCCGTCCGGCTTGGCGACCCCGCTGGCCACCTTGGCGAGGAACTTGGTCCGCGCCACCCCGACCGTGATGCGCAGGCCGACGCGCTCGAGCACCCGCTGGCGCAGGCGCACCGCGATCTCGATCGGTGCGCCCGCGATCCGCCGCATCCCGCTGACGTCGAGGAACGCCTCGTCGATCGACAGCCCCTCGACGAGCGGCGAGGTGTCCTCGAAGACCGCGAAGACCGCCCGGCTGGCGTCCGTGTAGGCCGACATCCGCGGCCTCACCACGATCGCCTGCGGGCACAGCCGGCGCGCCTGCCCTCCGCCCATCGCGGTGCGGACGCCGTGCGCCTTGGCCTCGTAGCTCGCCGCGAGCACCACACCACCGCCGACGATCACCGGCCGGCCGCGCAGCCGCGGGTCGTCGCGCTGCTCGACCGACGCGTAGAACGCGTCGAGATCGGCGTGCAGGATGGTCGCTTCCGTTGACACGAACATACGTTCGCATCTCGTGGCATCGGAGGCAAGCGATCCTTGTGTGATCCACGTCACCGCCCACCGGCCGGGAGGAGCTTTCCCGCTGCTAACGTGCCGCTTTCCGGCGACTTCGTCGTTTCTCGCGTCGCCGGGACGACCACGCAAGCGATGCGGCCCGCCGCGCTGACGCGCGACTCCCTGGGCCGTCCACGGAAGGACCGGACAACCGATGCAGACCAAGACCGCTCTGGCGGTCGCCGGGTCTGTGCTCGTCGTACCGAGCACCGCCCTGGCCGCCGCCGCACAGAACACCCATTCAGACACCCCCGGACGCGAGGCGCTCCGCGCCTCGGGCCGCCTGACCCACGACGCCGCCACCAAGGACCGCCTGGTGCGCAGGAACCTGCGCCTGGCCCGCCGCGAGGCGCGGCTGAGCGGCGACAAGCTGCCCAAGGGCTACGCCCGCCGCGTCCAGGACGACTCGGTGAGCGTCATCCGCGCCCGCAACCAGCGGCTGCGCAAGCGCATCACCCGCCTCGAGCGCCGCGCCGGCTCGACCGCCTCGGCGCCGCTGCAGGCGATCGCCGCCTGTGAGTCGGGAGGCAACCCGTCGACGAACACCGGCAACGGGTTCTACGGCAAGTACCAATTCACGCAGGCGACGTGGCAGAGCGTCGGCGGGACCGGCAACCCCGCCGCCGCATCAGAGGCCGAGCAGGATCGCCGCGCCGCGCAGCTCTACGCGCAGTCCGGCAGCTCACCCTGGCCCGTCTGCGGTCGCTAGCGCTCTAGCGGCGGCGGGCCTGCGCGCGGCGCAGGTCAGCCGCCGCGAGCCGCAGCTTGCCCGAGGCCGAAGCGGCGCGCTCCGAGATCGAGCGGCCGAGCGCGGAGATCCGCGCCGCGGACTCACGGACGTCGGGGCTGACGTGCGGAGGGCGGTGGGCTTCGACGGCCATGGGCCTGATTCTACCCCGGATGTCCGGCTTCGAGGCGATCGAGCCGCTGGGTCAGGGCGACGAGCGCCGAGGACACCTCGTCGGCGAGCAGCTCCACCTCGTCGCGCAGCACGTCGAGGTCGTCGGCGGCGGACTCGAAGCTGTCTCCGGCCGCCGCCCCCGCGGGGCCGACGGAGAACTTCGTGAACGTCTCGCCGTTCCACGCGAGCCGCAGCGTCACGAGAACCGCGTAGGCGAAGCCGACCAGGACCGCACCGATCTCAACCCTGTAGACGAGGTTCGAGGACAACGCGTAGCCCGGCGCCCGTCCGGCGTCGGCAACCCAGAGCGCGGCGGCGATCCCGCCGGCAAAGAGGGCGAGGACCGTCAGGAAGAGCCACCGCTCGCGCATCGTCGGTGACCGTAGCGCCGCAGCGGGACGGTCTCGCCCCTATCCTGCGCGGCCGTGACCATGGCCGCGCTGCGCGCGCAGTTCCCCGTCCTCGAGCGCGTCGCCTACCTGAACGCCGGCACCGACGGCCCCGTGCCGCGGGCGGCGCAGGCGGCGGCCGCGCGGGAGCTGGCGTCGGAGCTCGAGGACGGGCGGGCGAAGGCCCACTTCGAGCGCCGCTTCGAGCTCCAGGACGAGCTGCGCGCGGGCTATGCCGAGCTGCTCGGCGCCACGGTCGACGACATCGCGCTCACCACCTCGACGAGCGAAGGGCTCGGCAAGGTGCTGGCGGGCATGGACATCGGTCCGGGCGACGAGATCGTGACCTCCGACGAGGAGCACCCCGGCCTGATCGGGCCTCTGATCGCCGCGCGCGAGCGGGGCGCGGAGATCCGCGCGGTGCCGTTCGCCGCGCTCGCGGACGCCGTCGGGCCGCGCACGACCGCCGTCGCCTGCTCGCACGTGAACTGGCGCACCGGCGAGCTCGCGCCGGCCGCGCTCGCCGAGCTCGACGTGCCGGTGATCCTCGACGGCGCGCAGGGCGCGGGCGCTGTCCCCGTCGACGTCATGAAGCTGGGCTGCGCCGCCTACGCCGCGGCGGGCCAGAAGTGGCTATGCGGCGCCGACGGCACCGGGCTGCTCTACCTCGCGCCCGCGTTCCGTGACCGCGTGCGGGCGATCGCGCCGTCGTACCTCAGCTTCGAGGACGCCTCGCTGGGGCTCGAGTCCTCGCTCAAGCCGACCGCGCGCCGCCACGACACGCCGTCACTGGCGCGCGAGATCATCGCGTTCAGCGCCGCGTCGCTCGGCGTGCTCCGCGAGGCCGACCTCGCCGCCGTGCTGGCGCGCGGCCCCGCGCTGGCGGCGACGCTGGCGGAGCGGCTCGCCGCCAATGGGCGCACCGTGGCGCGGCGCGCGCATACGACGCTCGTCGCCTTCGAGGACGATGACCCCGAGGGGACGCGCGACCGCCTGTTCGCCGCCGGCGTGCTCGTCCGCAACCTCCCGGGCACCCCGCTCGTGCGCGCCTCCGTCGGCGCGTGGTCGAGCGAGGACGACCTCGACCGCCTGCTCGCCGCGCTTTAGCGGCCCAGCGTCGCGACGTCGCCGATGCCGTTCTGCTCGCGCAGGAACCGCTGCGGGTAGGCGTCCGGCGGCGCCGTGTGGGCTCCGAGCCGCTCGTACTCCTCCCCGGTCAGCGAGACCTCGACGGAGCCGAGCAGGTCCTCGAGCTGCTCGAACGTCCGGGGCCCGACGATCGGCGCCGTCACCCCGTCGGTGGCGAGCAGCCAGGCGAGCGCCACCTGAGAAAGCGTCGCGCCCTTCGCCTCCGCGATCGCGCTCGCCTCGTCGACGACCTTGAAGTTGCGCTCGATCGCGCGCCGCGCGGGCGCCTCCTCGAGCTCGTCGGCGGCGTCGGCCATGCGGCTGCCCTCCGGCGGCGGCTCGTCGCGCGTGTAGCGGCCGGTCAGGAAGCCGGCGCCGAGCGGGCCCCAGGGCAGCACGCCGAGGCCGGCGGCGCGGCAGAACGGCAGGATCTCCGTCTCGATCGAACGCTCGACGAGCGAGTACTGCGGCTGCAGCGAGACGAACGGCGACCAGCCGTTGCGATCCTGCAGCGCGACGGCCCACGCCAGCAGCCAGGCCGGGAAGTTCGAGACGCCGAGCGCCTTGACCTTGCCCGCGCGCACGAGCCCGTCGAGCGCCTCGAGCGTCGCCTCGAGCGGCACGTCGGGGTCGGGCGCGTGCACCTGGTAGAGGTCGATCTCGTCGACGCCGAGCCGGCGCAGGCTGGCGTCGCAGGCGGCGCGGATGCGATCCGGCTCGAGACCCTGCCCGCCGGGGTCGGAGACCGGGAACCGCACCTTGGTCGCGAGTACGACGTCGTGACGGTGATCGGCGAGCCACGGCGCCAGCGTGGCCTCCGAGCCGCCGTCGTCGTACACGTCCGCGGTGTCGATGAAGTTTCCTCCCGCGTCGAGGAAGCGGTCGAGCATCCGGTGGGACTCCTCGCGGGGAGTCTTCGAGCCCATCAGCATCGTGCCGAGGCAGAGGCGGGAGACCGTGAAGGGGCCAAGTGGGGCGGTGTTCATGCGACGCACCCTACGTCGTAGGGTTCGCGCCATGAGCGGCCCTCGATTCGGCCTGACCGGCCTCGCGGTGATGGGCGCCAACCTCGCGCGCAACGTCGCCCACCACGACATCCCGATCGCGGTGCACAATCGCACCGCGTCCAAGACCGAGCAGTTCATGCAGGAGCACGGATCGGAGGGGCCGATCACGGGCACCGGCACCACCGAGGAGTTCGTCGGCGCCCTCGAGCGCCCGCGGACGATCATGACCATGGTCAAGGCCGGCCCGGCGGTCGACGCGGTGATCGAGGAGCTCGCGCCGCTGCTCGACGAGGGCGACACGATCGTCGACGGCGGCAACTCCCACTTCCGCGACACCCAGCGCCGCGACAAGGCGATGAACGAGCGCGGGCTGCGCTTCCTCGGCGTCGGCGTCTCCGGCGGCGAGGAGGGCGCGCTGCACGGGCCGAGCATCATGCCCGGGGGCGCCAAGGAGGCCTACGCCGACGTCGAGGACGTCTTCACGGCCATCGCCGCACAGGTCGACGGCACGCCGTGCTGTACGTACGTCGGCGCCGACGGCGCGGGCCACTACGTGAAGATGGTCCACAACGGCATCGAGTACGCGGACATCCAGCTGATCGCCGAGGCCTACGACCTGCTGCGCCACGGCGTCGGGCTCGAGGTGCCGGAGATCGCG
>JAXDGC010000094.1:0-5132 GCA_034665245.1 Solirubrobacteraceae bacterium | reverse complement strand
TCGGGTCGGTGCTCAACCACGTGCTCCTGCACCAGACGGTGATCGGGCAGGAGGCGATCCTGCAGATGGAGCAGGCGGGCGAGCAGCCCGACGTGATCGTCGGCTGCGTCGGCGGCGGCTCGAACTTCGGCGGGCTCGTGTTCCCGTTCCTGCGCGCCGGCAGCGACGTCCGGATCGTCGCCGCCGAGCCCGCCGCGTGCCCGACCCTGACCCGCGGCGTCTACGGCTACGACTACGGCGACACCGTCGGGATGACGCCGCTGATGCCGATGTACACGCTCGGACACGACTTCGTCCCCGCCCCGGTGCACGCCGGCGGCCTGCGCTACCACGGCGACGCGCCGATGGTCTGCGCGCTCGTTCGCGCCGGGCGCATCGAGGCGCGCGCCTACAAGCAGAACGAGACGTTCGAGGCGGCGGTGCGCTTCGCGCGCTCGGAGGGGATCATCCCCGCGCCCGAGCCCGCGCACGCGATCCGCGCGGTCATCGAGGAGGCGGACGCGGCGCGCGAGGCAGGCGAGGAGCGCACGATCCTGTTCGGGCTCTGCGGGCATGGGAACTTCGACCTCGCGGCCTACGACGCCTACCTGGCGGGCGAGCTTCAGGACCCGGAGTTCTCCGAGGCCGAGCTCGAGGCGGCCCTCGCGAGCCTGCCGGAGGCGCCCGCGATCGCCTGACCGGCGGTGCCGCGCGCTTCGCTACGCTCGCCGCGGATGCGCCGGTCTGCCGTGGGAGCCCTGGGGATGCTCGCCGTGCTGCTCGCCCCTGCCGGTGCGCGCGCCCAGAGCCAGCCCGCGCCGTCCAAGGACGCGGCGGTCATCCTCGTCGTCGACGCGTCGAAGTCGATGAAGTCCGACGACGGCTCGGGCCGCCCGAAGATGGCGGCGGCCAAGTCGGCGCTGAACACGCTCGTCGACGAGCTTCCCGACGACGCGAAGGTCGGGCTGCGGATCTACGGGTCGCAGGTCAGCGGCACCGGGAAGGCGGAGGGCTGCGCTGACACCAAGCTCGTCTCGCCGGTCGCGCCGCTGGACCGCGCCGGTCTCAAGGCGTCGATCGACGCGATCACGCCGCGCGGGTTCACGCCGATCGGCGCGTCGCTGCAGGGCGCGGCCAAGGACCTCGGGACCGCGAAGCAGAAGACCGTCGTGCTCGTCTCCGACGGCGGCGACAACTGCGCGCCGCCCGCGCCGTGCGCCGTCGCGCGCGACCTCGCCAAGGGCGGCGTCGCGCTGAAGATCCAGGCGGTGGGCTTCCAGGTGAAGTCGAGCGCGCGGCGCCAGCTGCAATGCATCGCCGACGCCGGCGGCGGGCGGTACGTCGACGCCGGCAACGCGCAGGAGCTCGGCGGGCAGCTGCGGGCGCTCACGGCGCGGGCGTTGCGCCCGTACGTGACCCAGGGCCGCCGGCTCGAGCCGAGCACCGAGCCCGCGACCGCGAAGCTCTACGGCCCGGGCCAGTACACGACCGAGGTCGCGGCGACAGGGCCGGCGTGGTTCTCCTTCAAGGTCGGCGCGGGCCAGACGCTGAGCGTGTCCGCGACCCTGCCCAACAGCCCGGCGGGCATCCCGTCCGTCTTCAAGGAGGAGATCCAGGACGAGAGCCTCGAGTTCGCCGACTCGGACATCGCGACGAACTCCGCCGCGGTCCTGACCGCGATCGCGGAGACCGAGGTGGGGGAGGACGACCTGCGCCACCCGCCGAACGGCCGCCACTTCGTGAAGCTCGAGGCGGTACCGGTCGCCGGCCAGAGCGGGCCCTACCCGGTCGAGCTGGGGGTGCGCGTCACCGGCAAGGTGATCGGGAAGGCGCCGGCCTCGGACGCGACACCCTCGCCGCTGAGCGGCGCCGGCAGCGCGGACGGCGGGACGAGCGACCTCGTGCTCGCCGTCGGCGGCGCCGGCGGGATCCTGCTCGGCGTGTTCGCGGGTGGAGCGGCGGCGGGTCTCGGCCGCAGGCGGCCCGCATGAGGCGGGCGGTGTTCGTCGCGCTCGCCGGGGTCGCGCTCGCGGCGGCGCCCGCGGGCGCGCAGACGCCGATCGCCGGCGGCGGCTCGTTCAACGACGCGCCGGTGCTCACGCCCGGCCGCTACACGGACACCCTGCGCGGCGGCGAGCAGCTCTTCTACGCGGTCACGCTGAAGCCGGGGCAGATGCTCACCGCGGGCGCCACCGTCAAGGGCCGCACTCAGTCGAGCTACGCGATCCTGCTCCAGATCTACAACCCGGTACGCGAGGACGACAACTTCGAGGGCGAGCAGACGGCGTCCTTCGGCCCGGCAGACCGCAGCGCCTCGCTGCGGGTCGAGGGCAAGCGCGTGGGCGAGACCAACGGTGGGTCCTCGAACGACGTCTACGCCGAGCCGGGCACGTACTACGTCTCGCTCGCCGCCAACGACCGCGGCAGCAACCGCGAGGTCGAGCAGTTCGACTCCTCGATCGACCTCCAGGTCACCGGCAAGGTGATCCCCGAGGCGACGCCCACCGCGACGGCCGCGCCCGCGAAGACCGCCGCGCCCGCGACGGCCGGCCTCGGCGGCGGAGGCGGCGGCAGCGGAGGCGGCGAGCTCGGGATGGCGATCGTCCTCGGCCTTGCGCTCGGCGGCCTGGTCGGGTTCGGCGTCCGGCGACTGCGGACGACCGGCTAAGCGGGCGCCGGGCCGCCCTCGGCCGTCCGGCTCGCGCCGCACGCGAGATAGCCGCCGAGCGCCCCGATCAGCGCGCCGAACACCAGCACGATGCCGAACACGCTCTCGCCTTGGGCGTGGCCGTAGAGCGTGTCCTGGAGCAATGCGTTGACGAGCGCGAGCGTGATCGCCCAGACGGGCCCGACGAGCGCGCCCCAGGCCGCGCCGAGCGCCGGTGACGCGGCGCCGCGCTCGCGCGCGACCGTGAAGCCGGCGAACAGCGCCGCGGTCAGCGGCAGCCCGACGAGCAGCACGAGCATGAGCAGGAAGACGATCACGCTGGCGCCGTCGCGGTAGTCGAAGAGCCGGTAGGACGGGCCGTTCGAGAGCACGTCGGCAGGCTGCTCGGCCGGCAGCGGCAGGTTCAGCACGGCCGGCTGGAGCCCGCGGCCCTCGAAGGCGGCGAGCGAGCCGAGCTCGAGCGTGTGGACGCCGTGGTCGACGGCGAACAGCGCGGTGTCGACGAGCGCGAGCGGCAGCGAGCGGCTCCCGCGGGTGCTCTCGTCGGTGGCGACGTCGACGATCCAGACCGCGGTACCGATCGCGGTCGTGACGAGCAGGACGAGGCCGAGCGGCCGCAGCGCCGCGAGCACGGCCGAGCCGGCGGCGCGGGCGCGCGGGGAGACCTGGTCGGCCGGCGCGGTGGGCGGCGCGGCGAGGACGGTGCCGGTCAGCGAGCCGATCAGCGCCCACAGCAGCCCGTAGCCGAAGCTCTGCCCGATCGACGCGTTGATGTCGCCCGTCAGGAGCGCCGGGATGATCATGAGGAAGGCGAACAGGAGGGCGCCGCCCGCGGCGACCGTGAGCCGCATCGTCAGCGGCGCGCCCCGCAGCCGGCCGAGCTGCGCGCGCGCCAGGTAGAGCGAGGTGAGCGTCGGGACGAGGGCGAAGAGGCCGGGCGCGACCCGGCTCGTGTCCCGGAAGGCGTTGAACAGCGCGTCGTTCTCGAACCCCGCGAGGACGAGCTGCGCCATCTGGCGGCACGCCTCCTGCACGTAGCCCGCGTCCGAGCCGAGGAAGCCGATCAGCGACGCGTCGGGCAGCGCGGCGAGCACGAACCCGACGACGAGCACGACGGCGAACGTCCCGGCGCCGATCACACCCGCGGCCACGACGGCCGGCGTCTGGCCGAGCCTGCCGAGTTGGTCGACGAGCTCCGTCTGGGCGGGCACCGAGCGGGCCGCCGGGGGCTCGGGCTCGGGCTCCGCGGTGGAGATCCTCTGCGCGCCGCAGTTCGGGCAGAACCGCGCGCGATCCTCCAGCTGATTGCCGCACTGGTCGCAGAACGCCATCCCGGGCCGGGAGACTAGCCCGCGCCCCGGTGGGCGGCGGCGCCCTCCTCGCGCAGCTCGCGCGCGAGGTCGATGTCCTTCTTCTCGGGCCCGTTGAGCTCGAGCACGCAGGGCAGATCCTCGAACCGGGGCTCGGAGAGGAACGCCGCGCAGCCCTCGCGGCCGAGGTGGCCCTCCCCGGGGTCCGCGTGGCGGTCGACGTTGGAGCCCAGCGGGGTCTGGGAATCGTTGAGGTGCAACGACCCGAGGCGGTCGAGCCCGACGACGGAGTCGAAATCGTCGACCACGGCGCTCAGGCCCTCCGCGGTCCGCACGTCATAGCCCGAGGCCAGCAGGTGGCAGGAGTCCAGGCAGACGCCGAGGCGGTCGTCGCCGCCGGCCAGCTCGATCAGCGTCGCGAGCTCCTCGAACGAGCGCCCGAGCGTGCCGCCGGCGCCGGCGGTGTCCTCGAGGTGCAGCGCGCAGGTCTCGGACTCGGCGAGCGCCTCGACGATCGTCGCCGCCGCGCGCTCGAGCGCCGCCTCGACCGGCCCGCCGCCCTTCAAGGCCGAGCCCGGGTGGAGGACGACGCAATGTGCCCCCAGCGCCGCGCCCGACTGCAGCGCCGCGATCAGCGCCGTCAGCGACTTCCCGCGGATCTCGGGATCCTCCGAGGCGCAGTTGAGCAGGTAGACCGCGTGGATCATCACCGCCTCGAGGGGCGAGTCCGCCATCGCGCCGTGGAAGGCGTCGATCTCCTCGGGCGAGTACACGCGCGGCCGCCACGCCCGCGGGCTCTGGTTGAAGAACTGGATCGCGTCGCAGCCGCGCTCCACGCCGCGCTCGACCGCCTTCGCGGGGCCACCTGCGGGGGAGACGTGTGCGCCGATGAGCATGGAATCTGGACGCCCGCGCTTCGTGGCATGCTGTGTCCAGATGCGCGTGCGATTCGCTCCCTCGCCGACGGGCGCCCTGCACATCGGGGGTGCGCGGACGGCACTGTACAACTGGCTCCTGGCCCGCGGCAGCGGCGGCCGGTTCCTGCTCAGGATCGAGGACACCGACCGCGAGCGCTCCACCCCGGAGAACGTCGAGCAGATCTTCGATGCCCTGCGCTGGCTCGAGCTCGACTGGGACGAGGAGCCCGTGTTCCAGTCCGAGCGGGGCGCGCGCCA
>JAXDGC010000093.1:0-3143 GCA_034665245.1 Solirubrobacteraceae bacterium | reverse complement strand
TCAACGGCATCGGCAAGACGCTCGAGGAGAAGATCCACGCGCTCGACGAGACGGGCGACATCCCGACCGCCAAGCGCCTGCGGGACAAGTTCCCCACCGGGCTGATCTCGGTCATGCACCTCCCGGGCTTCGGGCCCAAGCGCGCGCGACGGCTCTACGACGAGCTCGGGATCGACTCGCTCGACGCGCTGCGCGCCGCCGCCGAGCAGCAGCGGATCCGCGGGCTGCGCGGCTTCGGCGCGAAGGTCGAGGAGACGCTGCTCAAGACGCTGGCCGAGTCGCCCGAGGGCGGGCCCGCGCCGCGCATCCTGCTCTCGCGCGCACAGAACATCGCCGAGCAGATCGTCGGCGCGCTGCGCTCGCACCCGGCCGCGGAGCGCGTCGAGGTGGCCGGCTCGCTGCGCCGCCAGACCGACTCGGTCAAAGACCTCGACATCATCGCCACGGCGGCGGACCCGACCGCGCTGTCAGCCGCGCTGGCGGAGCTGCCGCTGATCGAGTCGGTGCTCTCGGCGGGCGACGCCGGCGCGCGCGTGCTCACGCACTCGGGCATGAAGGTCGACCTCAAGGTCGTCGAGCCCGACCAGTTCGGCAACGTGCTGCAGCACTTCACGGGCTCCAAGGCCCACAACGTCGCGCTGCGCGAGTCGGCGGTGCGGCGCGGCCTGCACGTCTCCGAGTACGGGATCCTCGACGACGAGACCGGCGAGACGCTGCGCTGCGCGACCGAGGAGGAGGTCTACGAGCGGCTTGGGCTGGAGTGGATCCCGCCTGAGCTGCGCGAGGGCCGCGGCGAGCTCGAGGCGGCGGCGTCGGGCCAGTTGCCGAAGCTCGTGACTCAGGAGGACATCCGCGGCGACCTGCACTGCCACACGACGCTGTCCGACGGTCGCCAGACGCTGGAGCAGATGGCGCAGGGCGCGATCGCCCGCGGCCTCGAATACCTCGCGGTCACCGACCACTCCGCCTCCCACGGCTTCGGCGACCACGTCACGCCGGAGGCGCTCGAGGCGCGCATCGAGGAGGCCCACGCGCTCAACGCGACGCTCGACGACTTCGAGCTGCTGGTCGGGACCGAGGTCAACATCCTCACCGACGGCTCGGTGGACTACGAGGACGAGCTGCTCGCGCGGCTCGACTGGGTGATCGCGTCGGTGCACACCTCGTTCTCGATGGGCGAGCGCGAGATGACCGACCGCATGGTGGCGGCGATCGAGCACCCGCTGGTCGACGCGATCGGGCACCCGACCGGGCGCAAGATCGAGACGCGGCCGCCGTACGCGATCGACATCGAGCGGGTCATCGAGGCGGCGGCGCGCACCGGGACCATGATCGAGATCAACGCCTCGCCCGACCGCCGCGACCTCAACGAGCTGCACGCGCGCGCGGCCGCCGCGGCCGGGGTGAACATCCTCGTCAACACCGACGCGCACTCGGTGCGCAACTTCGGCCTGCTGCCGTTCGGGATCGCGACCGCGCGGCGGGCGTGGCTGACGCCGGAGCAGGTGGCGAACACGCGGCCGTGGGCCGAGTTCGCGCCGCTGCGCAAGCGCGCGGCGGGTTGAAACGTCAACGGCGCGCTGGTGAGGGGTGGGTGCGGACTGCGCCCGCCCAACGGGAGCGTCGCGGCACCCCGAACCTTCCCCTCAATGAGCAGTTGAAGTTCGAGCCGCCCGCTCGGCCATCTCCGCCTCCCCACCCGCACCCACCGGGTCCGAGCCGCCCGTCAGCGCCTCGCGCTCGGCGAGGCGGTCGAACTCGGCGATGTCGCGCTTGAGCGTGAGCT
Organism: Solirubrobacteraceae bacterium; assembly: GCA_034665245.1. Taxonomy (GTDB): domain Bacteria; phylum Actinomycetota; class Thermoleophilia; order Solirubrobacterales; family Solirubrobacteraceae; genus DASQFQ01. The sequence continues at coordinate 1,357 of JAXDGC010000093.1, read as the reverse complement.
CGGTCAGCCACGGGAGCAGCGGGCGGATCGCCATCAGCACCGGCAGCCAGCGCGGGCAGGCGACGATGCGGCTGCGGTTCTCGATCCCGCGCACGACGGCCTCGGCGGCGGCGCTGACCGGGTAGGTCTTCGCGAGCGGGCCCTTGAGCATCGCGCGCATCGACGCGCCGAGCTCGGTGCGGTTGGCGCCGCGCACCATCTCGGTGTCGATCCACGAGAAGTAGGCGACGCCCACCTTGACGCCGAAGCCCTGCACCTCGACGCGCAGCGCGTCACCCAGCGCCTCGACGCCAGACTTCGCCGCGCCGTAGGCCGCCAGCCCGGGGGCGGGCACGATCGCCGCCATCGAGGCGACCGGAAGGACGTAGCCCCGGCGTTCGATGACGTGCGGCAGGCAGGCCCGGATCGTGCGCCAGACGCCGACGAGGTTGACCTCGATGACGCGCTCGAACGACGCCGGGTCCATCGTGCGGATGAAGCCGGGCGCCCCGATCCCGGCGTTGGCCATCACGGTGTCGATGCCGCCGAACGCCTCGACGGTCCCGGCCACGGCCGCGTCGAGCGCGTCCTGGTCGGTGACGTCCGCGTCGAAGACGATCGCGCCGGGGCAGTCCGCGGCGACGCGACGCAACTCGTCCGCGCCGAGCCCCACGAGCGAGACGCGGGCCCCGCGCGCCGCGAGCCGGCGCGCGACCTCCGCGCCGATCCCGTGGGCGGCGCCGGTGATGAGGATGGACTGGCCGGAGAGGGGGGTCATGCGAGCGACTGTAACCGCGGGAGCAGCTGCTCGGCCACCACCCGGTCGACCGCCTCGGGCCGCCACGGGGCGAGCGCCTCGAGCGCGCGCTCCGCGTAGCCGGGCGCGGGGTCGTCGAGGGCGAGGCGGAGCGCGCCGAACAGGTGGTCGGACACGAGGCGCTCGTCGAGCGCCCGCGCGACCGGCAGCGCCGCGTACGGGCCCGGCGACGGGGTCGTGACGAGCACGCAGCCGTCGGCCAGCGCCTCGAGCTGGGCGATCCCGTAGTCCTCCCGGCGGGGCGCGCACACGAAGACGCGCGCGCGGCGCAGCAGCGCGCGGTACTCCGCGCGCGGCAGCATCCCGGTGAAGCGCACGCCCTCCACCGCCGCGCCGTCGACGCCGGCCACGACCAGCTCCTCGTCGGGGCGCCGCGCGAGCGCCCATGCGGTCAGCACGCGGTCGAGGCCCTTCTTCTCAGGGTTGGCCCCGTAGGTGATCGCCGCGATGTCGCGCGGGGCGGGTCCTCCGCTCGGCGCCACCGGCACGGGGACGACGACCGCGTCGGCGTGCGGCCGCGGCGCCTCGGCCAGCCCGCCCTCGCTCCAGGGCACCAGCAGC
>JAXDGC010000092.1:0-5753 GCA_034665245.1 Solirubrobacteraceae bacterium | reverse complement strand
GGCCCTGGCCCTGGTAGCGGCGTGCGTTGGACACCACGAGGCGCAGGTTCGAGTTGATCATGCGGTCCTTGGCGGCAAGGTCGCCGCGCTCGATCCGCTTGGCCAGCTCGATCTCCTCGTGGGGCTTGAGCAGGGGGTACTTGCCCGCCTCTCGCAACAGCAGCTGCAGGGAGTCGAGCGTGGGGTCAACCTGGTAGTCCGCGGTCGTCTTCTGGCGCGGAGCTTCAATGGTCGTGCTCGTGATGGTTCCTTTCGACATCATTACCAACTCGTGTAGTAGGAATTATAGGTCAAAATCGTTGCCGACGCAACCACGCACTGGCGTCATGTCATTGCAACGCGCAACGACGACGACAATGGCTGGGAGCCGGGGGAGGACGGAATCTGCGCACACCGGCGGAAGCCGAAGACACGCAGGCCCTACAACAACGCTTCTCGTCCCTATTTGTTACGCGTTGGGCTAAGGATTTGATCAGTGACCGGCTGCAAGACGCCGCGCACGGGCTTTCCCACCGGTGCGCCCGCCGTTGAGCAGACCGGCCGCCAGCACCGGGCGATCGCCCGGCCGCGGGGGGCGCTCGTCGGAGACGGCGTCGGCCACGATCGCCGCCAGGCTCGCCTGGAAGCGCGGCACGCTGAAGCGCTCGGCGGCCGCGCGGCACGCGGCCGGGTCGATGGCCAGCGGGTCGAAGCCCACGACGGTCTCGGCCAGCGCCGCCGGGTCGTTGCGCTCGTAGAAGGCTCCGGTGACGCCGGGCTGCACGCTCTCCCGCACCCCGCCCTCCCCCAGCGCGATCACCGGCCGGCCCGCGGCGAGCGCCTCGACCGCGGCGATGCCGAACTCCTCCACCGCGGTGACCACGAGCGCACGCGCGCCGGCGAGGACGTCGGCCACCTGCTCGTCCGGGATCCGGCCCGTGAAGGTGACGCTCGGTCCCGCGAGCTTGCGCAGCCGCCGTCCCTCCGGCCCGTCGCCGACGACCACAAGCGGCAGCCCGAGCCGCGTGAACGCCTCCACGGCGATGTCGATGCGCTTGTGCGCCATCAGCTCGGCGAGCACCACGTAGTGGGCGCCGACCTGGCCCGGAGCGAACCGCTCGAGCTCCACGGGCGGGTGCAGGATCGTCGACTCGCGGCCGAGGTAGCGGCGGACGCGCTCCGACGTGGTGCGCGAGTTGGAGACGTAGCGGTCCACGCGCTGGGCGGCGATCCAGTCCCATTGGCGCCAGCGCGAGAGCAGGAACCGCAGCGCCGGCCGCCCGATCGGCCCGCGCGCCCGCAGCGTTGCCTCGCGCTCCGTCCAGGCGTAGCGGAAGGGGTTGTGGCAGTAGCAGACGTGCACCGCCCCGGGATCCACGAGCACCCCGTGCGCCCACGCGCTCGAGGACGAGATCACGGTGTCGTAGCCGCGCAGGTCGAAGGACTCGACGGCGTGCGGGTAGAACGGCAGCAGCGGCCGGAACGTCCGCGAGGTCGGATGGAGCCGCTGCAGGAACGAGGTGCGGATGCTGCGGTCGGCGAAGCGCCCCTCCGTGCCCGCCTCGTCGTAGACGGCCGTGAAGACGTCGGCCTCGGGCCAGGCGTCGCAGATCGCCGCGAACACGCGCTCGGCCCCGCGCAGGTCGAGCAGGAAGTCGTGGATGAGCGCGACGCGCGAGGCCATCGAGCGGCGAGTCTAGGAACTCGCGCGCCACTCGGTTAGCGTCACCGCGATGCGCCGTCGCGCGACCACCCGCCGCCTGCGACGCACGATGCTCGCCGGGGTCGCCGTGTTCGCGGTCGCGATGGTGGTGCTGCTCGACGCCACGAACGCCTTCGACCGCGCGGAGCTCTCGACCGTCGACACGCGCTTCGAGATCCGCGGTGCCCGGCCCGTCCCGAAGGACGTCGTCGTCGTCGGGATCGACGACGTGACGTTCTCCGACCTCCACGAGCGCTTCCCGTTCTCCCGCCTGACCTTCGCCAAGGCGCTGTCGCAGATCTCGCGCGACCGGCCGCGGGCGATCGTCTATGACGTCGAGTTCTCCGAGACCTCCGGAAACAGCCAGAAGGCGATCATCGCCGACAACGCGCTCGTGCTCGCCACGCGCCGCGCCGGCAACGTGATCTTCAGCGCCACGGAGGTCGGCAAGAACGGCGCCACCAAGATCTTCGGCGGCGCGGAGTTCCTGAAGTTCGCCCGGGCGAAGGTCGGCAACGGGCTGCTGCCCGAGGGCAGCGCCGGGGCGCTGCGCCGGCTGCCGTACGCGATCGACGGCCTGAAGACGCTGTCGGTGGCCACCGTCGAGCGCGTGACGCATCGCCCCGTCGACCGCAGCCGGCTCGGCGGCGAGGGCGCGTGGATCGACTTCTCCGGGCCGCCCGGTCACATCCGCTACGTGTCGTTCTCCCATGCCGTCAAGCGCCGCTTCAAGCCGGGCACGTTCACGAATCGCATCGTGGTCATCGGGGCCGTCGCGCCGTCGCTCCAGGACCGCCACCCGACCTCCTGGCCCGCCGGGGAGATGGCCGGGCCCGAGATCCACGCGAACGCGATCGACACGCTGTTGCGGGGCGCGCCGCTGCACGACTCGAGCGGGCTCGCCGACTTCCTGATCGCGCTCGGGCTGACGCTGATGCCCGCGCTGCTCGGGGTGCGGCTGCGGCCGCTCGTCGCGCTCGGGCTCGGCACGGCCGCCGCGCTGGTCTACGTCGTCGTGGTCCAGATCGCCTTCGGGCGCGGCCTGATCCTGCCGGTGGTGGTGCCCCTCATCGGCCTCGGGTTCGCGCTCGTGGGGGCGCTCGCGGTGCACTGGATGACCGCCTCGGTCGCGCGGACCCAGACGCGCGACCTGTTCTCGCGCTTCGTGCCCGACTCGGTGGTGGCCCAGGTGCTCGACCGCGCGGACTCCGAGGACGACGTGCGCCTCGGCGGCGAGCTGCTGACCGCGACCGTGCTGTTCAGCGACCTGCGCGGCTTCACGAGCTTCGCCGAGGGCCGCGAGCCGGACGAGGTGATCGGCGTGCTGAACCGCTACCTGACCGAGATGAGCGACGCCATCCTCGACCACGACGGCACGCTCGTCGCCTACATGGGCGACGGCATCATGGCCGTGTTCGGCGCGCCGATCGCCTCCGAGGACCACGCCGACAAGGCGCTCGGAGCGGCCCGCGTGATGCTCGAGCGGCTCGAGCGCTTCAACGCGTGGATGCGCGAGGAGGGCCTCGGCGACGGCTTCAAGATGGGCATCGGCCTCAACAGCGGCGACGTCATGTCGGGCAACGTCGGCTCGGCGCGCCGACTCGAATACACGGCCATCGGCGATACGACGAACACGTCCGCGCGTTTGGAGGGCATGACCAAAGGCACGCCGTACCAGTTGTTCGTCGCCGACACGACCTACGCCCGGTTGCACGAGCCGCCCGCAGACATGGACTCGCTCGACGAGCTCGAGGTGCGCGGCCGCAAGGCCGGCCTCAAGGTCTGGGCACTGCGACCGGCCGCTACCGTTCCCGACGACGTGCCCGCCGTCCAGCCCAACCCGGCCTCCTCGTGAGCCTCTCGCACGCGGGACCGTTCCAGATCGTCGTCGAGGAGGCCCACGAGGACTCCGCCGACCTGCTGTTCCTGCCCGAGGCGTCGGCGATGGACTGGGCCAAGATCTTCTCCTTCGCCGAGGTGCTCGAGGTCTCGGCGGGCCTGGCGCTGGTGCAGGCCGGGGAGGACGAGCGCGCGCTGTACCTGCTCACCGAGGGCACGCTGGGCGTCCGGATGCCGCGCGAGGAGACTGCGTTCAAGTCGATCGACGCGCCGTCGGTGGTCGGCGAGCTGGCGTTCTTCGACGGCAGCCCGCGCTCGGCGACGCTCGACGCGCTGACCGACGTCCAGGTCGTGAAGATCGACACCGAGTGCTTCAGCCAGCTCTCGGAGGCCGAGCCGGCGCTCGCCCACGCCATGCTGATGGACCTCGCGCGCATCCTGGCGCTGCGACTGCGGATGGCCAGCGAAGTGATCTCGAGCCTGCGCGGGTGAGGCTCGCCGCGCCGGTCCTCGCGACGCTCTGCGTCGCGCTGCTGCTCGCCGCGCCCGCTCAGGCGCGGAGCGTCCCGCACGGCTGGCTCGGCGTGCAGGCCGACGGGCCGCTGACGGAGCCCGGCAACCCGTTCGAGTCCGAGTGGAGCCTGATGGCGGCCTCGGGCGTCGAGAGCGTCCGCGCGGCCTTCGACTGGCGAGCCGCGCAGCCGGCGGCGGGCGGGCCGATCGACTTCAGCGCGATCGACGCCGTGGTGGTGGCCGCGGCGCAGCGGAGCCTGCCCGTGCTCCCGGTGGTGCACCGCACGCCCGGCTGGGCAGCTCTGCATGCTCGCGACGGCGCCGCCTCCGCGCCGCGCGGGACCGCCGCGTACACGAGCTTCCTCACGGCCCTGGTCGGGCGCTACGGACCTCGCGGGTCGCTCTGGAACGAGCAGCCCGGGCTGCCGCGGGTGCCGATCCGCGACTGGCAGATCTGGAACGAGCCCAACCTGACGCGCTATTGGACCTCGCAGCCGTTCGCGCGGCCGTACGTGAAGCTGCTGCGCGCCTCGCGCCGCGCCCTGCGCGCCGCCGACCCGGGCTCGCGCACGATCCTCGCCGGCCTGCCGAACGAGAGCTGGATCGCGCTCCGCAGGATCTACAAGGCCGGCGGGCGCGGGGCGTTCGACGCCGTCGCGCTGCACCCCTACACGGGCCGACCGCGCAACGTCATCCGCCTGATCGAGTTCGCGCGCCGCGAGATGCGCCGCTACCGGGATGGGGGCAAGCCGGTGTGGCTGACCGAGCTGTCGTGGCCGGCGGCGCAGGGCAAGACGACGGGCGCGCCCGGGTTCGTGACCACCGAGCGCGGCCAGGCGGCGCGGCTCAAGCTCGCTCTGACGCTGCTGGCGAAGGCGCGCAAGCGCCTGAAGATCCAGCGCGTCGTCTGGTACACGTGGCTTTCCCGCGAGGGCTCGCAGAACGCCTTCGACTGGTCGGGGCTGCGGCGCCGGCGCGGCGAGCGCCTGCTCTCCGCCCGCTCGCTGGCGGTCTTCAGGCAGGCGGCGCGGCGGCTCGAGCGCTGAGGAGGGCGTCCACCTCGCGCGCGGTCCGCTCCCACGTGAAGCCGGCGGCGCGGGCGAGGCCGGCTCCACGCAACCGCTCCCGCTCGGCGGGCGATCTCACGACATCGCACACTGCGTCCGACACCGCGTCGGGCGCCGCGAGCCGCGCCGCTCCGCCGGCCGTCTCGGGCAGCGCGGTGGCATCGGCCGCGACCACCGGCGTGCCGCACGCCATCGCCTCGAGCAGGGGCAGGCCGAACCCCTCATAGAGGGAAGGCAGGGCGAACGCCTCAGCCCCTGCGTAGAGGCCGGGGAGCAGCGCGTCGGGTACGGCGCCGAGGTGATGCAGGGCCTCGAGCCCTTGTTCGCGGGCGAACTGCGGGCGGTGCCCGCCGGCGACGACGACCTCGACGCCGTCGGCGTTGAGCTGCCGCGCGGCGGGGACCAGCGCGCCCAGGTTCTTGCGCGCCGTCTGCGAAGCGACGCAGAGGACGTAGGGACGGGTGAGGCCGAGCGCGCTGCGGGCGCGGTCGGCGTCCGCGTCGGGCGTGAAGGCGGGATCGACGCCCCCCGCGATCACGGTCAGGCGGTCGGACGGGAGGCCGAGCAGCCCGCGGAGCTCGCCGCGCGAGAACTCGGATACGGTCACGACGTGCAGCGCGCGACGGGCGAGGGCCGGCAGGAGGCGCCGCTGC
>JAXDGC010000091.1:0-4179 GCA_034665245.1 Solirubrobacteraceae bacterium | reverse complement strand
GCGACGCGGTCCTTGAGCAGGTAGCCCGTGCGCTCCGTCGACTCCGAGAGCAGCTCGAGCGCGTAGGCCTCCTCGACGTACTGGGAGAGCACGAGCACGCCCACGCCGGGGTGATCGGCGCGGATCTGATGCGCCGCCCGCATCCCCTCGTCGGTGTGCGACGGCGGCATGCGCACGTCGACGACCGCGACGTCCGGCTTGTGCGCACCGACCTTGCGCAGCAGGTCCTCGGCGTCGCCGGCCTGGCCGGCGACCTCGAAGCCCGAGTCCTCCAGCAGCCGCGCGAGACCTTCGCGCAGGAGCACGGAGTCATCGGCCAGCACGACACGGATCGGGTCGCTCATGGGGCTATCTCAGCAGGTGCGACGGATGCTCGTCAGCCCGAGCCCTAGAGGAGCTCGTGGATGCGGGCGCCCGAGAGCTCGGCCTTGGGCACGAAGCCGCGGGCGCCGGAGCGGGCGACAAGCGGTCCGAAGTCCGAGGAGTCGCGGCTCGAGACGAGCACGATGGCCGGTCCGGCGCCGTTGGCGAGGCGGGACGCGACGTCGAAGCCGTCGATGTCGGGGAGCTGCACGTCGAGCAGCACGAGATCGGGGTGCAGCCGCTGCGCCTCGACGATCCCGGAGGCGCCGTCGGCCGCCTCGCCGATGACGTCGAACCCCTCGGCCTCGAGCAGCACGCGGGCGCTCGCACGGAAGGAGGGGTGGTCATCGACGATGAGGACGGTCAGGGCCATCGTTACGCCATTGTGAACCGGGCCGACACGATCTCCTATACGGCTGGCCGCACCCCCGCCGCCTCCGCGATCTCGCGGAAGGCGGCGGCCGGATCCTCAGCTCCGAAGACGGCGGAGCCCGCAACGAACAGCGTGGCGCCCGCCTTGGCGCACGAGCCGGCCGTGCGGGCGTCGACCCCGCCGTCGACCTCGAGCGCGGTCGCGGGGCCGATCAGCGCGCGCAGGCGCTCGATCTTGCCGGGGCTGCGCGGCAGGAACGCCTGCCCGCCCCAGCCGGGGTTGACGGTCATGCAGAGCGCGACGTCGAGGTCCTCGGCGAGCTCGCTCAGCGCCTCGACCGGCGTGCCCGGGCAGAGCGCGACGCCGGCCCGGCAGCCCGCGTCCTTGATCGCGGACACGGCGTAGTGCAGGTGCGGCGTGGCCTCGGCATGGATCGTGATGTTGTCGGCGCCCGCCTTGGCGAACTCGGCGATCTGGCGCTCGGGCCGCTCGATCATCAGGTGGACGTCGATCAGCGCCCCCGCGTCGTGGACCCGCTCGGCCAGCGCGCCGACGGCGAGCGGCCCCATCGTGATCGGCGGCACGAAGTGGCCGTCCATCACGTCGACGTGGATCACCCGCGCCCCGGCGTCGAGCACCTCACCGACCTGCTCGCCCAGGCGCGAGAAGTCGGCGGCGAGGATCGACGGGGCGACGCCGGCGAGCTCGGAGGCCATCAGATGGGCTGGAGCATCGAGCTCCCGCAGTTGTTGCAGGCGTACAGGGCGGTGTCGGACATGCGCACGATCGTCGAGTGCTCGCCGCAGTTCGGGCACACGGAGCTCAGTTCGAAGCGGCTGAGGCAGTTCACGCAGCGGTAGCGGCCGGCCAGTTGCGTGGGACGCAGCCACGGCTCGTGGCAGGCCGGGCAGAGCGGCCCCAGGTCCACCTCGGGCTCGCTCACGGGCCGGTGCGCCTCCGCAGCCGGGCGATGAAGAAACCCTCCGTGCCGTCGCGGTGAGGCAGCGTCTGGAGGTGGCGGGGCACAGTGGGATGCTGCCAGACCGGGACCTCCTCGCGCAGGTCGTCCGCCTCGAAACCGGAGTGATCGGCGAGAAAGGCCGCTACGACGCCCTCGTTCTCCGCGGGCGAGATCGTGCAGGTCGAGTAGACGAGCGTGCCGCCGGGGCGCACGGCGGCGGCGCCCGCGCGCAGGATCGCGCCCTGGGTGCGGGCGAGCTGCGCAGGCTGCTCGGCGGTCTTGCGCCAGCGCGCGTCGGGGCGGCTGGCGAGCGTGCCGAGGTCCGAGCACGGGGGGTCGACCAGCACGCGGTCATAGGCCGCGGCCTCGTGCTCCGCGGCGGCGTCGCCGGCGCGCACCTCCACGCAGCTCGCCCCCATGCGCTGCGCGGTGCGCGTGAGCGCGGCCGCGCGCCCGCGGTGCTGCTCGACCGCCACCAGGCGCCCGCGATCCTCCATCAGGGCCGCGATGTGGGTCGTCTTGCCGCCGGGCGCGGCGCACAGGTCGAGGACCCGCTCCCCCGGGCGCGGGCCGAGCAGGCGCGCGACGGTCATCGCCGCGCGCGACTGCGGCATGTAGAGGCCGTCGCGCCACTCGGGCGCGCCGTGGGCGTCGAAGGCCGCCTCGAGCACGAGCCCCTCCGGCAGGCCCGGGGCCGCATGGCTCGGCACCGGCAGCCGCGCGGCGAGCGCGGCGGCGGTGGTGCGCAGGGTGTTGGCGCGCAGCGCCGGCTCGGCGGGCTCGTTGTCGGCGGCCATCAGCGCGCGGGCGGCGGCGGCGCCGAGCGTCTCCCACCACAGCGCGGCGACCCACTCGGGGTGCGAGTGGCGCAGGGCCGCGGCCTGCGGCGTGTCCTCGGGCAGCGCCTCGACCACCGCCCGCGCCTCGCGGGCGGCGCGACGGAGCACGGCGTTGACCAGGCCCGCGCCGCCGCGCGAGTCCTCCTTGGCGAGCTGGACCGACTCCCCGACGGCGGCGTGTGCCGGGACGCGATCGAGGAAGGCGAGCTGGAAGGTGCCGAGCCGCAACGCCGCCACCACCGCGGGCTCGAGGCGGTCGAGCGGGCGCCCGGCGAGCGCCGCGATCACGTGGTCGAGAGTGGCGCGGCGCTGGACGGCCCCGTAGGCCAGACGGGTCGCGAGGCCGAGATCGCGCGTGTCGAGGCCGAGCCGCTCCGCCTCCCCGCGCAGCGCGCGATCCGCCCAGGCGCCGTCCTCGAAGACGCGCCGCAGGACCGCGTAGGCACACCGCCGGGCGGCGGCGACGACGGGCGGGCGGCTGCGAACTTCGTCCACTGGCATCGAACAGATGTCCAACCTTGACCCAGGTGGCTCAGGTCCGCTCGCCACCTGCCGACAAAGTCGGTGAGGAACTCTCCCATGTCGGCAATCGATAGCTCCCGCGGTCACGCGTCTCCACGGCGCCGATCCGAGCTGCGGTTCGCGGGCATGGTGTCGGCGGGCATGATCGCGACGGTGCTCACCGTCGCCGCGCTGCTCGCTCCGATCCTGGCGTGGCGGGGCTCACCCGGGCCGAACGCGCACGAGCGCAACCAGACCATCCGCCTCAGCGAGCCGTCGGCGCGCGCTCCCGCCGCCTCGTTCGCGAACGACCGCCCCGGCCGCGTCGCAGCGGCTGCCGGCTCCCGGCTCGCCCTCAGCCTCGCGCTCGGAAGCCCGAAGGCGATCCGCGCCGCCGGCGCTGCTCCCCGCCCGGCCCGGCGCCTCGGCGTCTCGGACCGCTCGTCGCGGACCACGGGCGCCGTGCAGGGCGGCGCCCCGCTCGCGAACTCACGCGACGACAGCGACGGCGACGGCCTGCCCGACGTCTGGGAGCTCCGTTACGGCCTCAACCCGAACAACGCCGCCGACGCCGCGCAGGACTCCGACGGCGACGGCCTCGACAACCTCACCGAGCTCCACATCCGGACCGCGCCGAACGGCGCCGACTCCGACGGCAACGGCGTCGCCGACGGCAACGAGGACTCCGACGCCGACGGCCTGCGGAACGTCGTCGAGCTGCGCGCGTCCTCGGACCCGTCGCGGGCCGACTCCAACGGCGACGGCGTCAACGACGCCCAGGACGACGGGGACGGCGACGGCGCCCCCAACCTCGCGGAGCAGCAGGCCGGGACCGACCCGGGCTCGAGCAACGAGGTCCCGCCCGTGGCCGAGAGCGACGATCCGACCCCCGGCGTGATCGAGGACGACCCCGGCGTCGTCAGCGACGACGGCTCGGACGGCGACGCCCCGGACCCGCCGGCCCCGGCCCCGGCCCCCGCCCCCGCCCCCGCCCCCGAACATCCCTCGCCGCCCGTCTCGCCGCCCGACGATGGCGGCCATGCGCCCGACGTCCCGCCGCCCGCTCCGCCCGTGCACGCCGCGCCGGCGGACGACGCCGCCCCCGCCCCGACGCCCGCGATCGTCGAGCAGCCCGCGCCCGC
>JAXDGC010000090.1:0-3535 GCA_034665245.1 Solirubrobacteraceae bacterium | reverse complement strand
GCAGCGGCGTGGCGACCTCGAGGCGTGACATCAGCCGGTACAGCTGCGCGAGCTCGTGCGGCTGAAGCGCGTCGAAGCGCTTGCCGGCCAGCAGCTCCTCGTCGCTCGCCATCGCCAGCGGCACCTCCACCTCCCCCGGCTCGTCGTCGCCGTCAGCGGTGCTGGGCGACGGGGACACGAGCGTGCCCTCGCTGCCGGCTCGATCGGTCCGCGGCCCCTGGTCGGGCGGCGCCGGGACGGTCCGCACGTCGTCGAGGTCGACGGGCGTGTCGGCCGCGGCCGGGTCGCCGAAGACCGAGGCGAAGACGGCATCGAATGCCGGCCCGTGGGCCTGGTCGGACACGAACACCGAGCGCGCGGTCCAGTACAAGCGCCGGCGCGACACCGGTCGTACGAGCGTGAGCGCGCGCGCGAAGTCGGCCGGCCGCTCGGGCGTCATCGGCACGCCGGCGTCGTGCAGGCGGCGGCTGAGCGCGGCAGCGAGCGGCGGCAGGTCGAGCGCGATCGTCTCGACGCCGAAGTCGGTCACCGCTTCAGCACGAGCTGCTCGAGGCCGGCCGCGCGGATCACCTCCTGGTCCTCGTCGTACTTGAGCACCGACCCGAGCGTGCGGCCGATGGCGTCCGCGTCGAGCGACTCGACGCCGAGCAGGCTCAAGGCGGCCAGCCAGTCGATCGCCTCCGCGATCCCCGGCGGCTTCTGCACGTCGGAGTCGCGCATCCGCGAGACCGCGTCGGCGACCTGGACCGCCAGCGTCGCCGACGCGCCCTTGACGCGGCGGCGCACGATTTCGACCTCGCGCTGCGGTGTCGGGTAGTCGATCCAGTGGTAAAGGCAGCGGCGCTTGACGGCGTCGTGCAGGTCGCGGGTGCGGTTGGAGGTCAGGATGATGATCGGGGGATGCGTGGCGACGATCGTGCCGAGCTCGGGGATCGTCACGCCGGCGTCCGCGAGCAGCTCGAGCAGGAACGCCTCGAAGTCGTCGTCGGCGCGGTCGATCTCGTCGATCAGCAGCACCGCGGGGCGCGGGCCGGGATGCTCGAGCGCGCGCAGCAGCGGGCGCCGGATCAGGTAGTCCGCGCCGAACAGATCCTCCTCGCTCAGCGTCGAGCCGCCGGCCTCCGCGAGCCTGATGCTCAGCAGCTGGCGAGGGTAGTTCCACTCGTACAGGGCCTCCGCCGCGTCGATCCCCTCGTAGCACTGGAGCCGGATCAGCGGCGTGTCGAGCACGGCGGCGAGCGCCTTCGCCGCCTCCGTCTTGCCGACGCCCGCCTCGCCCTCGAGCAGGAGCGGCTGCGGCAGCCGCAGGCTCAGGAACATCGATGTCGCGAGGCCCTCGTCGACGAGGTAGTCGACGCCTGCGAGCCGCCGCGCCAGCGTCTCGACGTCGGGCACGAGCTCCTTCATCGGATCGCCGCGTAGTCCTCGAGCGTGTTCACGTCGCGCGGGATCGCCCCGGCCACCGGCACCTCGGCCACCTCGTCGCCGGCCCGGTCGAGCAGCCGCCACACGCCCTTGTCGCCGTGCAGGCCGGCGAGCGCGCCGAACACGCTGCGCGCGAACGCGATCGGATGCCCGCGCCCGTCGTCGTAGCGGCAGACCGCGAGCGGCGCGTCGCCGCGTCCGGCCAGCAGCGCGGTGACCGTCTCCGCGGTCACGCCCGGCTGGTCGCCGAGCATCAGCACGAGCACGTCGCAGCGCGGATCGACGACGCCGAGCGCGGCGGCGATCGACGACGAGCAGCCCTCGCCGTAGGCGTCGTTGACGACGACGTCGGCGCCGGTCAGGTCGACGGTCGCGCGCACGTCGTCCGCGGCGCCGCCGATCGCGACCACGAGCTGGTCGGGCTCGCCCGCGCGGGCGACGCCGACGACATGGCCGAGCAGCGTGCCGTCGCGGTAGGGGAGCAGCTGCTTGGGGCGCCCGAGGCGCTTGGACCCGCCGGCGCCGAGTACGAGCCCGCAGACGAAGGCGTCACTCCGCGATGACATGCAGCAGCTCGAACTTGATCTTGCAGCCGTCGGAGCAGAAGTAGACGGTCTTGCCGTCCTGCTCGACCGACGGGGTGCCGGGCACGACGCTGACGGTCATGCCGCAGATCGGGTCGACCGCCGTGGTCGCCGTCACGCGCTCGGCACGCCGCACCTGCACGATCCGCGCGAGGATGGAGACCGCGATCTCCTCGGGCGTGCGCGCCGCGATGTCGAGCCCGGCCGGCGTGTCGATGCGGTCGAGCAGCGCGGCGTCGACGCCGTCGGCGCGCAGTTCGCCGATGACCCCCTGGCCGCGTCTGCGGCTGGCCACCAGGCCGACGTAGGGCAGGTCGGCCTCGAGCCCACGGCGCAGCGCAGGCAGCTCCTCGCGCCCGTGCCCGGCGACGACGAGCGCGAGGTCGCCGGCTTGCGGCTCGAAGTCCCCGCCCACCACCCCGGCCATCTCGAGCCCGAGCTCCGCGCCGATGCGCAGCAGGGCGTGCACGATCGGCGTGTCGCCCTCGACCAGCACGCGCGGCGCGCGCACCACAGGCTCGAGGAACACCTCGATCATCCCGCCGGAGAGGCAGGGGTTCTGCACCGTGACGACACCGCTCTCCTCCTCTTCGCCGAATGGGACGATCCGCAATAGGAGCGGCTCGCCGCTCTCGATCGCCGCGAGCGCCTGCGTGCGCACGCTCTCCTCCGCGCAGTCGCCGCCGAGGAAGCCCTCGATCGTCCCGTCGGCGAGCACGAGCGCGGCGTTCCCGGCCTTCGCGCTCGTAGGACGCTGGACCCGCACAACCGTCGCCGTGACGAACGGGACGCCTGCGGCGGCGAGCTCCTCCGCCCGCCGCGTGAGGGCCGCGGACATCATTGCGGGGGCTGCGGCCGCCCCTGCATCGCCGCCCACACGCGGGCGGGTGTGCAGGGCATGTCGATGTGGTCGACGCCGTGGGACTCGTAGAGCGCGTCGATGACCGCGTTGACGATCGCCGGCGGCGAGCCCACGTTGGGCGACTCGCCGACGCCCTTGGCGCCGAGGGGATGGTGCGGGCAGGGCGTGACCGTCTCGCCGAGCTCGAAGTCCGGGCACTCGAGCGCGGTGGGGATCAGGTAGTCCATGAACGACGAGTTGAGGCAGTTGCCCTCCTCGTCGAACGAGATCAGCTCCATCAGCGCGATCCCGATGCCCTCGGCGAGGCCGCCGTGGATCTGGCCGTCGACCACCATCGGGTTGATGCGCACGCCGCAGTCGTCGACCGCGATGAAGCGCCGCACCGTCACGTGCGCGGTGTCGGGGTCGATGTCGTCGACCGCGATGTAGGCGCCGTAGGGGTAGGTCAGGTTCGGCGGGTCGTAGATCACCTGCGCGTCGAGCCCGCCCTCCATGCCGGCGGGCATCGCCTCGCCGCTGTAGGCGCGCGCCGCGATCTCCTCGATCAGCGCGCCCTGCTCCGGGTCGCCCTTGACGTACCAGCGGCCCTTCTCCCACGCGAGGTCCTCGGGCCGCGCCTCGAGCATCGTCGCCGCGATCGCGCGCGCCTTGTCGCGCACCTTGC
>JAXDGC010000089.1:0-5421 GCA_034665245.1 Solirubrobacteraceae bacterium | reverse complement strand
CGTCTGCCGCGAGCGCGACCTCTACCTCGCGATCGGGGTCAACGAACGCGACTCGCAGCGCCCCGGCAGCCTGTGGAACACCCTCGCCTACTACGGGCCAGGGGGCTTCCTGGGCAAGCACCGGAAGCTGATGCCGACCGTCCACGAGCGCCTCTTCCATGCCGTCGGCGCGGGCGACGACCTCAAGGTCCACGACACGCCGGTCGCCCGGATGGGCGGCCTCATCTGCTGGGAGAACATGATGCCGCTCGCGCGCTACGCGGTCTATCGCGGCGGCCCGCAGATCTACGTCGCCCCGACGGCCGACGACTCCGAGTCGTGGCTGGGGTCGATGCGGCACATCGCCTACGAGGCGGGAGCCTTCGTCGTCTCCGTCCCGCAGTTCATCCCGGCCGCGGCGTTCCCCGACGACTTCCCGATCGCCCTGCCCGAGGGCAAGGAGGTCCTCGGCAACGGGGGCGTCGCGATCATCGAGCCCATCGACGGCGACGTGGTCGCGGGGCCGCTCTACGGCGAGGAGGGCATGGTGATCCACGACTGCGACCTCTCCACCGCGCTGAAGGCCAAGCGCACGTTCGACGTCACCGGCCACTACGGCCGCGAGGACGTCCTGCTGCCGCTGCTGTCCGGCGGATAGCAGCGGCGGCCCGGGCGAAAGTCGCCCGGGCCGCCGGCAGCCGAGCGTGCGGTGCTACCAGCTCCAGGCGCTGTAGGCCGAGGAGGCGCGGTCGTTGAACCAGCTGGGGATGTTGTTCAGCTGGTTCGGGCCGACGACGTAGACGCTGCCGTAGAAGCCCTCGTAGTCGTAGAGGACGGCGCTGGTGCCGTGGGTGCGAACCGACGAGATCTGGTTGTTGAAGTTGTTGCAGAACCAGAGGAAGCAGCCGACGCGACCGAGATCGGGCTCCTGGTAGCCGGAGTTGATGTTGAAGTTCTGGCCGTAGCCGTTGTAGAACTGGTAGAAGGTCGCGTAGTCGCCGGACCACGATGCCCTGGCCCTGGTCTTCGACGGGGCGACCCGCTTGAGCTTCTTGGTCGAGAGGCTCACATGGAGGTTCTTCCTGACGTACGCGCGGAAGGCCGGCTTGTTGGTGAAGGCCACGAGCTGGTCCTGCTTGGGGCTCGCGACGAACAGCCTGCCCTGCTTCGCCTTGAGGTCGCTCGCGGGGTGCGAGACGCCGTCGATGGTCAGGGACTGCGTGGATGCGATTCCCGGTGCGGCGGCGATCGCGGTGATCGCGGCGGCGCCGGCGACGGTGGTAGCGAAACGGCGGATGGTGCGGTGCATGGGTGGGCCTCCGTGCGTCGGTGTTGGTCTCGGGGACCATGTCCGCCGGGCATTGGGGCCCGCTTGGGGCGTCGTTGAGTAAGTCTTGGGTGCGGCCCCCCAAGGGCCGCTCAGGCCTCAGCCCCCACGGCCACCCCCGGCGCCCCGGGCATGATCTCCGGCCACACCGGCTCACGGTCGGCCAGCTGCTTCGCCATCTGCCGGGCGATCACGAGCCGCTGGATCTCGTTCGCGCCCTCATAGATCTGGAGCACCTTGGCGTCGCGCATCATGCGCTCGGCGGGGAACTCCTTGAGGTAGCCGTTGCCGCCGAGGACCTGCACGGCCTCGGTGGTGACGCGCATCGCCGTGTCGGAGGCCACGAGCTTGGCCATCGCCGAGAGCTTGGTCATGCGCGGGTCGCCCTCCGCGACGAACGTCGCCGCCTGGAAGGTCAGCGCGCGCGCCGCGGCGACGTCGGCCTCCATGCCGGCGAGCTTGAACTGGAGCCCCTGGTGGGCGAGCAGCGGCTCGCCCATCGTCTCCCGCCGCGAGGCGTAGTCCATGGCGAGGTCGATCGCCCCCTGCCCCACGCCGACGGCCTGCGCCGCGACGGTCGGGCGGGAGCGGTCGAAGGTCATCATCGCGATCTTGAAGCCGTCGCCCTCGCGGCCGAGCAGGTTCGCGTGCGGCACCTCGACGTCCTCGAACTTCGGGGCGCCGAGCTTCCACCCCGGCATGCCCATCGTCCGCAGCGGCTCGGCGCTCAGGCCGGGTGAGGAGCCCTCGACCACGAACGCGCTGATGCCGCGCGCACCGTCCTCGCCCGTGCGCGCGAAGACGACGTAGGTGTCGGCGTGTCCGGCGTTGCCGATGAAGCGCTTCTCGCCGTTGAGCACCCAGGTGTCGCCGCGGCGCTCCGCGCGCATCTGCAGCGCCGCCGGGTCCGACCCGACCGCGGGCTCGGTGAGCGCGTAGGAGCCGTAGCGCGCGCCGCTGACGAGCGGCGGGAGGTACTCGCGCTTCTGCGCCTCGGTGCCGGCGAGGAGGATCGGCAGCGCTACGAGCTTGACGTAGGCCGCCATCAGCGACACGGTCCCCGAGACCTTCGCCAGCTCCTCGACGTACGCGCACCACGAGACCTCCGAGGCGTCGCGCCCGCCGTACTCGGCCGGGAGCGCGAGCCCCATCAGCCCCTCGCGCCCCAGCGTCTGATGGACGTCGTGCGGGTAGTCGCAGTTCTCGTCCATCTCGCGCACGCGCGGGCGGATCTGCTCCAGCACGACCGAGCGGATGTGCTCGCGCAGCTCGCGCTCCTCATCGGTCAGGCGCCACATGTGCTTCCTCTCTCGGGTCGGGGCGGGACAGCCGGCGCTCGACCCATCCGAGCAACAGCTCGAGCGACTCCTGCGGTGCTTCGAGGCCGAAGGCGTGCCCGGCGCCGGGGACGACGGCGAGCTCGGCGTCGGGGATCCGAGCCGCCAGCAGTCGCGACGCGGCGAGCGGGACGAGGCGGTCGCGCTCGCCGTGCATCACGAGCGTCGGCGCGTGCAGGCGCCCGAGCCGCGACAGCGTCTCGAAGCGCGCGCTGGCCAGCGTCTGGGCGGCGATCGCCTTGACGGAGCTGCGGTGGAGCTTGAAGTAGCGCAGCAGCTCGCGCACGCGCTCGGGCTGCTCGCGGCGGAACTCGGACGAGAACAGCAGCGGCGCGCGGATGCCGCGCTCGGTCACGCTCCCACGCGCGATCGAGACCACCTCGCGCGGCCCGAGCCGGGGCGAGAACGGCCCCCCCGGCGTGGTCCCGCCGAGCACGAGCCCGCGCACCCGCCCCGCGTGGCGCAGCGCCAGCTCCTGGGCCACCATCCCGCCCATCGAGAGGCCGTTGACGATCGCTCGCGGGATGCGCAGCTCGGTCAGCAGCCGCGCCGCACTGTCGGCGAGCCCGCCCATCGTCGTCGGTGGCGACCCGCCCGAGCGCGCGGATCCGCGGTGGTCGTAGACGATGCACTCGAAGTGCTCGGCGTAAAGGTCGAGCACGGGCTCGAACACCGCGGCGCTGATCGTCCAGCCGGTGATCAGCAGCAGCGGGTCGCCCGCCCCGCGGCGCTCGTAGTACAGGCCGTCGGCGTGTGGCACGCTCAGCCCAGGACGTAGACGCCAGGCGCCGGATCGAGCGGCTTGTAGCCCTTGCCGCCGAGCCGCTTGCGGGCCGGCTTCTCGGGGCCGGAGCGCTCGCCCAGCCAGGCCGCGTAGTCGGCCCACCACGTGCCCTTGTGCGTGGTGGCGTCGCGCAGCCACGCCTCCGGCTCCGGCGGGTTGGTCCCGTTGACCTGGTAGCTGGCCTTCTCGTTGCCCGGCGGGTTGACGAGCGCGGCGATGTGCCCGCTCGTCGAGAGCACGAAGCGCGGGTCGGAGCCGAGCAGCTGGGTCGAGCGGTAGTTGCTCTGCCACGGCGTGATGTGGTCGGAGATCCCGGCCACCTGGTAGGAGTCGACGGTGATCTGCGAGAGGTCGATCGGCGTGCCGAGCACGACCCGCTCGCCCGGGCGCACGAGGTCGTTGGCGAGCGAGAGCTCCATGAAGTCGCGGTGCAGCGCGGCCGGCAGGTTCGTCGAGTCGGAGTTCCAGTACAGGACGTCGAAGGCCGGCGGGTCCTTGCCGAGCAGGTAGTTGTTGACCCAGTAGTTCCAGACGAGGTCGTTGGGGCGCAGCCACGCGAACACGCCCGCCAGCGCCTTGCCGTCGAGGTAGCCCTTGCGCTGTGACTCCGCGAGCGCCGCGGCCGCCGTCGGGCGGTCGACCAGCGCTCCCACCGTCCCGGCGTTCGCGTTGTCGAGCACGCAGACCCCGAGCGTGAGCCCCGCGATCCGCTCGAGCTCGCCCGTGGCGGCGAGGTGGCCGACCGCGCAGCTCGCGGTGATCCCGCCGGCGCACAGCCCCATCACGTGCGTGCGCTCCGCGCCGGTGATCGTCTCGACCGCGTCGAGCGACTCGAGCACGGCGGTGACGTAGTCGTCCAGGCCCCAGTCGGCGTGGCGCTCGTCCGGGTTGCGCCAGGAGATCGTGAAGCACTGCTGGCCCGCGCCGACGAAGTACTCGAGCATGCTGCGCCCGGGCGCGACGTCGGCGATATAGAACTTGTTGATCATCGGCGGGACGAGCAGCAGCGGGACCTCGCGCACCTTCGGCGTGCTCGGCTCGTACTGGATCAGCTCGAACAGCTCGGTCCGCAGCACGACGGCGCCCGGCGTCAGCGCGAGGTCCTCGCCGACGGTGAAGGCGGACTCGTCGACCATCGCCGGGATGTGCGGTGGGCGACGGAGGTCGTGCACGAGGTTGGCGGTGCCCTGAGCGAGGTTGCGCCCGCCGGTGTCGATCGTCGCCTTGAGCGCGGCGGGGTTGAGCGCCGGGAAGTTCGTCGGCGCGAGCGCGTCGAGGACGTTCTCCGCGCTGAAGCGCACGCGCCGCTCGGAGCGCTCGTCCAGCCCGGCGTCGCAGATCAGCTCGTCGACCGTGCTGCCCGCCGCCAGGTAGGCCTGCGCGAGCCGGCGGAACGCCGGGTTGCCACGCCAGGCCTCGTCCTTGAAGCGGCGGTCCTTCTTCGACGGGGCGACGTCGGACTGCCCGACCGCGATCTTCGCGAGCTCGGCCCAGTAGCCCGCGCCGCGGCGCGCGACCTTCCACGGCCGCGTCGCCAGCCGGGCGGCGAGCTTCGCCCCCGCGACCCCCGGGAACCAGCGGCGGGTCGCCCCGCCGCCGGCGTCCGAGAGCAGCGTGTCGAGGCTCGCGGTGCCCTCCGCCATCAGCCCGTCTTGGCCTCCTCGGGCACCTCGATCTCGCGCTTGAGGATCTTGCCCGTCGGGCCCTTGGGGAGCTCGTCGACGAACCAGATCTTGCGCGGGTACTTGTAGCCCGCCACCTGGTCCTTGACGTACGCCTTGAGGTCGTCGGCGCTGACGTCCTGGCCCTCCTTGAGGACGACGGCCGCGCCGACCTCCTCGCCCATCGACTCGTCCGGCACGCCCACGACGGCCGCCTCGAGCACGCCCTCGTGCTCGTAGAGGACCTCCTCGATCTCGCGCGGGTAGACGTTGTAGCCGCCGCGGATGATCAGCTCCTTCTTGCGGTCGACGATGAAGAAGTAGCCGTCCTCG
>JAXDGC010000088.1:0-16764 GCA_034665245.1 Solirubrobacteraceae bacterium | reverse complement strand
GCGTGATCGCCGGCGCGGGCCGCGTCCGCTTCCGCACCACCGTCCACGGGCCCGTCACGGGCTACGCGACGAGCGGCGGCAAGCGCATCGCGATCGCGCGCAAGCGCGCGAGCTTCGGCCGCGACGTGCTCTGGCAGCTGCCCTTCCGCGACGCGACGATCGGGCGCGTAAGGGGCACGCGCTCGTTCGTCCGCGCCTTCGCGCGCACACCCTTCACGTTCAACGTCGGCTACGCCGACGACCGCGATATCGCGATGTTCTCGGCCGGCGAGCTCCCGCGCCGCGACCCGCGGGTCGACCCGCGGCTCCCGACGCTCGGGACGGGCGCCTATGAGTGGCGCGGCATCCTGCCCGCTCGCAAGCTGCCGCAGCAGGTCAACCCGGCGAGCGGCGTGCTCGTGAACTGGAACAACAGCCCGGCGCCCGGCTTCGGCGCGGCGGACAACAACTGGGCCTACGGGTCGCTGCATCGCGTGTCGCTGCTCCAGGCCCAGATCGCGCGCCACCCGAAGCACGACCTCGCCACCGTGACGAGCGCGATGAACGCCGCGGCGACGCAGGACCTGCGCTCGACCGCGCTGACGCCGACGCTCGCGAGCCTGCTGCACAGCGGGCCGGCGCCGAGCGCCCGCGCCCAGCGCATGCTCCAGCTGCTGGAGGCCTGGCACGCGGCGGGCTCGAGCCGGCTCGATCGCGACGAGGACGGCGCGATGGACGCCGGCGCCGCTCCGGTGATCATGGACAGGTTCTATCCACGGCTGCTCGACGCCGTGCTCGGCGGCGCGCTCGGCCCCCAGCTCGCCGAGCTCAAGGCGCTCGAGGGCGCCGACAACAGCCCCCGGTCAGGATTCACCGGGGGCGGGATCAACTACGTCGACAAGGACCTGCGCCAGCTGCTCGGGACCTCGTTCAAGCGTCCCTTCCGCACCCACTTCTGCGGCGGCGGCGATCTCGCCACGTGCCGCGTCGCGGTATGGGGCGCGCTCGACGCCGCCGGCTCGGAGATCGAGGCCGCGCAGGGGACCGCGAGCCCGGACGCCTGGAAGTCGGACGCCGCCGCGGAGCGCATCAAGTTCGCTCCCGGCCTGCTGCCGACGACGATGCGCTACACGAACCGCCCGAGCGGGATCCAGCAGGTCATCTCGTTCAAGGGGCACCGCAAGGGCAGGCGCTGAGCGCCCGCCCGCAAGGGGCGGGCGCTGAGCACCGGCGACCGCGCTAGTTCTTCGCGCCCGCCGTGTCGTTCGTCTCGTTCTGGCTGCCGTGCTCGCCGTCCTGCTGCTCGGCGGCCTCGGTGCCCAGGACAGCGAACGACTTGTCGAGCGCGACGTCCACGACCGAGCCGTCGGCCTTGGTGACCTCGACCGTGTAGGCGATCTTGCTCTCGTAGGCCGGGTCGGGCGTCTCGCCCTTCTCGGGCTTGTCCGCCGCCTCGTTGGGCTTGGGCGTCTCGGCCGCGACCTCGGTCGCCTTGCCGCTGCCGACCTTCGCCAGCGCGGCGCTCTCCGCCTGCTTGGCGTCGGCCGCGCTCACCTTGGGCTCGGCCTCCTGACCGTCCTTCTCGTTCGCACCGCCGTTGTCGCCGCTCTCGGCGGCCGGGGCCTTGGCGGTGCTGTTGCCGGCGGCGCCGGCGAGCGCCGCGCCGCCGAGGGCCAGGGCGGCCAGCGCGGCAATGGCGGCCAGAACCTTCTTGGCGTTGTTGAGCATGTGTCTCCTTCGTTCGTCGGGGAGCTGCAGGGACGGCGGTGAAGCTAGGGATGGCCGGTGAGTCCTCCGTGAGTGCAGATGAGAACTCGCTTATCCGGCAGCGCGCGACCTGCGTTTCATCCGCGCCTCATGCGCCGGCAGAAAGCTCGCAGTCGACATGCGCGTGCTGATCGTCGAGGGCGAGGCCAACCTGGCGGACCTGGTGCGCCGCGGCGTGATCGGCGAGGGCATGACGCCCGACGTGGCGCTCCGCGGCGAGGACGCCCTCTGGATGGCCGCTGCGACGGACTACGACGCGATCATCCTCGACGTGATGCTGCCGGACATCGACGGGCTGGAGACGTGCCGCCGGCTGCGGGCCGACGGCATCTGGAGCCCCGTGCTCATGTTGTCGGCCCGCGACGCGGTCGAGGATCGCGTCGCCGGCCTGAACGGGGGCGCGGACGACTACCTCACCAAGCCGTTCTCGTTCGCCGAGCTCGGCGCGAGGCTGCGCGCGCTGGCGCGTCGCGGCCCGTCCAAGACGGCGCCGACCCTGACCATCGGCTCGCTCACACTCGATCCCGCGTCGCGCCGCGTCCGTCGCGGAAGCACCGATATCGCGCTGTCGACGAAGGAGTACTCGCTGCTCGAGGCGTTCATGCGCCGGCCCGGCCAGGTTCTCGATCGTTCCCAGTTGCTCGCGCTCGCCTGGGAGGGCGAGTCCGAGAGCCGCTCGAATCTCGTCGACGTCTACGTCCGCTACCTACGCGAGAAGATCGACCGCCCGTTCGACGTGCAGTCGATCGAGACGGTTCGCGGCGCCGGCTACCGCCTCCGGGACGATGGCGGTCGTCCAGCCGCCTGAGCCCTTCAAGGGGAGCCGAGCAGGGCAGCGGTGACCGGGGCGATCAGCGCCTCGATCTCCGCGGGCGGCGCAGGGCGCGCGAAGTAGTACCCCTGCGCCCAGTCGCAGCCCAGTGACTGCGCTTCGGCCGCCTGGTCCGCGGTCTCCACGCCTTCTGCCACGACCTCGAGGCCGAGCGCGCTCGCCATCGCCACGATCGCGCGCACGATCGCCCGGTTGTCCTCTCCCGACCCGAGGTGCATCATGAACGAGCGGTCGATCTTGAGCGCGTCGATCGGGAAGCGCTGGAGGTGGCTGAGCGAGGAGTAGCCGGTCCCGAAGTCGTCGAGCAGGATCTTCACACCCAGCGCCTTGAGCCCCCGCAGCGAGGCCGCCGGCACGCTCGAGTCCTCGATCAGCGCCGTCTCGGTGAGCTCGATCGCGAGGTCCGCGGCGCTCAGCCCGGTGTCCGCGAGTGTCTGCCTGACGATCTCGGGCAGCTCCCGCTGAGCGAGCTGCCGCGCGCTCACGTTGACGCTCACCGGCAACGGCGCCTCGTCGCCGAAGCGCGCGCGCCAGCGGAACGCCTGCTCGCACGCCTCGCGCAGCGTCCATGCGCCGATCTGGAGGATCAGGGCGCTCTCCTCGGCGATCGGGATGAACTCTGCCGGCGGGACGAGCCCGCGCTCGGGGTGCTGCCACCGCACGAGCGCCTCGACCGATCGCATGCGGCCGTCCTCGACGGACACGACCGGCTGGTAGTGGAGCCGCAGCTCCCCGAGGTCCAGCGCCTGGCGCAGCGCCCGCTCCGTCCCGACGCGTTCGAGCGCGCGTTTGCGGAGCTCCTCGTCGAAGATCTCCCAGTTGCCCTGCCCGCGCTCCTTCGCCCGGTACATCGCGATGTCCGCGTCGCGCAACAGGTCCTCGGCGTTCTGATCCGCGCCGCTCGCGATCACGATGCCGATGCTCGCGGTGATGACGTGCCCCGCGCCCTCCAGCAGGAAGGGGACGCGCAGTGACTCCTGGACCCGCTCCGCCACCCGCACCGCTGCGTTCTCGGAGGCGAGCTCCTCGCAGAGCACGACGAACTCGTCACCGCCGAAGCGCGCGAGGGTGAACTCCTCGCCGCCGAAGCGCGCCACCGAGTCGGTCGCCCGCAGGGCTCCCTGCAGCCGGTCCGCGACCGACCTCAGCAGCTCGTCACCGGCGCCGTGGCCAAGCGTGTCGTTGATGTCCTTGAAGCGATCGAGATCCAGGAACAGGAGCGCGGCGACCGAGCCGTGGCGCCGGGCCCGCGCCAGCGCGAGCTCGAGGCGGTCGAGGAACAGGAGGCGGTTGGCGAGCCCGGTGAGGATGTCGTGTGTCGCCTGGTGGGCGATCTGCTCCTGCGCGCGGATACGCTCCACCACGCGCCCGAGCTGCCTGCCGATCTGAGCCATGACGTCGAGCAGGGCGGGGTCGGGCGCGACTGCCGACGGCGAGAAGAACTCCAGCACGGCGTTCATCTCGCCATCCGCGTGGATCGGGAACGCAAACGCCCCGCGGACTCCGAGGTTCTTTCGCAGGAAGTTCGCATCCGTCGTCACGTCGGTGATCCAGGCCGCTCTGCCCGTGGCAAGAACGCGGCCGGGCAGACCGACCCCGCCGGAGAAGGTCGTCCGCTCCGTCGTGCTGCGAAAGGCGTCGAACTGATGCGCCCCTTCGATGTGCCAGCTCGTGCCCGGCACGAGATCCCCAGAGGAGCGCTCGCGCAGGTACGCATGGCCCACGGGCCAACCCGTATGCGCGCAGACGGCGTCGACCGCGCTCTGGAGCGCCTCGTCGACCGTCGAGCTCTCGTTGGAGGCCAGGACCACCGCCTCGAGCAGCACGAGCTCCTGCTGCTTGTCATACAGCGCCCGCGTCGTGCGCTCTGCGATCTCCTCCGCCTCGCGGCGCGCGCGCCGCTCGCGCAGCAGCCGCCTCTCGACGACGTCGAGCGCCGGCTCGCTCATCGCGAGAACCCGATCTCGAGCACGCAGTGGTCGTCGCCGCGCTTCATGCACACGGGCTGCTCGATCGCCAGCCGCTCGCCGTAGTGGTCCCCCGCCCCGAGCAGGAGACCCTCCGCGAACGAGCACAGCTTCCGCGGGGAGCGATAGCCCATGACGAGCAGCTCCTCGCGCGAGTCGAAGTCGAACTCCGGGACGTCGGCGCCGGGGTAGAGCTTGCGCACCTCGGGATGGATGATGTCGTTGAGGGTGAGGACGAACGAGCGCGTGGAGTCGTGCGGTGCGAACAGCTGCGGATAGCGGTCCGCGAACAGCGGCACCGCGTTGCGTCCGAACCAGGAGACGACGCCGTCGGCCGGCATGGAGAGGGCCTCCGCAGCCGCGCTCACGAGCTTGTAGAGATCCTCGTCGGGATAGCTGCCCAGCGACGTGTAGGACCCCTCCAGCCCGCTTGCGTCGAGGAGCGCGTCCCAGGTGCCTTCGCCGAAATCCCGCACGACGAGCTGCTCGAGCAGGTTGAAGACGACGCCCTTCACAGCGTGGTGCCGATTGCACTCATAGAGGGGTATCGGCAGATGGGCCCGAACCGGGAGCGGGAGCGACGGGACTCGAACCCGCGACCTCCGGCGTGACAGGCCGGCGCTCTAACCGACTGAGCTACGCCCCCTCGGAGCATCGGTAGTAAAGCAGAGAACAGCCCCACCGCCCGACCGAAACCGAAGGCCTCCCAAACGGCGCAACTGCGCCGTCGGGGCGGTGTTTCCGGTGGCGTCAACCAATCAGTCAGGAGGTGGGGCCATGCCCCATTCTGCCAAGTCGCTCGCGGCGGTCCTCGCGAGTGCGCTGCTGGGCCTTACGGTCGTGACCGCCACGGCGTTCGCGCTCACCATCAAGGGGACCCCCGGGAACGACCACATCCAGGGGTCCGACAGCGCGGATCGGATCATCGCTCGCGCGGGCGACGACACGGTCGACGCGGGCGCGGGCGCCGACCGCGTGTTCGGCAACCGCGGTAACGACCTGCTCGAGGGCAAGGCGGGGCCGGACGTCCTGCACGGCAACCGGGGCAACGACACGCTGGTCGGCGACGTTCCGCTGGTCGGCGACCTCGTCAGCCGCGACCGCCTGTTCGGCGGGCGGGGCGATGACACGCTGCGTGGCGGCGACGGCTTCGACCGCCTCCACGGCGGCCCGGGCAAGGACATCGCGAACGGGAATGCGGGCAACGACCTGATGTCAGGCGGCGCCGGCGACGACACCCAGAGCGGCGGGCCCGGCGACGACGTGATCTTCGCCAACCGCGGCAACGACACGACGAGCGGCGGAGCCGGCAACGACCGCCTGTTCGCGCTTGCGCGTCGCGACGTCAACGGTCCGAACGACCTCAGCGGCGACACCGTGCGCGGCGACGCCGGCGACGACGTCATCCGCGTGCGCGACGGCGAGCAGGATGTCGTCAACTGCGGCGACGGCAACGACGTCGCGTTCCTCGACTTCAAGGACAAGATCGAGGACGCCACGGCCGCCCAGCCGAACGGCTCGTGCGAGGTCGTGAAGCGCCACGTGCCGAACCGCGCCGACTCGCGCGCGGAGGACCGCACGGAGGAGCCGGCGGAGGACCGCAAGGCGGCCTAGCGGCCCCGGAGCGTCCGGGGCGGTGCGGATTTCAAACGTGCCGCCCCGGGTAGTACAGCGCCATGTACATCGGATTGGGAACGCTGCTCATCATCATCATCCTCCTGATCATCCTGCTCTAAGGAAGGTCGAGGATGACCCCCGACGCGCGGCGGAAGGGCCGCGCGCCGGGGTGAGGACAACCGCACCGATGGACGGCGGTTCACCGCCTGGAAGGACACTCGGCGCAGTGCGACGGTGAGTCGCATGCCAAAGCAAAACCTTGCCGCCCGCGCCGGTCGCTGGAGCGCGCAGCACCGCAAGCGCGCGATCCTCGGCTGGATCCTCTTCGTCGTCCTCGCGACCGTCATCGGCGGCGCCGTCGGGGTGCGCAACCTGGCCGACGAGGACATGGGGAACGGCGAGTCGCGCACCGCCGACCAGGCGGTCGCGGATGCGGGCTTCCCCAAGGAGACGGGAGAGCAGGTGCTCGTCCAGAGCCGGGCCAAGGCCAGGATCGCGAGCCACGACGCCCGCTTCACCGCCGCCGTCGACGACGTCGTGACGAAGCTCAGGGCCGCCCCGCACGTCAAGGAAGTCGAGTCGCCCTACGCCAAGGGCAACGAAGGCCAGCTCTCGCGTGACGGCAGCGCCGCGCTCGTGACCTTCAAGCTCGCCGGAGAGAAGGACGTCGCGAAGGCCCGCGTCGACGCGACGCTCGACGCCACCGCCGCCGCGCAGCGCGCGCACCCCGGCCTGCGGATCGAGCAGTTCGGCGACGCGAGCGCGGACAAGGCGCTGTCCGCCGCCTTCGCGAAGGACTTCAAGAAGGCGGAGTTCCTCTCACTGCCGATCACGCTCCTGATCCTGATCTTCGCGTTCGGCGCGCTCGTCGCGGCGGGGCTGCCGCTGCTGCTCGCGCTGACAGCCGTGATGGGGACGATCGGGCTGCTCGGCCCGGTCTCCCAGCTCGTCGCGCTCGACGAGGCGATCTCGTCCGTCGTGCTGCTCGTCGGCCTCGCGGTCGGCGTCGACTACTGCATGTTCTACCTGCGGCGCGAGATGGAGGAGCGCGACGCCGGCCGTGGAGCGGAGGCCGCGCTCGAGGCCGCGGCGGCCACCTCCGGCCGCGCCGTGCTGATCTCCGGCGTCACCGTCGTCGTCGCGATGGCCGGCATGTTCCTGGCCGGCAGCGCCGTCTTCCTCTCCTTCGGCGTCGGCACGATCCTCGTCGTCGCGGTCGCGGTGCTCGGGTCCATCACCGTCCTGCCGGCGATGCTCTCGTGGCTGGGCCAGAAGGGCTGGACGGAGAAGGGGCGCGTGCCCTACCTGTCGCGCCTGCGCCATCGCAACCACGGCGAGTCGCGCGTGTGGGGAGCGATCCTCGACCGCGTGCTCAAGCGCCCCGCGATCTCCGCCGCGCTGGCGACGATCCTGATGCTCGCGCTCGCCCTGCCCGCGCTCGGCATCCACACCGTCAACCCGGGCGTCGCGGGGCTGCCGCGCAGCCTGCCGATCATGCAGACCTACGACCGCATCCAGGCCGCGTTCCCGGGCGGCCCGCTGCCCGCGTCGGTCGTCGTCCAGGCCGACGACGTCAACGCGCCCGCGGTCCAGGCCGGGATCGCCGAGCTGCGCCGGACCGCCGCCGGCACGAAGGGCTTCGGCCAGCCGGTCACCGTCACGACGAACCCGAAGCACACGCTCGCGATGGTCGACATCCCGCTCGCGGGCGACGGCACCGACAAGCGGTCGGAGGCGGCCCTCGCACGGCTGCGCGACGACGTGGTGCCCCAGACGGTCGGGAGGGTTCCCGGGACGCAGGTCGACGTGACGGGCATGACCGCCGGCTCGAAGGACTTCAACGACACGATGAAGTCCCACCTGCCGCTCGTGTTCGCGTTCGTGCTCGGGCTCGCGTTCGTGCTGCTGCTGGTCACCTTCCGGTCGATCGTGATCCCGATCAAGGCGATCGTGCTCAACCTGCTGTCGGTCGGCGCCGCCTACGGGGTGCTCAAGCTCGTGTTCCAGGACGGCCACGGCGAGAGCCTGCTCGGGTTCCACTCGATCGGCGGCGTGACGTCGTGGCTGCCGCTGTTCCTGTTCGTGATCCTGTTCGGCCTGTCGATGGACTACCACGTGTTCATCCTCAGCCGGATCCGCGAGGCGGTCGACGGTGGCATGAGCACGGATCGCGCCGTCGCCCATGGCATCAAGCAGACCGCCGGCGTCGTCACCAGCGCGGCGATCGTGATGGTCCCGGTGTTCTCGATCTTCGCGACGCTGAGCTCGCTCGAGTTCAAGCAGATGGGCGTCGGCCTCGCGGCCGCGGTCCTGATCGACGCGACGGTCGTACGGGCCGTGCTGCTGCCCGCGACGATGAAGCTGCTCGGCGATTGGAACTGGTACCTGCCACGGCGGCTGAGCTGGCTGCCGAAGTTCGAGCACGAGCAGGCGCCGGAGGCGGCCAACGCGTAGGTAGGCTCCCGCCGCATGCGCAAGCATGCGGCGGCTGCCGTTCTCCTGCTCCTCGTCGCGGGCTGCGGCGGGCTCTCCAAGGACGAGCTCGTCGCCAAGGGCGACGCCATCTGCAAGCGGGTGAACGCGCGCATGGCGAAGGAGCCCGACCCGCAGTCCGCGAGCGACCTCGAGCTGCTCGCGAAGCGCACGGTCGCGCTCTCCGACCCGGCGATCGCCGAGATGAAGGCGCTCGACCCGCCGGGCGAGCTCCAGCCCGACTTCAAGAAGTTCGTCGCCAGCCTCAGGCGCCAGCGCGATCTCACGAAGCAGATCGGCGATGCGGCGGGCGCGGGCGACACGGCCAAGATCCAGAAGGTCACCGCGGACGCGCAGAAGGCCGAGCAGGAGTACCGCCGTCTCAGCGGCAAGATCGGGTTCAAAGAATGCGGAGGAGGTGTCTGAATGGCGCGGTTCGGCGTACTGACCGGCGGGGGCGACTGCCCGGGGCTCAACGCGGTGATCCGCGCGATCGTGCGCCGGGGCCACCAGCACGGGCACGAGTTCTTCGGCTTCCGCTATGGCTGGGCGGGCGTGCTCGCCGCCGACGGGGCCGAGCTCACGGCCGAGACGACGCGCGGGATCCTGCACCGTGGCGGGACGATCCTCGGGACCTCGCGGACGAATCCCTACAAGGAGGAGAACGGGCTCGAGCGCGTGCGCGCGTCGCTGGAGGAGCATCGCCTCGACGGGCTGATCCCGATCGGCGGCGAGGACACCCTCGGCGTCGCGGGCCGGCTGTCGGAGGACGGCGTCGACGTGGTCGGCGTGCCCAAGACGATCGACAACGACCTCGCGGGGACCGACTTCACGTTCGGCTTCCAGACCGCGGTGCAGATCGCCACCGACGCGATCGACCGCCTGCACACGACCGCGGAGTCGCACAACCGCGTGATCGTCGTCGAGGTCATGGGGCGCACGGCGGGCTGGATCGCCTGCTACGCCGGCATGGCCGGCGGCGCCGACGTGATCCTCGTGCCCGAGCGGCCGTTCGACATCGAGGAGGTCTGCGAGCGGGTGCGCAACCGCCACGAGCAGGGGCGCTCGTTCTCGATCGTCGTCGTCGCCGAGGGCGCGACACCGAAGGACGGGGAGGTCCAGTCCGAGTTCGGGGGCGGGACAGACGCGTTCGGCCACGTCCGCCTCGGCGGCATCGCGGTCCACCTCGAGCGCGAGATAGAGGAGCGCACGGGCTTCGAGTCGCGGATGACGATCCTCGGCCACGTGCAGCGCGGCGGCACGCCGCTCGCCTACGACCGCGTGCTGGGGACGCGCTTCGGGGTCGCCGCGATCGACGCGGCGACGGCGGGCGACTTCGGCAAGATGGTCGCCCTGCGCGGAACGGAGATCGAGCTCGTGCCGCTCGGAGAGGCGCTGGCCGAGCCCAAGTTGCTCGACCCGCGGCTGTTCGAGACGGCCGAGGTGTTCTTCGGATAGCGTCCGCGCCGTGTTCAAGCAGGGACCGGTCCCGGCGTACGTCCACGGCGTCATCGAATACCTCGCCGCGATCCTGTTCATCGCGGCGCCGTTCATCTTCACCTTCAGCAAGGACGTGGCGACCGCCGTCTCGCTGATCGTCGGGGTGATCGTCCTGATCATCGCCGCGTCGACTGCGTGGCGAACGGGGCTGATCAGCTCGATCCCCGTCCAGGCCCACGTGATGCTCGACTACGTGCTCGCGATCTTCCTGATCGCGGCGCCGTTCATCCTCGGCTTCTCCGGCGACGGGACGGCGGCCGCGTTCTTCATCGTGATCGGCGTGATCCACCTGCTGCTCACGATCGCCACGCGCTTCGTCGTGGACGAGCGGCCCGCGCGGGAGTAGAGACGTGTTCGACGCGATCGTCGCCCGCGGCGGCGCCGCCGCGGCGACCTCGGACGACGCGTGGCTGCAGGCGATGCTCGACGCGGAGGCGGCGCTCGCGCGGGCGCTGGCGGAAGCGCGCCTGATCAGCGACGCCGAAGCGGAGGCGATCACGGCGGCATGCCACGCCGATCGCTTCGACGCCGCGGCGATCGCGCAGGCCGCGACCGCGTCCGGCAACCCGGTGGTGCCGCTGAAGGCCGCGCTGACCGACCTCGTCGAGGGGCCGGCCGCGGGGCACGTGCACCGCGGTGCGACCAGCCAGGACATCGTCGACACCGCGACGATGCTCGTGGCCGCGCGGGCGCTGGAGCCGCTGCTCGCGGACCTCGCCGCCGCAGCGAGCGCCGCGGCGGCGCTGGCGCGGCGCCACCGCGATACGCCGATGGTGGGGCGGACGCTGCTTCAGCAGGCGGTGCCCGTCACGTTCGGCCTCAAGGCCGCGGGCTGGCTCGCGGGGCTCGAGAACGCGCGCCGCTGGCTCGTCGAGGTCCGCGTCGAGCGCCTCGCGGCGCAGCTCGGAGGCGCGGCGGGCACGCTCGCCTCGCTCGGCGACGCCGGGCCGCAGGTGCTCGCCGCCTACGCCACGGCGCTCGGGCTGGCCGAGCCCGCGCTGCCCTGGCACACGCTGCGCGGGCGCATCGGGGAGCTCGCGTCGGCGCTCGCGGTGGTCTCGGGCGCGGTCGCGAAGGCCGCGCAGGACATCGTCCTGCTCGCGCAGACCGAGGTCGCCGAGGTTCGCGAGGGTGAAGCGGGCGGCTCGTCGACGATGCCGCACAAGCACAACCCGGTCGCGGCGATCTGCGCCCTCGGGTGCGCCCGCCAGGCGCCGGGGCTGGCCGCGACGCTGCTCGGCGCGATGGCGCACGAGCACGAGCGCGCCGCCGGTGCGTGGCACGCGGAGTGGCGGCCGATGTCCGAGCTGCTGCGCTCGACGGGCTCGGCCGTCGCGTGGCTGCGGCAGTCGCTCGAGAGCCTCGAGGTCGACCCGGAGCGGATGCGCGCGAACCTCGACGCGACCGGTGGGCGGCTGATGGCCGAGCGGGTCGCGGCGGCGCTCGCGGGGTCGCTGGGCGGCGCGGAGGCGCATCGGGTCGTGGCGGAGGCGGCGCTGGGCGAGGACTTCCGCGCCGCGGTCGCCGACCTGCTCACAGAGGAAGAGGCCGAGGAGCTGCTCGACCCCACGGGCTACCTCGGGTCGGCGGGGACGTTCGTCGACCGGGCGCTCGCCGACCACGACCGGGAGGGCTGATGGCAGACGACGGCGAGCGCGTCCGGCGCGAGGTGCTCGGCGACGAGCACGTCGACCGCGTCCTCGGGGGCGCGTCGGAGTACGGCGCGCCGTTCCAGGAGTACCTGACCCGCGTCGCGTGGGGGGAGGTGTGGGCCCGCCCCGGCCTCGACCGCCGGGCGCGCTCGTGCATCACGCTCGCGCTGCTGACGGCGCTGCACGCCGAGAACGAGCTGGCGATGCACGTGCGCGCCGCGATCCGCAACGGCGTCACGCCGGAGGAGATCCGGGAGGTGATCATCCACACCGCGCTCTACGCCGGCATCCCGGCGGCCAACGCGGCGTTCGCGATCGCGGAGGCCACGCTGCGCGACCTGGGCGAGCTGGGCTCCTAGAGCGCGTCCCGCCGCACCGGGCACGACATGCAGCGCGGGCCGCCGCGGCCCGTGCCGAGCTCGGAGCCCGCGATCAGCACGACCTCGATGCCCTCGTCGGCCAGCCGCGCGTTCGTCTCGGTGTTGCGCTCGTAGGCGACCACGCGCCCGGGCGCGATCGCGAGCGTGTTGTTGCCGTCGTCCCACTGCTCGCGCTCGGCGGTGACGGGATCGAGGCCGGTGTCGATCACGCGCAGCTCGTCGATCCCCATCGCGCGCGCCGCGGCGGCGAGGAACGGCTCGGCGGAGCCGACGCGCCCGGGCTCGACCACGTAGGCCTCGAGCGTGTCGGCCAGCGGCGGGTACATCACGACCGCGTCGCGGTCGACCATCGTGCAGACGGTGTCGAGGTGCATCGTCGCGCGGTCCTGCGCGATCGGCACGGCGAGCACGGCGTCGGCGGCCTCGGCGGCGAACAGCCGCTGAGCGAACGCCTCGACGCCGGCCGGGCTCGTGCGCTGCCCGACGCCGATCGCGAGCACGCCCGGCGCGAGCACGAGCACGTCGCCGCCCTCGAGCCACGCCTGGTCGGCGAGGCTGCCGCCGTAGAGCAGCTCGGTGCCGGCGAAGCGCGGGTGGTGACGGTAGATCGCGCCCGTGATCGCGCTCTCGCGCCGGCGCGCGGGCATCGCGAGCTGCGTCACGGCGACGCCGTGGTCGAGCCAGACCGCGGAGTCGCGCGTGAAGAGCAGGTTCGGCAGCGGGCGGATGACGAAGTCCTGCGGCTGCGCCATCGCCTCCACGAGCCCGCCCGGGTGGACGGGCAGCTCCTCGCGCGCCATCCCGGCCATGAGGACGACGGCGAGCTCGCTCGCGGGCAGGCCGGCCAGGTACTCGCCGAGCGCGGGCGCGAGCGTCGAGCCGATCGACTCGGGCCGCAGCGCGCTGTCGAGCAGCTGGGCGCGCGCGGCGTCGACGGCGAGCACTTCTGCGAGCAGCTGATCGAGGTAGAGCACCTCCACCTCGTGGTCACGGAGCGTCGCGGCGAAGCGGTCGTGCTCCTGCTGGGCGCGCTCGAGCCACGGCACGCCGTCGAACAGGAGGTCGTCGTTGTTGCGCGGCGTCAGGCGCCGCAGCTCCCCACCCGGGCGGTGCAGCACGACCGTACGCAGCCGGCCGACCTCGCTCCCGACGCCGTGCTCGCGCTCCACGATCTCACGACGCTACCGCAACAATGCCCTTCTGCTCGTCTTCTTCGTCCGCCGGCTGTTCTTCGCCGCCGTCGTGCTCGCCGCGCTGGCCGTGATCGACTTCGGCCTCTACCGCTTCTTCCGGGTGCTGATCGTCGTGGTCAGCGCCCTGTCGGATGTGGTGCTGGTGCTGCTCGACCCGCGTGTGCGAGCGTCCGGCCGGCCCGTGGGATGATCGGCATCGCGAGGCGGGTGGGGCACGCGCGGCCGCGAAGCACGACCTCGCCGTCGCGGCACCAGCGGTTGGCCTCCTCCCCGTCGGCGGACTCGACCGTGTCGCCGCTCACGAGCAGGCGCTCGGCGTGCTGCTTGGCCAGCTCGGTGAGACGCGCGGCCTCGTTGACGGGATCGCCGATGACGGTGTACTCGAACCGCGCCTCGGCGCCGATGTGGCCGGCCACCACGGTGCCGCACGCGACGCCGATCGCCGCGTCGAGCCCGGAGTCGAGCGCGTCGATGCGCTCGCGCAGCTTGCGCGCGCAGGCGAGCGCCCGCGTCGCGTGATCGGGCTGGGCCACCGGCGCGCCGAACACGCACAGCGCGGCGTCGCCCTCGAACTTGTTGACGAGCCCGCCGTGCTCGTGCACCGAGAGCACGACGGCGGCGAAGAACTCGTTGAGCATCGTGACGACGCGCTCCGGGCTCTCGCGCTGCGCGAGCTCCGTCGAGCCGACGACGTCGACGAACAGCGCGGACACGTCGCAGCTCTGGCCGCCGAGCGAGACACCGCGCTCGAGCACCTCGCGGGCGACGTCGGCCCCGACCTGGCGGCCGAAGAGGTCGCGCAGCCTCTCGTGCTCGCGCAGGCCCGCCACCATCTCGTTGAAGCCGGCCTGCAGGCGCCCGATCTCGGAGCCGTCGTCGACGGGGACGGAGACGTCGAGATCGCCGTTGCTGATGGTGTCGATCGCGCGGCGCAACTCGCGCACCGGGCGGGCGACGGACTGGGTGGCGAGCTTGGTCGCGATGAAGCCCGCGCCCATGGCCGCACCGGCGGCGAACCAGATCGGCGCGATCAGGTCCTTGGGATCGGTCACCTCGCGGCCGACCGGGATCAGCGCGACCATCAGGATCGGCACGCCCGAGCACAGCACCCACGTGAGCAGCAGCCGCGGGCCGATGCCGAGCGAGCGAGCCTCGGGCGGCGCCGAGCGGTCGAGCGCCAGTGCAAAGGCGGGGCGGAGCTGCCACTCGCTGGTCAGGTAGACGGCGGCGCTGGTCGACAGCCCGGCGAGCAGCGTGGTGACCGCCTCCTCGAGCGCGAACTCGCGCGAGGCGAAGAGGTCGGGCAGCGCGAACACCGGCACCGCGACCACCCAGCGCACGAGCGTCATGCGCGCGAAGAGCACCGGAAGGCGCATCACCCCCGCGCGCTCGTCCGGCGTCGGCGAGCGCCCCTCGGCGAGCCAGCGGCGCATGCGGTGGAACTCCGGCTGGGCGCGGCGGTAGAAGGTGATGCCGCCGATCAGCGTGTAGACGGCGACGGCGACGAGGGTGAGCTCTCGCGACATGATCGTGGCGTCCGCGGGCGGCGGGAACACGACCGTCATGTAGACCGCGAGCATCGCCACGGACAGGGTGTTGACGAGGCAGCCCGCGAGCGTCGACCGGCGCTGAAGCCGGATCGCGAGCGGCAGGCGGGAGCGGTGGCAATCCACCATCAGATTGATGATGCCCGCCCTGGCGGCTCCCGGCACCGGTTCTCCGTGCGATCGGTCACACGGCGAGCGCGTCGCGCAGGCGCGCGACGGCGTCGTCCCCGTCCTCCCGGGCGGTGTCGAACTCGAAGTCCGGCCGCTCCGGCGCCTCGTAGGGCGCGTCGACGCCCGTGAACCCGGGGAGCTTGCCCGCGCGAGCGCGAGCGTAGAGGCCCTTCGGATCGCGGCGCTCGCACTCCTCGACGGGCGTGGAGACGAACACCTCGTGAAAGTCGAGCCCGGCCGCGTCGTGGAGCTCGCGCGCGAGCCTGCGATCGGCCTCCATGGGGGACACGAGCGAGACCACGGCCACGACGCCGGCGTCGGCGAGCAGGCGCGCGACGTGCGCGACGCGGCGGATGTGCTCGCTGCGCTCGCCGGGCTCGAAGCCGAGATCGTCTGAGAGCCCGTGGCGCACGTTGTCGCCGTCGAGCAGGTACGCGGGGCGACCTTCCTCGACGAGCCGGCGCTCGAGCGCGGCCGCGATCGTCGACTTGCCCGAGGCCGGCAGCCCCGTGAGCCATACCGTCGCGCCGCGGTGGCCGAGCGCCTTCCAGCGGCTGTCGCGCTCGAGCTCCGAGTCGTGCCAGGTCACATCGCGGCGGGCCTGCTCCGCCCGCTCGCGCTCGCGGGTCTCCTCGACCATCCCGGCGCCGACGGTGTCGTTGGAGTGCTCGTCGATGAGGATGAACGCGCCGGTGATGCGGTTGTCGGCGTAGCGGTCGGCGAGCACCGGCGCGCTCGTGCGCAGCGTCACCCGGCCGATGTCATTGAGCTTGAGACGCGCGGGCGCGGGCCGGTCCTCGAGCGTCGTCATGTCGAGCTTGGAGTGCACGGCCTGCACGGTCGCGCGCACCGTGCGCGTGGTGTGCTTGAGCGCGTAGCGCGCGCCGGCGCGCAGCTCGACCTCGCCCATCCAGGCGACCGTGGCGTCGATCTCGCTCGCCGCGACCGGGGCGTGCTCCGGCGAGCAGATGAGGTCGCCGCGGCCGACGTCGAGGTCGTCGGCGAGGCGCACCGCGACCGACAGCGGCGGGACCGCCTCCTTGCGCGTGCCCTCGAACGTCTCGATCGCCGCGATCGTCGAATGCGCCCCGGCCGGCAGCACCGTCACCGCGTCCCCGACCTCCAGCGTCCCGCCCGCGAGCTGGCCGGCATAGGTGCGCTCGTCGTCGCGCCCGCCGCGCGGCCGGATCGTCCACTGCACCGGCAGCCGGAGAGCGTCCCGGGCCGGGTCGCCGCGCACCTCGACCTGCTCGAGGTGCTCGAGCAGCAGCGGGCCGTCGTACCAGGGCGATGCGTCCGACCGGTCGACGACGTTGTCGCCGTGCAGCGCCGCGATCGGGATCACCCGGGCGTCGGGAATGTCGAGGCGCTCGGCCAGGTCCGCGAACTCGGACTCGATCTCGCGGAAGCGGTCCTCGTCCCAGTCGACGAGGTCCATCTTGTTCACGCACGCGACGACGTGCTTGATGCCGAGCAGCGCCGACAGGGAGGCGTGGCGCCGCGACTGGTCGACGATCCCGCCGCGCGCGTCGAGCAGGATCAGCGCGAGATCCGCGGTCGAGGCGCCGGAGACCATGTTGCGCGTGTAGCGCTCGTGGCCAGGGGTGTCGGCGATGATGAACGAGCGCTTCTCGGTCTGGAAGAAGCGGTAGGCGACGTCGATCGTGATGCCCTGCTCGCGCTCGGC
>JAXDGC010000087.1:0-20058 GCA_034665245.1 Solirubrobacteraceae bacterium | reverse complement strand
GCCCGCAGGAAGGAGACGTCGTCGGAGTCGGCGTTGGCGACGGCGAGGTCGGGCGCGCCGTCGGCGTCGAGATTGCCCATCGCAACCCCGTACGAGTTGCTGCCCGCCGTGGAGTGGATCGGCCCTCCGAAGCCGCCGTGGCCGTCGCCGAGCAGGACGTCGACACCGCCATTGGCATCCGTGAGCGCGGCGTCGAGCTTGCCGTCCGCGTTGAGATCACCGAGCGCGATCGAGTAGGCGCTGCCGTTGGCCGGGAACCCGACCGGGTCGGCGAACCCGCCGGAGCCGTCTCCGATCAACACCAGTAGCTGACCCGAGCCTCGGTCAGCGACCGCCAGGTCGGGCGTGCCGTCGCGGTCGAGGTCGCCGATCGCGACTGCCCTGGAAAACGTGCCGGGCGCGTAGTCCGTCCTCGCGAAGCTCACCGCCGCCGGTGCCGGCGAAGCCAGCCAGAGTGAAACGGCGAGAGCCGCCGCGAGCGCCGACGCGAGTCGTGCCGGATGCGTTGCCAGAATCATCGAACAGCCTCCTCGCCCTCGGTCCATCGCTGGACGCGCGGGCCCGTCATGGTCGGGCACCTACGGCCGGAGGCCAGCGAAGAAGCGACCGTCCGCCGCGACCCTAACCCCGACGCTCCGGATTCCGCAACCGCCGCTGGACGAGCGTTACGGCGCGGTGATCAGCCGCTCGGCCTCGTCCGCGGCGCGCGAGACCAGCTCCGCGACCTCGCCGTTCGACTGCTTCCATCCGCCGAGGACGTGCGAGGAGACGATCTCCGGGTCCGTCGTGTCCGGGCGCCCGACGCCGACGCGCACACGGTGGAAGTCGGGCGAGCCGAGCTCGCGGCGCAGGGACTTGAGCCCGTTGTGGCCGGCCAGGCCGCCGCCGAGGCGGACGCGGATGTCCCCGAAGGGCAGGTCGATCTCGTCGTGGACGACGAGCAGGCGGTCGAGGTCGAGGCGGTACGCGCCGCGCGCCGGCCCGACGGAGCGCCCGGCGTCGTTCATGAACGTCTGCGGCTTGAGCACCGCGACGCGCGGGCCGCCGGGACCGGTACGGCCCTCGGCCAGCTCGGCGTTGAACTTCTTCTTCGGCTTCGGGAGCTCCCAGCGCCGCATCAGCTCGTCGACGACGCGGAAGCCGACGTTGTGCGGGGTGTTCGCGTAGCGCGTCCCGGGATTGCCGAGCCCGACGACCAGCCAGTCGACCGGGGTCGATCCGAAGAGCTTCAGCTGTCGTCGCCGGAGGCCTGGGCGGCCTCGTCGGCGGTGTCGCCCTCGGCCTGCCGCTCGGCCTCTTCGAGCTCAGCGCCCTCGAGCGGCTCGCCGTCCTCGCCGACCAGAGCGGTCTCGGTCTCGATCTCGTCCTCGACCGGCTCGAGCGTCGGCGGGGTGATCGTGGCGATCACCGTCTCGTCGGGGTCGTCGAGCAGCGTGACGCCCTCGGGGATCGTGACGGCCGCCAGCGTCAGCGTCTCGTTCATCTCCATGGCGGAGACGTCGTGCTGGATGACGTCCGGGAGGTCGTCCGGGAGCGCCATGATGTTGACCTCGCGCGTCTCCTGGCTCAGCACGCCGCCCTCGCTCACGCCCGGCGATTCGTTCGCGCCGACGAGATCGAGCACGGCCGTGGAGTGGATCGGCTGCGTCATGTCGACCCGCAGCAGGTCGACGTGGATCGCCTCGCCGCGCACCGGATGGTTCTGGACGTCCTTCACGATGACCGGCGTCGACTTGCCGCCGTCGACGGCGAGATCGAGGACGGAGCCCGCGTGGGCGAGCGCCGATCGCAGCACGCGTGCGTTGACCGAGAAGGTCAGCGGCTCGTCGCCGCCGCCGTAGACGACGCCGGGCACGAGGCCCTCACGCCGCAGCCGGCGGGTGGATCGCGACCCCTCGACGGGGCGGGTCAGGACATCTAGTGCAGTGTGCTCCGAACGTGCCATGGCGGGCGCCGATGGTAGCGAACCGGTGTCGTACCCCCCTTGCTCCGGGTAGATTGAGAACGATGTCGCCCGATGCCGAGCTGATGCTCATCTTCGGCACGCTGCACCTGATCGCCGTCGCGCTCGGCGCGATCCTGTTCGTGATGTTCCTGCGCTCGGAGGCGACCAAGCCGTGGGAGCCGCCCGACGAGGACGATGGCGGCGGCGGCGGCAACGACCGCCTGCCCGCGCAGCCCCCGAGGAGCTCACCGCCCGGTGGCCTGCCGCTCCCCGACGCGGTGCCCGCCGCGCTCAGGCTGCGCTCCCATGAGCGGTTGCACGACCTCACCCCGCGGCGCGAGCGCCGCCCGGCGCGCGAACCGGCGCCGCAGCGCCGCCCCGTCCGGCGCTAGCCCTAGCCGAACTGCTTCGTGGCCGCGTAGTTGCGCTGCAGGTCCGTCCACGCGGGCTTGCGCGAGAGGTCGCCGTAGCGCAGCAGGCCCTTCTGGTGCAGCGGCGGTGACGGCCGCGGGTTGCCGCCCTCCCAGCCCGGCCGTACACGGAACTCGTTGAGCGCCCAGTAGACCGCGCCGCTCAGCCAGCTCTTCTGCGCATAGACGCCGAGGTGGAAGTTGACGAAGTCCTGCTGGAAGGCGTAGGTGCCCTTCTCCTCCACCGGGCCGTCGCGGTTGGCCTCGGCGCCGAACTCGGTGATCATCAGCGCCTGCCGCGGGTAGCAGGCGCGCAGCTGGTCGAGGTAGGCCGGGAGCTTCGTGCGGTCGAAGATCGAGCCGTTCGGGCCGGGGTACCAGCCGAAGTACTCGTTGACGCCGATCACGTCGAGCGGTGCGTAGGCCTTCTGGCAGCCGACCGCCGGGTAGCCGGCGACGGCGATGCCGACGGGACGGCTGGGGTCGAGCGCCTTGGCCTCGCGGGCGGCGGCCTTGATGTAGCTGGCCTGCGTCGTGCCGGGACGCGCGGAGAGCTCGTTCGCGATCGACCACAGCAGCACCGACGGGTGGTTCTGGTTGGCGATGATGTTCTTCTCGAGCTCCTTCGCCGCGAGCTCCGTCACGCCGGGCTTGGCGAGGTTCGCGGTCTTGAGCGCGTAGACCGGGACCTCGGACCAGATCATCACGCCCTCTTTGTCGGCCAGCTCGTGCGTGTAGGGGTGCATCGGATAGTGCGTGCGCATCAGCGTCGCGCCGACCGCCTTGACCTCGCCGACGAGGCGGCGGCGGAACGCGTTGTCGACCGCGAAGCCCTGGGCCTTGGAGTCCTCGTGGACGCCGACGCCGCGGAAGTTCGTCCTCTCTCCGTTGAGGATCAGGTGGCCGTCGCCGGAGACGCGGATCGAGCGGATGCCGGTGCGCAGGCGGTAGGTGCTGACCGTGCGCCCGCCCGCGCTCGCCTTCAGGTTGACGTTGTAGAGGTTGGGGCGCGCGGGCGACCACACGCGCGGCCGCCGCATCTTGAAGCTCGTGGAGAACGAGGTCACCCCGTTGCTCGAGATGCTGCGGCTGCCGAGGCTGATCCGGCGCGAGCCGAAGTTGCCCGTCAGGCGGACGCTCTGTGCGCCGGAGCGCACGTTGCGCACGATGGCGCGCACCCGCACCGTCGCGGTGCACTTCGCGCAGGCGAGCAGCGGCGTCACGCGCACGGACTTCCAGTCGACCGTGTCGAGGCGTTTGAGGTAGACCTCGCGCTGGAGGCCGGAGTAGTTCCACCACCCGCCCGTCGGGGCACCGTTGGTGGCGAGGCCCGAGGGCGGGAAGTCGGTCGCGCGGCGGTGCGAGTCCACCCGGATCACCAGGCGGTTGGTGCCGCGCCGCTTGATCCCGTTGAGGCGGAACTCGAACGGGATGTAGGCGCCGCGGTTGGACCCCACGCGCTTGCCGTTGAGCCACACCCGAGAGCGGTAGTTGACCGACTCGAAGCGCACCGCCCACGCGAGCGCCTTGCTCGCGTTCGGCACCGAGAAGTCCTTGCGGTACCAGCCGATGCCGCCGATCATCGAGGCCGGCGAGTCGTCCCCCAGGTTCCACACGTTCGGGACCTTGACCGTGCTCCAGCCGGCGCGGCTCTTGCTGCGGTTCCAGCCGCTGCGCAGGCCCTGGTCGCCAGGATCGAGCTTGAACAGCCAGTCGCCGTCCATCAGGAAGCGCCCGGACGGGCCCTCGTAGTACAAGGTTTTCGCCGACGGCTTGTCGGCCGCCGCCGCGACGCCGGACAGAGCCAGCGCGACGAGCGCGGCGAGGGGCAGGATCAGTCTGAGGGCGCCTCGCATCCGCGGCATCACAACACAGCGCTCGGCGGGAAGTCGCGCGGTCCCCGCCGGGGTCACCGGCATGACGCCTGCAACCCGATCGGGTCCGACAGCGCGAGCAGCTCGACGCCGCCGCCGGTCAGCGGCCCCTCGCGCCGGGCCTTCACGCACTGCACCACCGGGAGGGAGCCGCCGGCGCGCCACGCCACACGACCGGTGCCGGAGCGGCGCGTCATCGTGACGCGCACCGA
The DNA here is from genome assembly GCA_034665245.1 of Solirubrobacteraceae bacterium. Classification (GTDB taxonomy): domain Bacteria; phylum Actinomycetota; class Thermoleophilia; order Solirubrobacterales; family Solirubrobacteraceae; genus DASQFQ01. Next base: position 15,617 of record JAXDGC010000087.1, on the reverse strand, counting down.
GGGCTGGTAGCTGAGGAGCTGGACCGTGCCCGGGCGCTCCAGGCGCGCGACGCGGTCACGCGTGACCCGCACGCACGCCGGCTCGCGCGCGCACGCCGGCAGCTGGTCCAGCACCGCCCTCGCGTCGCCGCGGGCCTGGGCGCGCACCACGTCGAGCACCCGCGCGCGCTCGGCGCCCTCGCCCGTCAGCGCGCGGGCGAGCAGGAACGAGATGCCGAGGAAGACGAACAGGCCGAAGACGGCGGCGGTGATGAGCGTGACGCGGCGCACGGCCGCGGCACGCTATCCGGCTTCGGGGAAGTCGTCGCCGGAGAGCTCGAGGAACCGCTCGACCGAGGCCTCCTGCTGGGCGAGCCGCTCGCCGGCGCGGCGCGCGTGCTCGGCCGCGAGCTCGAGGAAGTCCTCGAGGCAGCGCTCGGGGTCGTCGGGCAGCGGGTACACGCGTGCGACGTCCGGCTGGGCGCACACGATGCCCATCGGCGGGCGGCCCTCGGCGAGCGGGCGGGCGCCGCACACGGCGGTGACGACGATCTGCTTCTCGCGCGCGACCAGAGCGGCGGGCAGCAGGCGGTGGGCGGGGAGCGCGACGTCGAGCACGAGCCGGCGGTCGACCTCGACGCGCGCGCGGGCGAGGTCCTCGAGCGGCTCGCGCCAGATGTCGAGCACGGTGTCCGCGCCGAGCAGGGCGTCGCGCAGCGCGCCGGCCTGCTCGGCGTAGAGCGCCTCGGCCTCCTCGCGGTCGCGCGCCGAGGCGAGGTCGAGATCGCACGGCACGCGCATCAGCTCGTCGGACGCGACGGCGCTGCCCGCCCCGCGGCCGCCGTTGGTGATGTAGGTCTGGATCGTCCCGAGGTCGCGCCGGCCATGGAAGACGACCGTGAGCTGCTCACAGAGCGTGAGGCCGCCGACCCGCAGGGCGACGGCCGCCGAGGCGTCCTGATCGATCAGGGCCCTGCGAAGCAGTTCGTCGGCGAGATGGTCGTCCATTTCCCCTCTGTATCGGCAGATCGCTGACCCAATTGTTACCCACTGGACAGACAGCGGTAGCCTCCGGCCGCGATGAAGCTGATCTACAAGCCGTTCGGACTCATCATCGGCATCCTCGGCGGGCTCGCCGGCAAGCGCGTTTTCGACTTCGTCTGGACGAAGATCGACGACGAGGAGCCGCCCGAGGCCACGACCCGCGAGACGCGGATCGGCAAGGTCCTCGCCGCCGCGGCCCTCCAAGGCATGATCTTCAAGGGGACGCGCGCGCTGATCGATCGCCAGGGCGCGAAGGGCTGGTACTACCTCACGGGTGCGTGGCCGGGCGATGAGCGCCCGGACCCCGACAAGTAGAGCCCGCTCAAGCACCGCCCCCGCGGATGACGAAGCCGCGCTCGGCGAGCGTGGCCAGGGCATCCTCGAAGCCCCCGAAGTCGCGCGCGAGCAGGAGGTCGATCGGCCGCCCGGCGGGACCCTCGCGGCGCACCCAGCGCTGCAGCACCGGCGCGCCCGCCTGCTCCTCGGCGTCGGCGAGCAGGTCGAGCAGGATCGGCAGCTCGGGCCGGTGGTCGAGGTCGCCCGACACGACCTCGAGCGGGCCGGCGTCGAGCACGACCAGCAGCTCGTCGTCGTCGAGCCCGAGCAGCTCCTGCAGGCGCGCCGCGCTCAGTCAGCGCCCTCTCACGGCGTCACGCAGCCGATGCAAGAGCTGAGCGTCCGCCGATCGCGCATCGACGGAGCCGAGACCTCGCTCGATGGCGCTGGCGACGTCTGCGAACGCGCGGTCGGCTTGCGCGCGCTCACGCTGCGCGCGGTACTCGGCGTCGGTCCAGCTCCGGGCCTTGGCTATCCACGTGCTGAGCCGTGTGTCCGTCCGCTCGCGTCTGTCCGTCAGAGATGTGGGCTCCATCGGTCCCGTCTCCCCTTGGCTTCAATGAACGCGAACGGGGACCACATGGCTCCCGCATTCCGTTCAGTACGCGTTGAGTGTTGCGCGTTTTGGCGCATTCCGCAAACGTCACGGTGTCAGAAGTCGACGAGTCGGTCAGAAGAGCTGGTTCTCGCCGCCGAAGACCTGCGAGACCGAGTCATCGGTGAAGATCGAGCGGATCGAGTCGGTCAGGAGGTCGGCGCAGGAGAGGACGCGGACGTTGTCCGGCGCGCCTGGCCGGAGTGGGATCGTGTCGGTGACGACGATCTGCTCGAAACCGGCGGAGGCGAGGTTCTCGTACGTCCCAGCGCTGAACACGGCGTGGGTGGCGGCGGCGTACACGCGCGCCGCGCCCTCGTCGATCACGGTCTGGGCCGCCGCCTTGAGCGTGCCGGCGGTGCCGATCATGTCGTCGACGATGACCGCGGTCTTGCCGGCCACCTCGCCGATCACGTAGCCGATCTCGGCGACCTGCTGGGCGGGCCGCTCCTTGTTGAGGATCGCGAGCTCGGCCCCGATCTTCGAGGCGAAGTTCTTGGCCAGCTTGACCCGGCCGGCGTCGGGCGAGACGACCACGAGGTCCTCGAGCCGCAGGTCGGAGAAGTACTGGGTGAGCATGAACAGCGCGGTCATGTGGTCGACCGGCTTCTGGAACATGCCCTGGATCTGGCCCGCGTGGAGGTCCATGGTGAGGACGCGGTCGGCCCCGACGGCCTCCAGCGCGCGGGCGACCATGCGGGCGGAGATCGGCTCGCGCGGAGCGGACTTCTTGTCCTGGCGCGAGTAGCCGAACCACGGCGTGACCGCGATCACGCGGTGCGCGGAGGCGCCGACCGCCGCGTCGATCATCAGCAGCAGCTCCATCAAAGAGTCGTTCGGCGACATCCCCGTCGCGGGGTTGCCGCACGTCGGCTGGACGATGAAGACGTCGGCCCCGCGGATCGACTCCAGGTAGCGGCAGTAGACCTCGCCGTCGGCGAACGTCTTGAGCTCGACGCCGCCCAGGTCCACGCCGAGCTTGTCGCCGATCCGGTGCGCCAGCTCCGGGTTCGCGCGACCCGAGAAGAGCATCAGGCGCTTGCCGTATTGGACCTCCAGAGAGGTCGCCGGGGCGGGATGGGGATCCAGGCTCACCGCAGCGCGGAGTGTACGCCCGGGGGCAGACGGTGCGCGCGCCGTCATCGCTCTTTCCGGGGAGCGCGCTCGGCGTAGCCCTCGACGTTGCGCTGGCGCTCGCGGGCGATGCCGAGCGCGCCGGCGGGCACGTCGTCGGTGATGACCGAGCCGGCCCCGGTGTAGGCGCCGTCGCCGACTGTCACCGGCGCGACGAAGGACGTGTGGACGCTCACCCTGACGCCGCTGCCGATCGTGGTCCGGTGCTTGTTGGCGCCGTCGTAGTTGGCGGTGATCGTGCCGGCTCCGACGTTCGAGCCCGCGCCGATGTCGGCGTCGCCGATGTAGGAGAGGTGCGGCACCTTCGTCCCCTCGCCGACGTCGGAGTTCTTGATCTCGACGAAGGTGCCGGCCTTGGCGCGGTCGCGCAGCCGCGCGTTCGGGCGCAGGTAGGCGAACGGGCCGACCGAGACGCCGCTGCCGAGCTCGGCCCCGTCGAGATAGGAGTGCACGATCCGCGTCTCGTCGCCGACGACGGTGTCGATGAGGGTCGAGAGCGGGCCGATCGTGCAGCGCGCGCCGATCCGGGTGGCGCCGCGCAGGTACGTGCTCGGCTCGATCACCGTGTCGCCGCCGATCTCGACGCCGGCGTCGATGACCGTGCTCTGCGGATCGACGATCGTCACGCCGTCGAGGGCGTGCGCGCGGTGGATGCGGGCCTGCGCGAGGGCGCGCACGCGGGCGAGGTCGACGCGGTTGTTGACGCCGAGCGTGAGCGTGGCGTCCGTGACCGTGTGCGCTCCGACGAGCTTGCCGTCGGCGCGCAGGAGCGGCAACACGTCGGGCAGGTAGAGCTCGCCCTGGGCATTGTCGGACGTCAGCCGGCCGAGCGCGTCGAGGAGGTCGCCGCCCGCGAACGCGTAGATGCCGGTGTTGACCTCGCGGATCGCCTCCTCCTCGGGGGTCGCGTCGCCGGGCGTCTTCGTCTCGACGACGCGCTCGACGCTGCCGTCGGAGGCGCGGATCACGCGCCCGTAGCCCGTCGGGTCCTCGAGCTCCATCGTCGCCATCGTCGCCGCCGCGCCGCTCTCCTCATGCCCCCGCGCGAGCCCGTCGATCGCCTCGGCGGTGATCAGCGGCACGTCGCCGTAGAGCACGAGCACGGTGTCCCCGGCGCCGATCTGACCGGCGGCGGAGCGCACGGCGTCACCCGTCCCGTTGGGCTCCTCCTGCACGGCGACCTCGACGCCGTCGGGCAGCTCGCCCGCGAGCCGACGCTGCGGCCCGTCGACGACCACGATCCGCCCGGCCCCCGCCTCCTGCGCCGCCCGGATCGGCCAGCCGATCATCGGCCGCCCGCAGATCGGGTGCAGCACCTTCGGCGTATCGGACTTCATGCGCGTGCCCTCGCCCGCGGCGAGGATCAGCACGGTGGGAGCGGGCACGGGGGCATCGTAGTATCGACTCGCCGCAGCGCTTGCCGTGGGGGGTGGTCTAATGGCAAGACACCGGTTTTTGGTACCGGCAGATGGAGGTTCGATTCCTCCCCCCCCAGTCCGTCCGAACTGCGTGCGAACATACGTTCGTGGCGGGCGCGCCTCTCAGGTTCACCGAACAGCAGCTTCGGGATGCGGTGGCGGTTTCGCTGAACTACTCGGAGGCGCTCCGCCACATCCGGCTGCGGACCAGCGGCGGAAATCACCGGACACTCCAGAAGTACGTGCGACTCTGGGGCATCTCCGTCGAACACTTCGATCCCGACGCCGCGCGTGCGGCAGCACTACGGCGGACCGCGACCCCGCTGTCGCAGATCCTGGTCGAAGGGTCGACCTACCACCGAGGCCATCTGAAGGAACGACTCTACGAATGCGGTCTCAAAGAGCGTCACTGCGAGCTCTGCGGCCAAGGCGAGATCTGGCGCGGCGCTGAGATGGGTCTGATTCTCGACCATGTCAACGGCGTCGCGACCGACAACCGGATCGAGAACCTTCGGATCGTGTGCCCCAACTGCAACGCAACGCTCGACACGCACTGCGGCAGGGCCAACCGGCGACCACCGCGCTCGGCGACCTGCCCGCATTGCGGCCGCGAGTTCCGCCCGAAGACCAATACCCACCGCTACTGCTCGCGCGACTGCGGTCAGCGCCAAGGAGGCACGTCGCCCGCCAGCCGGCGAGCGAGCGTGGAAGCTCGCCGGGTCGAGCGGCCTCCCTACGACCAGCTCACGCGCGAGATCGCCGAGACGAGCTGGTCGGCGGTCGGTCGGAAGTACGGGGTCTCGGACAACGCGGTGCGCAAGTGGGTGCGTTGGTACGAGGCCGATGCCGCGTAGTCACTCCGGCGGTTGCAACAGGAACCACTCCACGAAGCGGATGCAGCGGCCCTCGTCGTCGAACTCGAGCTCGAAGAGGTTGGAGAAGACCTTGCCGTCGCTGTAGCGCGTCTCGCCCTTCGCGATCGCGGCGTTCTCCGTGGTCAGCGCCGGCGCGTAGGCCGCCTCCCAGGTGCCGGGCTCGTCGCGATCTCCGAGCCACGAGGCGGCGACGGCGTCGGCGCCCTGGAGTGGCTCGTCGTACGGGTGGTACGCGTAGCTCACGTCCGGGGCGAAGAGCGCCCCGATCGCGGCCTCGTCGTAGCTGCGCCAGGCCGCGACGTAGTCGTCGAGCCAGCTCTGCACCCGCTCCGGCGTCGGCACGCGTCAGTGCTCGCGGTCGACGGCGAGTTGGCCCGCCTTTGCCCAGTGCTCGTCATCGACTTCGTTGATGAACACCTGCACGGATCCGGGAGCCACGCCGTAGGCGTCGACGAAGGCCTGGGTGATGGCGGCTACGAGGCGCCGCTTGGGCTCGAGCTCGCGGGGTGACTGCTGGATGTTGACGATCGGCATGTCAGGGATCCTCCCACCGCGCCCAGCGTCTGCAACGCACCGGGATTCCGGCGCTAGAGTGGCGCCGCCGATGCGACGCCGCTGCCTCCCCGCCGTCGCCGCCGCGGCAGCCCTCCTCGCGGGCGTCGCTCCGGGCGTCGCCGAGGCCGGCGATCCGATCATGCCCCTGTCGGAGCTGCGGCCCGGCATGCGCTGCACCGCCTACTCCGTGATCCGCGGAACGGAGATCTCGAGCTTCGACGTCGAGATCGTCGACGTCGTCTCGGGCGACGCGTCCGCGAACGACGGCCCGCGCATCCTCGTGCGGGTGTCGGGGCCGGCGATCGACGAGTCCGGGGTCGGGCCGGGCTTCTCGGGCTCGCCGATCTACTGCCGCGACGGCTCGGGCACGGCTCGCAACGCCGGGGCGATCTCCGAGTCGATCGGCGCCTTCGGCGGCAAGACCGTGCTCGCCACGCCGATCGAGGAGATCCTCGCCAACCCGCCCGAGGCGCCGCGCGCGAAGCCGATCGGCGCCCGCGCATCGCGGATCGGGACGGTGCGGCCGCTCGCCGAGCCGCTCACCGTCTCCGGCCTCAACCGCGGCCTCGCGCAACGACTCACCGAGGCGGGTGCGAAGGCGCGCCGCCCGATCCTCGCGGCGCCCGCGCTGCCGCTCGCGCCCTTCCCCGCCCAGCCGCCGCGGCCAGGGTCGTCGCTGAGCGTCGGCTACTCCTCCGGCGACCTCTCGGTCGGGGCGGTCGGCACCGTCGCCTACGTCGACGGCGACCGCGTGTGGGGGTTCGGTCACCCGTTCGAGAACAGCGGCCTGCGCTCGCTGCTGTTGCAGGACGCCTACGTCTACGACGTGATCTCGAACCCGAACGTCGGCGATGACACCGGCTCGACCTACAAGCTCGCCGCCGCCGGCCACACGCTCGGCACGATCTCCAACGACGCCAGCGCCGCCGTCGTGGGTCACGCCGGCCGGCCGCCCACCACCATCCCCGTCCGTGTGTTCACGGAGGACGAGGACACGGGCGCGCACTCGACGCTCGGCGCGCAGGTGGTCGACGAGACCGACGTGGGCAACCCGACGGGCGCCTCGGCGCTGACGTTCGTCGCGCCGCTCGCGGTGGCCCAGGGCGCGTCGGCGATCCTGCGCAGCGCGCCGGGGCAGCTCAGCGGCACGGTCTGCGTGCGGATCTCGCTGCGCGAGCGCAAGCGCCCGCTCCGCTTCTGCAACCGCTACACGTCCGCCATCGCGCCCTCGGACCCCGCGTCGGGCGAGAACATCGTGGCCGCAGGTGGCGCCTCGGACACGCTCGCCGCGCTGACCGACCTCGACGAGTTCAAGCCGCACCCGCTCCACGTGACCGAGTTCGCCGCGCGCGTGAAGCTCCACCGCGGGCTGCGCCAGGCATTCATCCGGTCCGTGACGCTGCCGCGGCACGTGCGGCGCGGGCACCGCGTCCGCGCGCGGCTCAACCTCCAGGTCGTGCGCGGTCCGCGCATCAGCCGCAGCTTCCGGCTGCGCATCCCGACCTCGCTGCGACCGGGCCGGCGACTCCTCAGCTTCGTCGGCAAGGACGTCGACGATCCCGACTCCGACCTCTTCGGCGCACTCGTGGAGACGATCACGATCGGCGGAGACGGCGGGGGTGACGGCGCGGGTGACCTGGGCGCGCGCACGCTCGGCGCCCTCGCCCGCCGCGTGCGCGGCATCGCGAGCTACGACGGCGTCACGCTGCGCGCGAGCGGCCGGCGCGCGCACGCCTACCGCGACGCCGACCTGCGGATCTCGGGCCGCGCGTCGCGGACGGTGCGCGTCCGCCGCTAGAGGAGTACGGTCGTCGCATGCCTCCGGTGAGACTCCATCGCTGCCCCACCACGTTCGCCAAGCTCGGTGCGCATCCGTGCTGGAAGGTCCAGAAGGCCCTCGACGATCAGGGCATCGAGTATGAGCTCGTCAAGGGGCCGATCCGCCGCTCCAAGCGCGACGAGCTCGAACAGCTGAGCGGCCAGCGTCAGTACCCGGTGATCGAGCTCCCCGGCGGCGAGGTCTACCGCGAGGAGTCCAAGGAGATGGCCGCGCGGATCAGCGCGGGCAAGCTCATCCCCTAAGGACGCAACCTCCGCGCGCGCCGCGCGTTCCTTCCATAGACCAGGAACCCGCAGGAGCTCGGGCGCCCGCCGGCGGGTGGAGAACCCAGGAGACGCCCCCCTTTCAACCCCCAGGGGGTTGCCATGAGGCCTCGCAATCTCGCCGCGCTCGCGGCGGGGCTCATCCTTGCCGTGCCCGCGTCCGCGCAGGCGGACGTCTTCAACGGCCGCATCGCGTTCTCGAGCTTCCGGTCCGATCCGACGTTCCGGACCGGCGACATCTTCACGATGAACAACGACGGGACGGACCTGCGCCGGCTCACCACCAACCCGGCCGACGACGCGCAGGCGGACTGGGCGCCCGACGGCCGCGACATCGTCTACCGCATCCGCAAGCCGAACTCGCGGATCAACTTCGAGGTCTCGCGGATGACCGCGTCGGGAGGGGGCGTCAGGACGCTCACCGACTCTCCCACCGGCGTGGCGTCGAGCCAGCCGTCGTGGTACCCGGACCGCAGCGCATTCCTGTTCCGCCGCAGCGGCGGCATTGAAGGGCCCGGGAGCCTCTGGCACATGGGCCTGCTCGGCGAGTCGCCGGAGCTGCTGTTCGACCCGCCCGGCGCGCAGCTCTATCCCAGCTGGTCGCCGGACATGAGCCGTCTGCTGTTCGCGACGCGGAAGTCGGAGACCGGCGACACCGACCGCGCGGTCGAGTCGATGGCCGGCGACGGGACCGGGCTCACGACCCTGTTCGACGTCCCGGGCGCGTACGACTCGGCCCCCGCCTGGTCGCCGGACGGCACGCGGATCGCGTTCGAGTCCAACTCCGACGTCGCGGGCGGCAACCCCGAGGGCGACATGGAGATCTGGATGATGGGCGCCGACGGCTCCGACCCGATCCAGATCACCCACAACGCCCTCCACGACGAGGGCCCGGCATGGTCCCCCGACGGCACCATGCTGGCCTACTCGAGCGGTCCCGAGAACCTCCAGCTCGACATCAACGTGATGACGACGGAGGGCGTGCACCTGCGTACGCTCACCGACTTCGCCGGCCGCGACGAGTCACCCGACTGGCAGACGATCCCCGCGCCCGACACCGACCGCCGCTGCGGCGACATCGCGGACGGCGGGCCGCTCGACGTGCGGGCGGCCGGACACGGGCTGCGATGCCGTAAGGCGCGCAGGCTGGCGCGGGCCTGGTGGCGGCAGGAACGGCTCCACCGCTATGACGTCGCGACGGAGGACTTCGGCGGCATCGAGCGCGTGATCCTCACCCGCCGCGGGCGGCACGGGCGCGACAGGCTCGTCGCGTTCCTGTTCGAGCCTGCCGCCTAGCGGCCTCGCCGGCGGCCGCGGCTATTCCGCGGCCGCCACGCCGAGCTCGGCCGCGACGGCGTCGAGCGCCTCGCCGATGGCGCTCGCCGCCGTGTCGATGTGCTCCCGCGTGGCGATGAGCGGGGGCGACAAGCCGACGGCGTCGCCGAGCGGCCGCACCAGCACGCCGCGCTCGCGGACGTGGGCGGCGACCCGCAGCGGCGCCTTGGCGTCGCGGGCGAGCACCTCGCCCGACAGCGCGACGGCGGCCAGCGCGCCGGTGCCGCAGCGGACCTCGCCGACCAGCGCGTGCGAGCCGAGCGGGCGCAGCGCCGCGGCGAGCTCGCCCTCGAGCTCGAGCCCGCGGGCCAGCAGCCCCTCGCGCTCGATGATGTCGAGGTTCGCGAGCGCGACCGCGCAGCACGTCGGATGCCCCGAGTAGGTGGGCCCGTGGCGGAACCAGGGCGCGCCCTCCTCGTCCCAGAACGGCGCCGCGATGTTGCCGCTGACGATCACGCCGCCCAGCGGCAGGTAGCCGCTGGTGACGCCCTTGGCGAACGTGATCATGTCCGGGCGCAGGCCCCAGCGCTCGGGCCCGAACCACTCGCCCAGGCGGCCGAAGCCGGCGATCACCGCATCGACCACGTGGAACACGCCGGTGCGCTTGCACAGCGCGTCGACGCCCTCGAGGTAGCCGGGCCGCGGCGGGTGGACGCCGCCGGCGCCGATCACCGGCTCGACGAAGACCGCGGCGACGCGATCCGCGCCGACGCGCTCGATCTCGGCCTCGAGCGCCTCGAGCGAGTCGTGCGGGACCTGCGAGGAATGCGGATCGAGCGGGCCGACGTCGGCGCGGTTGGCCGGGATACCGCCGAGGCTCGTGCCGAGGCCGTGCGTCCCGTGATAGCCCTGGCTGCGCGAGATCAGGTGCACGCGGTCGGGCTGCCCGATCGCGGCGGCGTAGCGCCGCGCGAGCTTGGCGGCCGTGTCGATCGAGTCGCCGCCGCCGCTCGTGAGGAAGACGCGCGCGTCGTCGACGGGGGCGAGCGCGCAGAGGCGCTCGGCGAGCTCCAGCGCGGGCGGGTTGGCGAACGGGCCGAAGCAGGAGTAGGTCGCCAGCTGCCGCATCTGCGCGGCCGCGGCCTCGGCGAGCTCGTGGCGGCCGTGGCCGACGTTCACGTTCCAGAGGCTGGCCGTGCCGTCGAGGTAGCGCCGGCCCTCGGAGTCGGTCACGTGGACGCCTTCGCCGGCGACGATCGTCAGCTCGGCCGAGCGGACCGCGTGCATGTCGGCGAACGGGTGCCAGAGACGTGTGTCGGAGTGGGACATGGCAATCAACCTACCCTCCGCATCGAGGTCGAATGGGAGAAACCGGGTGCGCTCAGCGCACCGCGCGGTACAGGCGCGCCAGCCGATCCGGCGGCGCCCCGGCGATCCACGCCCAGCGGATCAGCGTCCACGCGAGCCCGGTCCGCCACCAGCCCAGCGCCTGCCAGCGCCGCGGCGAGGTCAGCGCCGGCCCGGGCAGGCACGCCGTGCGCCCGCGCCGCTCGAGGCGCCGCACGAGGTCATGGTCCTCCATGATCGGCAGGTCGGCGAAGCCGCCGAGCGCCTCCCATTCCGCGCGCCGCAGCCACAGCGTCGAGTCGCCGTAGTAGATCCCGCAGCGCCGCTGCAGCGCGTACCAGCGCGTCAGCCCGCGCGAGAAGCGATCCGTGCCGTCGAAGCGCAATGCGAAGCTCCCGCCCGGGCAGGCCGGGTCGCGCAGCGCTCGCGTGAGCGAGCGGTAGGCGCCGGCGGGCAGCCGCGAGTCCGCGTGCAGGAACACGAGCAGCTCGCCGGTGGTCGCCGCTGCGCCCGCGTTCTGCTGGCGCGCACGGCCGCGCGGCGCCGCGACCACGGCCGGCGCCAGCGGATGGGCGCGGGCGAGGTCCGCGCTGCCGTCGTGCGAGCCGCCGTCGGCGATCACGACCTCCCAGCGCCCCGGCAGCGCGGCCAGGTGGTCGAGCAGGCCCGGGAGCGCCCGCGCCTCGTCGAGCACGGGCACGACGACCGAGACGAGCGGCGGGCTCAGCCGGCGTGGAAGTGGTAGACGATGCCGGCGGGGGCGAGCGCCGACTCGTCGATCCGCGGCACGGCGGCGCCCAGCACGCGCGCGAACGCGTCCGTGCTCGCGGCGATCAGCTCGAGCAGGCGCTCGACGGGCGTCGCCTCGGCCTGGACCCCGTTGGCGTAGTCCGTGGCGTATCCGATCAGCGCGAAGGGCAGCTCCGCCTCCCCGGCCAGCACGGTCTCCGGCGCCGCGGTCTGCGACACCGCCGTCACGCCGGAGGCGGCGAGCCCGCGGATCTCGGCCTTGGTGTTGAAGCGCGGCCCGTCGACGTGGCCGTAGCAGCCGCCGTCGCGCACGCCGACGCCCGCGTCGGCGGCCCCCGCCAGCAGCGCCGAGCGCAGGGCGGGCGAGTACGGGTCCTCGTAGATCCAGTGGGCTCGATCGCGGTGGCCGGCCTGCTGGTGGAACGTGCAGAGGCGGCCGTCGGCCAGCCGGTTGGCGGTGAAGTGCAGGTCGTCGAAGCAGATCAGCGTGCCGAGCTCGACCGTCGGATCGACCGCGCCGCACACCGTCACCGCCAGCACCCCCGCCACGCCGAGTTGCTTGAGCGCCCCGATGTGGGCGAGGTGCGGGACATGGTTGGAGAGCCGCACATGGCCGTCGCCGTGGCGCGAGATGTGGAAGACGTCGACGCCGGCGAGCGACCCCCGCGAGACGTAGGCGTCGCCCCACTCCGTCGTGACGGGCTCGGTCGGGCCACCCTCGAACCCCGGCAGCGCATGGGTGCCCGAGCCGGTGATGATCCCGATCGCCATCGCCCCTGGAGCCTAGACAGCGCACCGGTAGGGCTGCGGGAGCGAGCCGTCCGCGAGCCGCAGCGCGAGGAAGCGCTCCGTGATCAGGCGCTTGCCCTCGGCCAGCGACGCGGGCGCCGGCGCGACCAGCATGTCGGGCGAGGAGGCGAGGTCGGCGCCCACCGGGTGCCAGTGGAGCCCGTCCTCGGTGACGGTCAGCTCGGGCGCCATCACGGCGTCGGAGACGGCGGCGCCGATGCCGCGGCGCTCCGCGAAGCCGCGCCGCACGAGCGGGCGCACCGCGAAGTCCTCGCCGCTCACGCCCACGCCGGCGAGCAGGCCGCGCAGCGCCTCGGCCTCGCCCGCGTTGGCCGGCGTCTCGGTCATCGCCACGCGCAGCGGCAGCCCGAGTGCGTGGGCGTGGGCGATCCCCGCCATCGCCTGCTCGAAGGATCCCTCCCCCCGCCAGCGGTCGTGCGACGCGGCACCGGCCCCGTCGATCGAGGACTGCAGCACGAGCCGCTCGCACGCGGCCAGCCGCACGAGATCGCGCTCCCGGCGGCCGCCGCGGAACAGCATCGCGTTCGTGAGGCAGACGGTCGGCACTCGCCGGGCGGCGTACTCGAGCATCTCGACGATCGCGGGCTCGATGAACGGCTCGCCGCCGGTGACGTAGATCTCCTCGAAGCCCTCGGCGACCGCCTCGTCGACGAGCGCGCGGAAGCGCTCGAGCCCGAGCGAGCGCCTGCGCGCCCGCGGCGAGGAGGCCACCACGCAGTAGTCGCAGGCCAGGTTGCAGTGGAAGTTCGTGTAGATCCACAGCCGGGGAGGGAAGTCCGGCGAGCCGAACAGCGGGGTCACGGGCCGCTCGCCGGCCGTCGGCGCCTCCCGGTAGACCTGGTAGCGACCGCGGGCGCGCTCGGCGGGCGGCACGATCTCCAGGCACGTCGTCCACCAGCCCGTCTCGACCGTCTCGGCGAACGGCTCCGGCAGCCCCGCGGCGCGCAGGGCCGCCGCGTGCGCGCGCCAGTCGTAGGCGAGCGGCACCAGCTCCGCTCGCGCATGCCCGTCGGCGAGATCGACGATCGCGTACCAGCCCTCGCGCCGGCCGTCGTTCGCGGGCCGGCCGATCGTGCCGACGTTGACCACGAGCGTGCCGTCGCACGCGCGCTGCCAGGGGATGCCGGTGTGCGTGCACAGGAGCAGGTCCGCGCCGGAGGCGTGGACGCGCAGCGCCAGCTCGTCCTCCTCCAGCGACTCCCACACGAAGTCGTTGACCGCCAGCGGCGAGCCGTGCACGGCGTGGACGTCGACACCGTCGACGGTCTCCCGCCGCTCGCCGGGCAGCGCCTGCATCCAGGCCGCGAACGCGGGGCTCGTGTGGGCGCGCGTGTAGTCGTACATGAGCTGCGCGAAGTGGTTGTCGCGCTCGTCGGTGTAGCCGCAGCCGCAGTCGGGGTCGCCGCGCCCGATCGCGACGTCGTAGTTGCCGGCGATGCACTCGATCCCGTGCTCGAGCAGCAGCGGCCAGACCGCGTCGCAGGCGGCGCCGAAGCCCCCGAGGTCGCCGAGGCAGAGCAGCCGCTCGGCACCGCGCTCGCGCGCGTCGGCCACGAACGCCTCGAGCGCCCACGGGTTGGCGTAGATGCCACCGCAGACCGCGACCCGGGTCATATGGCGCGGCGGCGCGGGACGGCCACGACGGGGACACCGCCGGCGTCGCGCACCGCCTTCGGGGTCACGCCCGGCAGCTCGCCGACGGTTCGGTACATGACCGTGAGCGGATCGAGGCCGAGCGCGTGCGCGTCGTCGAGGTCGAGGCGCTCGACCACGGGCTTGGAGGCGAGCAGGACGCCGTCGCGCGCCGACTGCTGGATCCGCGCGGCCTCGTTGACCTCGTCACCGAGGGCGGTCACCTCGAGGCGCCCGCCGGTGACGACCTGGCCGAGGTAGAGCGCGCCGCCCCAGTGGACGCCGGCGTTGATGTGGAGATCGCCGTCGGCGAACTCCTCCGGGCACCAGCCGACGATCTCCCGCCCCGCGTGCAGGGCGGCCTCGCACGCGGCGGCGCGCGAGCCGCCCTGCTCGGCCAGGAAGAACGCGGTCACGCCGTCGCCCGCGTGGCGCCCGACGATCCCGCTCTTCACGACCACGCAATGGTCGGCGAAGGTGGAGAAGCCGCGGATCAGCTCGAACCAGCGCTGGGTCGAGAGCCGGCGGGACAGCGCGCTCGACGCCTGGATGTCCGCGAACAGGATCGCGGTCTCGTGGCGTGCCGGCTCCAGCAGCTCCGCCATGCGCGCGAACATCCCCTGGTTGCCGCGCGTGATCAGCGAGACGATGCTGGCCGGCGCGGCCGGCAGGTACAGGGTCGTCCAGCCGACGCGCTCGCCGACCGGGTCGTGCAGCGCGAACGTGAAGTAGCGGGTCTGCGCCGGCGGGAGGCCGCCCTGCAGGTAGGTCAGCTCGCCCCACCACAGCGTCTCCGGCGGTCCAGGCTCGAGCGGCCCGATCTCGCGGTCGTGGCCGGCCGGCAGGAGCGCCCGGATCGCGTCCATCCCGCCGGGCGTGTCGTGCGCCATCAGCGGGATGTTCTTGCGCATCCACTCGATGCCGGTCTCGAACGGCACCATCCCGTCGAGCGACTCGGTACGAACGGTGACCGGGTGCTTGCCGAGCCCGAGCTGCTCGAGCGGGCGGTCGCCCGCGAAGAAGCGGAACTGGCTCGTCAGCCACACGAGGTTCCACTCGCGGTCGTAGATCTCGGCGGCCGAGCCGGTGGCCTCGAGTTGCTCCGCGACCCGAGCCAGGAGGGGCTCCAGATCGGCGAGCGACGACACGCGGCATTCCTACCACGCGGCCGAGGTAGGGTCCGTCCGGTCGTGAACCTGCGCGAGCTCGAGCTCCTCACGCGGCCGGAGCACCCGGACCTCGAGGCCGCGCTCGCGCGGCGGTGGGAGGAGCTCCCCGCGCACGTCAAGACGCCCAACCAGATGCTCGGCCGCCGCACCGCCGGCTGCGAGGGCACGCACGGGGTGTTCCCGCGCTGCGACCTCGCCTGCACCCCCTGCTACCACTCGCGCGACGCCAACCGCGTGCGCGTCGACGGCGGCCACACGGTGCGCGAGATCGACGCGCAGATGGCGCTGCTGCGCGAGCGCCGCGGCCCGGGCCAGAACGCGCAGCTGATCGGCGGCGAGGTGACGCTGCTCGCGCCCGACGATCACGCGGCGGCGCTGCGGGCGATGATCGACCACGGCCGCAAGCCGATGAGCATGTCTCACGGGGACTTCGACTACGAGTACCTCGAGCGGCTCGCGCTCGACCCGGCGACCGGCAGGCCGCGCTTCACGCATCTCTCCTTCGCGGGCCACTTCGACTCGATGATGTTCGGCCGCCGCGGCATCCGGCGCGCCCGCTCGGAAGCGGAGCTGCACCCCTACCGGGCACGCTTCG